>RXJA01000019.1 GCA_003963455.1 Hyphomicrobiales bacterium
GGGGATTCTTTCTGAAAGCGCAAATCGTCGCTGCAGCAGAGGAACCGGAAGACGATTCGCTCGCGCAAGAGTTCGCCGAGATCGACACGGTCCTGGCGCGCTCGTCGAAGCGGCTCAGCCGCGCCGACGTCGCGCCGGCGCGAGCGTGCCAGGACGATTACACGCCCGACCGTGCTCTACGACGAGGATTGGGACGAGGGCGCTCGCCTGACTGAATGGCGCGACGTGCTGGCTCCGGATTCGGGACTTGTTAACCTCAAAGCGAGGACATTTCAGGGGAGCACGGGACCAACGATGACGTAAAGGTGCTCACCTCCTGCTCGCCGCATCACCAGCGCGATAACGGACCCTCTGCTCATAACGGCAGTTTGATCGAAACGGCCGTCCCCCGCTTAAGCTCGGATGCAATGGAAAACTGCCCCTTAAGAGCAGCGATCATGTGAGCACATCCCGCAAGTCCCAAACCCGTATGCGAGCCCGCTCTGGTGGAGAAAAAAGGAGTGGTCACCTTTCGAAGGATCTCGCCAGACATACCTGGTCCGTTGTCGGTTATCTCGATGACCACTCGTCGTGAATGAAGCAAAGAGCGCCGTTGTGCGTATGCCTTTATCTCAATCCGCAGGCTTTTCTCTTGGCTGCACGCCAAGACGGCGTTTCGCACCAACTCGTCCAGAACCAGTCGGATTTGAACAGCCGGAAGCTGAATCTCTTTCACCTCTGGCGTCACTTGGACGTCGAATTTCGCCGAATGCGTCCGCGTAACGGAGTTGATGATTGTTGTAAGCGGTTCCTTGACGCCATCCGCGTGGGCGAATGCTATGTTCGCCAACCCAGCTGTGATCGACTCCAATTGTTGCACAGCTTCCTTGGCCGCCTTTAACATGTCGGCGTTCCCGAAATTGCCTTCGTCCTGGAAATCGAGGAATAATCGCAGGGCTGCTACGCGTGAACGGGTCATATGGGCATGCAGCGCGGAGAACGATCGAAGTTGTTGGTCACGACGCCGCCCGTAGGCGTTGCGTAGGTGGATGAAAATATAGCCTGCGGCGAAGAAGGCGAGGGCGACCGCGAACAGGAATCTGTTCCGAGACGCCCCGGCAGCGATACGTCCGGCTTGGTTCAGCATGGCCGCGTGTGCGACGGCGGTCCCAGACACCTCATACATGCGCTGCTCGAGGTCAGGCATGGATTTTAGAGCATCGTCGATGTTGTTGGACCCATTCAGGACATGGTCTACATGCGCACGCAAACTTGCCTGCATGCCGCGCAGGGAATCCATGTCGCGCTCTTTGAGGAATTTCGGCAGATACTCAAGGCGAAGTACCTGTTCGACATTTGTGTCTAACAGAAAGACCTGTTGATTGAGATCCGGATCGAGCTTTCCCGTTGCAGCGGCGAGCCGGAGAGCTCCGAATACCCTGGCCAATCGCTCTCGGATTTGTGTCGTCCGCCACTGAATCTCATAGGACTGGCCGAAGTTGAGATCGGAATCCGCTCGATACTGTTCAGACCGAAGAAACGCCCATGCACAAAGTGCAAGTGCCAATCCGAGAGCCAGATAGGGGAGGGCGCTTCTGACAGCAGGAGAAAAGGCCAGCTTCATTGCAGCGGCCGAACAGCGACGACGAACCACACCCAAATGGAATTACGCGCCGGCACGTAATCGCTCGGGAGTTGGTCATATGGCCAGACTAGGAAAATCGGCCCTTGCTCCTCTTTGGTGAGGGCCGTGAATTCCTGGCCGGTCTTGCATCGCCCCCTCTTGCGATCCGCATCCTGGCAAGCTCGATCGATAGCAAAAATGGGCCCGTACGCTTTAATCTCGGAGAGCATGATCTCTGACACGAAATTGTCAAAGGCCACAAATTGGATCGAATCTGCGCCGTCCAGGCCGTGTTTGCGCAAAACATCAAGGATGTGCGGCCCTCTGTATTTGATCTGCTCGCCCTCCTTGGTCCAGGGCGTGCGGGTCTCGACGACAACATTCTCAAAATCGGAGCGCAAATGGTCAACCGAATATTGCTCCAGCGGGTGCTGTTGCTGGCCTTCAATTGTCAGGACTGTCGGATCGGTGTACGCAGCCAAAAGTCCTGTCGATGAAACTGCAAGCGTAAAGACGGCCACTGCGAGATTCTTACACTGCGTGTGCAATTTCAGCATCGAACGATCTTTCTCCATCTTCTTTCGAATATAGGACGCAGGGGCCGCTCGACCCCCGCGGATCGTAAATCAAGCCTTTCTTGGCTAGGGCCGTGTTGATTGTTTGAATTCCGGCAAGGCCATACAGATGATCGTGTAGTTCGAGGAAGACGCGCTCAACGCCGGGGAGTAGCGCCTGGTCGAGCAAATCGAGCTCAGCCCCTTCGATATCCATCACCAGCGCGTTTATTCCATGTTTTTCGATGAACGCGTCCACATCGATTGTGGTGATCTCCAAGGCATGATTGAAGGGGCCCTGGCTCGCAAAGGCTGAGGACATCCAAAGATCCGATCGACGATAGAAAGTCATTTTTTTCGGAGGTCCGGCCGCAAGAATACCGCTCGAAAGGACGATATTATCGCCTCCGTTGGCGGCAACCACCCGTCGGGCTAGTTGTGCTGTCTCGGGATCTGCCTCGAAGCTCCAGACGTGAACATCGGGCACAGTCGCAATGATCGATGTTATGATGCCAAGGCCGCTACCGAGCTCAAGGACCCTATCACCTGCGCGTACGGCCCGCGGAATTCGTCGGGCTTCATTGGCTTCGTAGCGACCGCTTTGCAACGCATTCCAGATTTCTTCCGAAACCTCGCTACGATTGATCGGTACCGCAATGCCGTGGACTTTGAACGGACGCACGATCTAGAAGCCCTTCGGAAGCTGACCGAACTTCAGAAGTTTGGCGCGTGCCTGCTTATAGTATTTTTCCGCGCTTGCGGTATCGATGGAAAGCTCTTTTGCCATTTCTTCGAACACCGCGCGACGTTTTGCTCCTGGCGGGCGGCGCAGCATCAAAGAGACTATTTGCTCTTCCCGTGGGGTGAGTCCCGAAAAATGTACTTCCGGGACAGGCGCACTTGCATCGGAGTAGCGTAGGGAGAATCCGTTCTCAACGATCTCATTCAGCATTTTGCGCAGCGCCGTTCGCGACAGGCCGGTTTTTCCAATGTAGGCGGCCACTCCTAGCTTACGACACGACTCCGCTTCTGGCGGCGTGTCGGATCCTGTGATGACGATCAATCTCGCTTTGGGTGAGGCATGGGCGATCGCTTCGACGACGTGCATGCGCTCGTCTGTTGATGTCGGATCAAACCCCGGCAGCCCCGGATCGACGAAGACGAGATCAAACTCTTCCTGCCTTAGCAATTGTCCGGCGAGCTCGAGTGTTTGGGCGCCGGCGACATAACAGTCGCCGAAAGTGTCTTTGAGCTCAGCGATCAAGGCGAGCCGCATCAGATCCTGGTCTTCGACGACAAGAGCGCGGTACATGGTCACCTCGCGTGACATAGACCCAACCGCCCTAGGCGGCGATAACGCATTCCGGCCGAAAGAAAAAGGGGATGGCCTCATCCCCCCTTTCGAGAAAACGGGAGTCCCTCGTCCCTTTCTTGCCACTGGCATAGCTGACACAAGTTGGAGCACCCGCTTTCAACGAGGGATAGCGGCTTGGCTAGACCAGCGCGGAACGTGATTTCGTCGCCATGACGCTCGCAAGAAACTTCCAATGGCTACGCAGGAGCGGCCAGAGGCTTGGCACGCCGAGCGCGATTGCAAAGCTGGATAGTGCAGGCGCTGCTAATCGCATACTTCAGCGACGCCTAAGTCCACGCTGGCATCCAATCAGATTATTGCTGATTTGGCTCCGCAACCGAAATGCGAGGCGCACAATTGCTTCGCTGGTCGCAGCCGAGCCGATTAACGCACGGGAGGCTTGCGACAAGGTACTGGGTGTCGCGGCCGTCATGATTGCCACTGGGATCGATGTCAGTGACACGCAGCGAGCTCAGGTCATTTCGTCCGCAACGCGCTTTGGCGATGAAGTCTCTGAAATGCTGGGTTCAAAGCGATCGAAGACGGGCTCTGCAACCAACCGCCGGCAGCGCTAGCGCCGCAGGTTGAACCAATGACGGGTCAGTGATCCGTCATTATCAGAGATATCGAAATAGTACGGCTCTTCGCGGAACGGCCGGGGTATCGACACCGTGTCGCCGCAGCTATCCCGTCGACCGCATGCGGCGCCCTTCTTTACGCAAATGTTCGGATCGCTTCGGGTGCCGTGACTGACCTCGCTATAGCCAACTGTCCAGCCGGCCGGGCAATCTGCGTATCTCTCGAATCCAGGCGCTCCGATGCCCGCCTCGGGACAGGTAGGCCATGTGAAGCTCCAGCTGCTCATCGCCGCAATCAGTCGTTCCATTGGCGGGTGGCAGGCTGGCACTCCATGCCAGGACGGATCCGATGAAGATGCACATAAGAGAACCTCGCAGCCCCATTCGCTGGCGGCCGCGTCGGAAACGTCGACCGACAATGCTCTGACTCCGATGGCAAGGATGAAGGCGGTCCTGGAAGGTCCCATGGTTTCTTCTCCGGATGGCAACGGTCGGTCCGGCGCGGTCGTTTTCGCGCGTCGGCGAATGGTGGAGAGATCTCTCGCTTTCGCTCCGCCAGCAGATTGAATTCAGCGGTCGGCTGTCTCTGCAGGGTTCGATCGACTGCTTTGGTGCGCCACTCGTCCATGTCGAGGACGTAGGTGGCCCACATGCCGTAGCGCGCCGCCATAGCGTAGCGTTGCCAGGTGACATATTGGGGCAGGGAAGGGGAGGTGACCCGTGCCCAGCCGACGCGCAGCATCTCGATGGCGAGATCGCGCCCGTGCGTGGAGCATGCGCTGACGTATTTCCCGTCGAGATCGATCGCCTTTGCTGTACAGGCGACGGTGCTACTGCCGATGCTGCGTTTGAGCCAGGCCTTGGCAATCGGTCCGCAGGGCACCGGTTTGAGCGCTTTGTTTGCGCCGTAGCGGGTCGGGTCGAAAGCCCATTGCGGCAATTCACAAACGTCGATCCCGGCCAGCCGGACCATCTGTGCCGCCCGGGGAAACCAGAGCGTACGACCATCTATCACCGACGCCCGGCCCGTTATGGTTCCGGTGGGCAGCAAGGGCGTTACTTCCGATCCGACAACGTCGCCCGTCCAGCTAGGGGAGGGGAGGGCAATCGTAGCCACCAGTAATACAGCCGGAAGTCTCATGGACTTGCCGACGTCTTTGCGGCAGCGCGACCGAGAAGGATCGCGGGATGCTGCACGTCCTGGAACTGCCAGAGCCCTGCGCGCTTTTCGCGCGCGACCTGCTCGGCCACCGCATAGGCTGGGGAATAGGGAAGGCCGTCCGGTTGCAGGGCAGCGAAAGCGTAGCCGGACGTGATCATGAGGTTGCTGAGATCCAGTCGGTCGGCGCCGACTGTCGCATAGCAGACGACATAGGCGACCCGTGCGATGGTGGCCACTGGTGCGCAGACCGGCCTGGTGTCGGTAATGAATGCAGCAAGGACGGCAAGAGAGGCTTCGCCGCAATCCTCTCGGTGGCCGGACCGATCCGTATAGAACGTGCCTCGTAGGCAGGACTGAACGCCGTAGAGGTGGTATCTCGCGCCGGCGTCCGTCCAGCTGTCGCCGCTTTCGAGCGCCACGCCAGGCCGGAGGTCAAAATATCCCGCCGGCGCCGCGCTCGCAGGCCCGGCTATGGAGGCCACGATGAGGAGGGCGGCCCTCTTCATTGCGCTTTGATCCTGGGATCAGCCCACATGCCAAATCCGCCGCGGCCGATTTTTTCGGCTTGTTCGAGATCGGGCCTGGCCGGACTGCCATCCGGTTTTTTGGCAATCCGGTGCGTTCCAAGCGAAACGAGTTGCTCCTCGAACATGTCGACCGTGTCGAGGCTGCCGGGATAGTTATAGTAGCCGTAGCAGGTGGCATCCTGAGCCGGGGCATTGGCTTCGCTGACGAACGCCCTGCAGTAGATGACCCTCGGCGATTTGAGCAGCGTCTCAAGCCCACGCTTGGCGTAGTCGGCACACCTGCCGGTAAAATTCTCACGGCGGTTCACCATATCGCCACTGCATGGCTCGATGCCGAAGAGATGAAGAGTGATCTTGTCGTTTACCGCGAAATCGGTCGGCGAGACCGCCTTGAACCCGCTTGCCGAGGCGAAGCCCCTGCGGTCCGTGACCCCGCCTTTGCCGTCGTAATACTCGATGACCAACACGGTCTTTCCCGGCGCCACGAGTGAGCGGATGTAAGCCTGATCGACAGGGCTCGCGGCGAAAGCCGGCACAGCCGCCGCTAGGCAGAGAGCAAGGCCTCTAATTAGGACCTTCATCGAAACCGTACTCCGCAACCGATTTGCTGCTGAGTGGAATATGCCCGTCTTGCGGTCGCAAGACAAGAAAAAATCATAGCTAAATTGACATTCTTTTTCATCTGGCATACCGATTCCGATGTTTGATGTTGTCTGCTCTGGATGTTTTGGCATGGCCCGTCCATTTCTATCTTTGTATGCCCGGCGCCTCGTGGCGCCGACCCTACTCGGGATAGCAAGCGTGATTCTCGCCTTTCCAGCGTTCTCAACGGAACGAAGGAGCCAAGACGCCAAAATTCCCGCTATTCCTGGCACCGATGCGGTCACCGGCAACGTTCCGGACGTGGTCGACACTGTCTTCCGAAGCCGTTGGCTCGGTAGCGCACGAGAATTTTCCGTCGACGCTGCTGGCAAGATTCAAGCTTCGAACCGGGTGCCGTCGAGCGACCTTATCGATTCGAAAAGCGCCGCCATTGGCGTCAGCGGGCTGGCGCTGAGCGATAGTCAATTTGACTTATCTTCGACGGAGACAGGCCCCGCATGCGGTCCTTCCCCGCTGTCGGCGTCCGATATTGCCAGGCTTGTCGTTGCCGCGGCACGAAAACACCAAGTCGACCCGGATTTCGCGCTGGCGATCGCCGCCACGGAGAGCCGGCTGGATCGTGCCCGCAACTCGCCGAAGGGCGCACGCGGGCCCATGCAGCTCATGCCTTCGACCGCTGCGTTTCTCGGCGTCGCCGACATCTGTGATCCGGCAGAGAACATCGACGGCGGTATCAGGCTGCTCAAGTCGCTGTTCGAGACCTACCGCAATCCGTTCATCGTCGCGGCCGCCTACAACGCCGGCGAGACAAACGTCCAGAAATACGGCGGCATCCCGCCGTTCCCGGAAACCGTCCGCTTCGTCGCCGAGGTGGTCAATCGACAACTCGGCCTGCCCACGCTGGAGGCAGGGAAAGGCGAGAGGACCAAAATCGCCCCGGTTGCAACAGCTATCGACGACGTGGCGACCGGCGTGCTGGGCGCCGGCAAATCGCGCCAGTGGGTAGGCGGCGTCATGCAATTTTGAATGGAGACCCCGACATGAACGAGATCATCCCAAATCCTGCTTCGCCGAAGGCGCAACGAGTATTTCTCCTGCTGGTCGTCGCTGTGCTGGCTATCACAGCCGCGGAACCTGCCTTGGCCCAGCAGACCTCTGGCGCCTTCGCGCCGCTCGAGACCGCGGTGCAGATGATCGTCGATTTCATCACCGGGCCGTTCGGGCGCCTGCTGGCGATCATCGCGGTGATCGGCCTTGGCTTCCTCGCCTTTGCCGGACGGCTTTCCTGGTTCACGGCTGGTGCCGTCGTGATCGGCATCGGCCTTGTCTTCGGCGCTCCGGCGATCGTCGACCAGATGATCTCTGCGGTCGGGAAGTAAACCATGGCCGAGCTCTCCGACGACACGCCTCATCTGACGCCGCTGGTGATCGGGCTGACGCGCCCACCGATGATGTGGGGCATCCCGCTCAGCGCCTTCTACCTCATCATCGGCGCCACGCTGATCGCGTTCCTGGTGACGACCAGCTTCTGGGCCGCGACCATCGCGCCGGCTGCCTATCTCGCGCTGTTTGCACTCACCAGCCGCGATATTCGCATCCTCGACCTTGCCCAGGTTGCCGGTCGGCGGACACCGGGGACGCCAAACAAGCTGTTCTGGGGCACGAACTCCTACGGGCCATGACAATGCTGGGCGTGATAGCGGACGAACTGGGGTTTGGGCGCGAGCGCCGGCGAGAGCGGCCGATTGCGACACATGTCCCCTATATGCGGCATCTGTCCGACACCGTCATTGGCCTTGAGAGCGGAGCGGTGCTGTCGGTCATCAAGCTCGACGGCCTGTTCTTTCAGACCGAGGACCAGGCCGAGCTCAACATGCGCGCCAGCGTGCAGAACACCTTGATCCGCGCGCTCGGATCGAGCCGCTATTCACTCTGGTCGACGGTGATCCGCAGACAAGTCAGGCCGGGGTTCGGCGGAGCGTTCTCCGATCCCTTCTGCGATCTGCTCAACACGCGCTACATGGCGGCGCTTCGCGAGAAGCGCATGTTCGCGAACGAGCTGTACCTGACAATCGTACGGGCCGGCATGCGCGGACCATTGGGAACCGCCGAAGCGCTTTCAAGGCTGTTCGATCGATCTGCACGGCCGGAACTGCGTCAGCAGCGGACGCATGAACGCATCAGCGAGTTGGAAGAGGTCGTAGGCAATGTCACACGCGAGCTGCAGAAATACGGCGCGCTTGCGCTTGGCATCAGCTATCGCGACGGCGAGCCCTATTCCGAGCCGTGCGCATTTTTCAACGCGATCCTGACCTGCGGCTTGTCGCGACCGATGCGGCTGCCGCGCATGGGAATCCGCGGCTACGTCGGAACATCACGGCTGCACTTCTCCAGGCGGATCTTGCAGGCGCAAGGGCCGACCGATGCCGACAATCGCTTCGGCGCGATGCTATCGATCAAGGAATACCCGCCCTTCTCGGGCCCGGGCATGCTCGACGGTCTGCTCCAGGTCAACCACGAGTTCATTCTCACCCAATCCTTCACCCTGGCCGACAAGCCGGTCGCGCAGGAAAGGATCTCACGCCTGCAGCGGCAGATCCGTGCCTCGGACGAGGCCGGCAGCACGGTCGAGACCGACATTGATTTTGCGCTGAACAGTCTCGTCAACCAGGAGGCCGTGTTCGGCTACCACCATTTCAGCCTGCTTTGCCTGTCGCGAGACCTGGCCGGGCTCGACAAGGCCGTCTCGGAACTCGGCGCCTGCCTCACCGACATGAATGTCAACTGGCTGCGCGAGGACCTCAACATGGAAGCGTCTTTCTGGGCGCAGCTTCCCGGCAACCATGCCTACATCGCGCGCTCCTGCATGCTGTCCAGCGCCAACTTCGCCGGCTTCTCCTCCATGCACAATTTCGCGACGGGGCAGGCGGCAGGCGTGCATTGGGGGCTGCCGATCTCGATCCTGGAGACGACATCGCAAACGCCCTACTGGTTCAATTTCCATCAGCGCGACGTAGGCCATTTCCTGGTCACCGGCCCGACCGGGTCCGGCAAGACCGTCGCGCTCACCTTCCTGCTCGCGCAGGCGTTTCGCATCTCGCCTGAACCACGCGCCGTCTTCTTCGACAAGGACGAGGGCGCCTCAATCTTCATCCGCGCCGTCAACGGCAACTACGAGGTCCTGCAGCCAGGCCAAGCAACGGGCTTCAACCCGCTGCAACTGGAAAACACGCCCACACACCGCGAATTCCTGGTCCGTCTTCTGAAGGCCATGCTCGCACCCGCCGACGGTCACGGCTTTGCCCAAGAGGAGGAAGACACGCTCGAGCGGGCGATTGGCCGCATCTGCCAGGAGCCCATCGAGCAGCGGACGCTGGCCAACCTGTCCGGCCTTCTTATGGGGCGCTCGCGCTCCGATGCCAACGACCTGCAGTCGCGCCTCAGGCCCTGGTTCGAAGGCGAGAAGGCCTGGCTCTTCAACGCGCCGCGCGACGCTCTCTCCTTTTCTGGCCGGCGCATCTTCGGCTTCGACATGACGCACATCCTCGACAATGAAGACGTGCGCACGCCGGCGCTGATGTATCTCTTCCATCGGATCGACGAGCTGCTCACCGGTGACCCCGTCCTCATCTTCATAGACGAGGGCTGGAAGCTTCTGCAGGACCCGACTTTCTCCAGCTACATCGTCGACAAGATGAAGACGATCCGCAAACTGAACGGGATCGTCGGCTTCGGCACCCAGTCGGCCGCAGATATCGCGCGGGCGCCACAGTCGCATACACTCATCGAGCAGTCGGCGACAAACCTGCATTTTCCGAACCCGCGGGCGGATGAGGAAAGCTATATCCGCCGCTTCGGGCTGACAGCCAAGGAATTCGCCTTCATTCGCAACACGCCGCCGGAGCGGCGGACCTTCCTCGTCAAGCACGGCAACGATTCCGTCATTGCCCGGCTGGACCTCTCGGCGATGCCGGACATCGTCAAGGTCCTGTCCGGCCGCAAGGATACGATCGAAGCTTGCGCGGCGCTGCGCACCCGCCTTGGAGAGGATCCGGCGGCCTGGCTGCCCGAGCTCTGCGGCTGGGGGAGGGCGGCATGATCCGGCGTCTCCCTCTTCTGGCCATCTTTTTTGCCACGCCGGCCGCAGCCGACATTCCGACCATCGACGGGACCGTGCTGGATGAGCGCCAGGATCGCAACGACAAGACCACGGAAATCGACAAGGTCGATCGCGATCGCTACACGACCAATGAAAGCGTCACCTGCGCGGTCTATCGGCCCGGCCGCAAGGATGATCCGGTCGCCGCGGCCAATGCCAACCCATCGATCGCCGGTCTTGTGCGACGTGTCGCGCGTGAGGAGGGGATCGACGAGAACCAATTCCTGGCGCTTGTCTATCAGGAGAGCCGCTTCAATCCCTGCGCCAAGTCCGGGGCCGGCGCGATCGGGCTTTCTCAGCTTATGCCAGGCACCGCCTCTGACCTCGGCGTCAATCCCTACAATATCGGGCAGAACCTGCGCGGCGGCGCCCGGTATTTCAAGCAGCAGCTTAGACGCTTCGACGGAAACGTCTCCCTGGCGCTCGCCGCCTACAATTCCGGCTCGGGCAACGTCGAGAGTTATGGCGGCATTCCGCCTTTCCGCGAGACGCAGGATTATGTCCGCACCATCACGCAGAAATGGCTGCCCGCCTTCGGCGGATCGGACAAATCCGGGATTCCGTTGAACTATGGCGGCACGGGTACGGCCTATGAAGGCATGCGCTCCAGCACCATCAACGCTTTTGCGTTGACGAGCGCCACGGGCGACGGATCGGGTGATGTCGGATCCTGGTTCGAGCAATTCGGCGCGGTAGCGACCGGTACCGTGCAGGACAGCTGGGACCAGAATTCAGGCGCCCGCAATGCCAACATCGACATGCTCAACCGCATGATCGGGCTCACTGCCGGCTTTGCCGATCTCGTCAACTCCAGGAATGCGGTGACTCTGAGCGACATTTCGGGGGCCAGCCGCTCGGGCCGCTACGAGGATGGCGGTGGTGGAAGCTCGCGGGACGTCGCTGGCTTCTGCGACGACCGCGCCGGTCTTGTCTGGGATGCCACGGCGAAGGCCTGTGTCCAAAAAATCGACCAGAACGCCGAACTGCTCCTCGACCCGCAATGATCGGAGGCTCCCCATGAAACGCTTTTTCGCTCTCCTCGCCACGACCGCCATTGGTGTCACGGCTGCACGTGCCGACATACCCGTCATCGACAAGACCAACTACGCCGTCGCCAAGGACACGGCCGAGAAAACCGCCAAGATCCTCGACACCAACAAGGATATTCTCACCACGGTGGATAAGACGCTGCAGGCAGTCACCGGCGACCGTGGCAGCGATGCCGGCCCGCTGAAGGATCTCGCAGTCGGCAACGGCTTCAGCGTTACCGCGGTGCCGTCCTTCGACAGCCTGATCAAGAGCGGCGTGCCGAACTTCGGCTCGATGGGGCCGGAGATCACCAAGGCGGCGACCCTCTTCATCAACGGCCTGCAGCTGGTGAAGTCGCTCTCCGGCAAGGACGACAGTTCGCTCGCGAGCGACAAATCCTATGAGGAGCTGATGAAGACCGTGCTTGGGGTTTCGGCGCTGATCACCGGCTCGCAACAGGCCGTTGAGACCCGACGCACAGCCCTGGAAAGCGCGGGGCAGGGGATCGGAACGTCAAAGGACATCAAAGGCTCGATCGACCAGAACACGCAGCTTCAGGTGCAAACCGGCCTGACCCTCAACGAAATGATCGGCACCATGAATGGTGCCGTACAGTCGCTGCAGGCCGACAATCAGCGCAAGCTCACCGACATTTCCAACACCAGAAAAGCACTCACCTACGAATGAGGGCGCAGATGGTTTGCACTGTTATGGTCATCACCGCGGTTGCATTTGTCTCAAACGGCTGCGGAACGCCAAAGGAAAAGACCGCGCCCTGCAAGCGGCCAGCCAATCTCACCGGCTACGCCGCGGATCCGCGCGTCGAGTGCGGGCCTATGCAACTGATCAATCCAGACGGGAGAGCGGCCCTGGCGGCGATCGACGACCTAGTGCGGCAATCGGAGTAGGGCAGGGCGGTGGAGGATTTCATTGGAGAACTGCTGCAGCGTATCGATGCCTCGGGCCAGAACTTCTCCGAGCGTGCGTTCGAGGCGCTCAGCAAAGACATCGAGCCGCTGCTTCGGCTGCTCTTCGTTCTCGTAGTGCTCTTTTATGGAACGCAACTCTTCCTTGGCACTTCGCGGCTCAGCGTCGCCGAGATCATCAGTCGCCTTGTGCGCGTCATCGTCATCTTCATTCTCGTTGGCACCTGGTCCAACTTCGATGCGCTTGTCTACGACTGGCTGACCAAGGTCCCGGAAGCCGCCGGCCGGGCCGTGCTCTCCGCATCGGGAACGGGCGTGACGGAACCGACCAACGGGCTCTCGCAGATATGGAAGACGGCGAATGTGGCGGCCTCGACCTTTTCCGAACAGGCTGGTTATTTCTCGGTCCTGCCGGCGCTGATCGGTATGGTCATCATGGTCTTTGCCGGGCTCTTCGTTGCGATCGCGCTCGGCATCCTGGTGCTGGCCAAGGTGATCCTTTGGGTGCTGCTCGGAACAGCGCCGATCTTCATCTCCTGCATGTTGTTCGGCTCGACGCGTAACTACGCCATCGGCTGGCTGAATCAGTCGCTGCTTTATGCGCTGATCCCGCTCTTCGTCTATGTGATTGCCGCTTTCCTGATCGCAGCCATGGCCCCGGAGCTCACCAAGATCAACCAGATCTCCGGCAACCGCGAACTGAAGCTCAGCGATTTCGCCGCCTTCATCATGCTGTGCCTCGCCGGCTCCTTTGTCCTCATCCAGATCCAAGCGCTGGCGCAAGGCATCGTCGGCGGCCTGGCGACGCCGATCGGCCATCGATCCCGCTCCTTCACCGATCGCGGCATCATGTTCGGTCGCGTGGCCATCGGCACATCGTCGCGCCAGATGCAGGCCGCTGTCCACCGTGTGCAGGCGCAACTCCATCCGCCGCGCAACATGGCCCGCGAGGCCATGCAGCGTGCCATCACAGCCAATGGAACGCCCGGATAGTCGCGTCGATGATTGTCTGGCCCAAACTCGACGGAAAGCATGGCAGAGAGCACCGACGACAGACTGCGATCGTACTTCCAGGACGGAGCAATCTGGGAGGCCGAGATCATCAAGCGGGCGAAGCGCTCGAGCCGCATTGCCTGGTTCTTTGCCCTGGTGTTTGCCGGCATTGCCGTGCTGAGCCTGATCGCCGTCGTGCTGATGCTGCCGCTCAAGAGCTTCGAGCCCTATCTCGTCGAAGTCGACAAGAACACCGGCTATATCGAGGTGAAGTCGGGCCTTACCCGGCCCGCCAGTCTTGCCGAGCAGGAAGCGGTGACACAGGCCAATGTGGTGCGCTACATCCGCAGCCGCGAGGGCTACGATCCCTACGCGATCGAGGAAAATTTTGGGATCGCCGCGCTTCTTTCGACAGGCGACGCGGCGCGCGAACTCCAAGCGCTCTACAGCGCCGCCAACCCGCAGAATCCGGCAAAGGTCTACGGCAAGCTGAAGCGCGTTCTGGTCGATATCAAGTCGGTCAGCTTCCCGAACAATTCGACGGCGATCGTGCGCTTTTCCACCACCGAGAAAAGCGAGACCGAAGCGATCGACCGGCATTGGATCTCGGTCGTGCGCTTCCGCTACACCGACACGCCGATCAAGAACGAGTGGCGCTTCGAAAATCCCCTCGGCTTCCAGGTCTACGACTATCGGCGCGACCAGGAGACCGTGACGCCGGGGAGCCAGTGATGAGGCTTGCTGCACTTGCGGTCACGGCAGTCTGTCTCACCATTGTCGCCCCGCCCGCCATCGCGGCGCAGACGCCGCGCGGCGGCTCTCTCGACCAGCGCATCACCAGCGTGGTCTATCAGGAGAACAATGTCGTCCAGGTTTCAGCCACCTACGGCATCTCGACCATGATCATCTTCGACGAGGATGAAAAGTTCCAGACGATCTCGCTTGGCGACACCGACAGCTGGCAGGTGGTTCCGGCCGAGAAGGGCAACATCCTTTTCGTCAAACCGATCGCCAAGAACGTGACGACGAACATGAATGTCGTCACCGACAAACGCATCTACTATCTGGAGCTGCGCGACAACGCGCCGGAAGCGGGCAGGGAGGTCTTCGGCATCCGCTTCATCTACCCGGAAAAGAACCTCAACGCCGCCTTGCGCAAAGAGGCAGAGCAGCGCGCTGCCTGGCCGAATATTTCCGGCATCGACAAGGCCAACGTCAACATCGACTATTCCTTCTCAGGCGACGCACGGCTGAAGCCGCTCATGGTCTTCGATGACGGCGCCAAGACCTTCTTCAAGTTCGACCGGCGCGTACCGGCGATCTTTGCCGTCAATTCCGACTTCTCCGAAACGCTGGAGAACTTCCGCAAAGAGGGTGACTATCTTGTCGTCGACGGAACGGCCACGCAGTTCACGTTGCGCGACGGCGACCAATGGATCTGCATCTTCAATCTGAGGAAGCCCGATTTCGGCGCGCCCGATCCCGGCGTCCTCGGCCCAGTCGAGGATCCTCATGCGACGAAGCGCAGGAGGAGCGGCAATTGATCCAGCGCAGCCCCGAGCTCGAGGCCCTGGCAAGCAGCGACGAGCCCGCGATCGCCGACAGATCCGTTCGGCGCAAGCAGCTGATCGGCGGCGCTGTGCTTGTCCTTGCCGGGATGGTCGCCGGTTACTTCGTTGTCGCCGGCGGCCGGCCGCAGCAGCGCGACATGCTTTCCGGTGATGAGGAGTTTTCGACCACGACGTTTCGGCCCCCGTCCTTTGTGCGCGACGGCGAGCCGCAGCCACGGCCGGCGGAACCGGAGGTCCTTCAAATCCCGCCGCCACCTCCGCCGCCGGCGAAGGAGGAAGCGCATTCCGACACGACGCAGTTCAACGTTCCGCCTCCACCGCCGCCGCCGACAGCGCCCGAACCCGGGCTGGCCGCAGCGCCGCCCGAGGATGAATTCCCAAAACGCTACCGCTCGAACATGATCGTCTTCGACAACAAGGGCTCAAGCGGCGAGCATCTCGGATCGGCTGTCGGGGAAGGGCAGGGGGGCACCGTCGCGGGCGAGGACCGCAACAGCAAGTATCTCGCGGCGGCGATCAGTCTCGGCGAACGCACGGCAAAGGCCAGAAAAATCGACCGCATCGACGCGCTGGTGCCGGAAGGAACGCTTATTCCCGGCATCCTGGAAACCGCTATCGTCAGCGACCTGCCGGGCCAGATCCGCGCCATCGTCTCGCAGGATGTCTATTCCTTCGACGGCCGGCGCATCCTGATACCGACCGGGACGCGGCTGATCGGCGAGTACCAGTCCGATATCGTGCGCGGCCAGAAGCGGATCTTCGTGATCTGGACCCGCATGCTGCGCGACGACGGGGTCAGCGTCCGCCTCGATTCCATCGGCGCCGACAGTCTCGGGCGTGCTGGTCTGACTGGTCGGGTGGACAACAAGTTCCGGGAACGATTCGGCGCGGCGATCCTGCTCTCGATCGTCGGAGGAGGGGCCAGCTATCTCACGGGCTATGGCAGCCAATCGGCGACAAATAACAGCGGCGATAGCCAGCGCGCGGAGGATATCGCCCGCACGACGCTGGCCCAGACATTTTCCGACATGGCCAATCAGGCGCTCGGCGACAGCCTCAAGATTCCGCCGACCATCAGCGTCGCCCAGGGCGAGCGTATCTTTGTTTTCGTGCGCCAGGACCTCGACTTCTCAGCCTTGTACGACGATCCCGTGTCCGAGGCGCTCAAGGAGATCCGTCATGAACGTGGTCTCAACTGAGTTCGGCCACAACGACCGCCACTATTTTCTCTACCGCGCGCTTGAGCCGCTAAAACCGTTCCTCGATGATCCCCGCGTTGTCGAGGTCTCGATCAATCGGCCGGGTCAGGTTTATGTCGAACGGCTGGGCGACGAGCACATGGAGTTCTTTTCGATCCCTGAGCTGACGTCGGCCGAGATCGTCAACATCGGCGAGCGCGTCGCCGCCTCGACAAACCAGTTCATCAGTCCCGCCAAGCCGATCCTGAGCGCGGCCTTGCCGACCGGCGAGCGCATCCAGGTCGTATTGCCGCCGGCGGCACCCGACGGTGGCGCTGTATCGCTGCGCAAGCAGGTCGTCAGCGATTTCAGCCTGGCAGACTACCGCGACAACGGTGCCTTCGATCAGGTATCGGTGGCCGTTGGCGGCATGACCGAGACGGATCGTGCTTTGGTCGAGCACCTCCAACAAGGCGATATCTTCGAGTTCACGCGGGCTGCGATCGCCAACCGCGTGTCGATCCTCATCAGCGGCGGCACGTCGAGCGGCAAGACGACGTTTCTTAATGCCTGCCTCAAATCGGTGGACGAACGCGAAAGGATCATCACGCTGGAGGATACGCGCGAGCTTTTTCCACCGCAGCGGAACGCCGTCCATCTGCTTGCTTCGAAGGGCGACCAGGGCACGGCGAGCGTGACGATCCAGAGCCTGCTCGAGGCTTCGCTTCGCATGCGTCCGGATCGGTTGTTCGTCGGCGAGGTGAGGGGGGCGGAAGCCTTCTCTTTCCTTCGAGCGATCAACACCGGACATCCCGGCTCGATGACGACCGTCCATGCCGATACGCCGCTTGGCGCCTACGAGCAGCTTGCGATGATGGTCATGCAGTCGGGGCTTTCCGCTGCCTACCCGAAGGCGGACCTGATCTCCTACATCCGAAGCGTCATTCCGATCGTGATCCAGCTTCGCCGCGACGGCGGCCGACGTGGGGTCTCGGAGATTTTCTTCGCACGTATGGATGGGTCATGACCGGATCCTTGCGCATCGTCTATGTCGTTTTCTCCCTGACGATGGCCTTCGCCCTCTGGCTGCTGGGCTATGGCTTGGCGCTGAAGCTTCTCTACGGTGACGGCCGTATCCTCCAGGCGACAATCACAACGAACCCGTGGGCCCCAGTTCAACAGTTGGCGTTGTATGACGACAATCCCATGCTCCAGGGGGTCGGTCTTGGAGCAGCCGTTCCCGCGCTCTTCATCGCCGCGATTGTTGCCTATGTCGGTTTGCGGCCACCGTCCAACCCACTTGGCGATGCGCATTTCCAAACCGCAGCCTCACTCCGCCGCGGCAAATGGTTTCGGCGCAAGGGGCACATTCTCGGGCGTTTCGGCCGAGAGGTCTTGCGTGTCGATGACGAGCGCCATCATCTCGTCATCGGGCCGACACGCTCGGGGAAGGGGGCCTGCTACGTCATTCCGAACGCGCTTACCCATGAAGGCTCGATGATCGTTACCGACCTCAAGGGTGAGATTTTCCGGTCGACGGCCGGCTATCGCAAATCGAAAGGCAACCAGGTCTTCTTCTTCGCGCCGGGATCCGACCGGACCCACCGGTACAACCCGCTGGATTTTATCAGGCCCGACCGTGGTGACCGCACAACCGACATCCAAAACATCGCCAGCATCCTGGTTCCCGAAAGCGTCGATTCGGAAAATTCGATCTGGCAGGCGACCGCGCAGCAGGTGATGGCCGGCGCGATCAGCTACATCAATGAAAGCACCTTTTACCGCGGCCGACGCAATCTCGGCGAAGTAACCGCCTTCCTTAACAGCGGTGTGGACTTGCAGGCGCTCATGGCCTTCATCAAGGAGAAGGAGCCGAACCTCTCGCGCTTCACCATCGAGAGCTTCAACGCCTATATTGCGCTTTCGGAACGTGCGGCAGCCTCTGCTCTGCTCGACATCCAGAAGGCATTGCGGCCCTTCCGCAACGAGCGGGTGGTAGCGGCGACATCGGTCACCGACATGGACCTGCGTGCGCTGAAGTACAGACCGATTTCGATTTACCTGGCGCCGAACATTACCGACATCACACTTTTGAAGCCGCTGTTGGCGCTGTTTGTCCAGCAGACGCTCGATACGCTTCTGCTCGAGCACCACGGGCGATCGTTGCCGGTCTATTTCCTTTTGGATGAGTTCCGCCAGTTGAAGAAGCTGAGCGAGATCACCAGCAAGCTACCCTACGTTGCCGGTTACAACATCAAGATGGCCTTCATCGTCCAGGACCTGAAGAATCTCGATGAAATCTATGGCGAAACCGCTCGGCAGTCCCTCATGGGCAATTGCGGGTACCAGCTTGTGCTCGGAGCGAACGACCAGGCAACCGCTGAGGCCGTCTCAAAAAGCCTTGGGAGGCAAACAGTCCGCTACAAGACGGAGTCGAAAACCATCGAGGTGATGGGGCTGCATCGCCGCACCAAGGTCGAGCAGTTGAGGGAGAGGGACCTGATGATGCCCCAGGAGGTTCGCCAGCTCGCATCCGAAAAGATGCTTGTGCTGGTTGAAGGCCAGAACCCGATCCTCGCCGACAAGCTGCGATTCTTCGCGATGAAACCATTTCGGGTGTGGGAGGCTTTCTCACGCAGCCACGTTCCATTCGTACCGGCAACGGAATTCTTGCCGCCACGACCGGTGCCAGCCACGACCGAGACCTATGCCAAATGGGGAGAGGGCGGTAACGTCTTGCCGCGGCAATCCCATCCGGCAGCGACTGCTGACTTGCCGCCTGGAAATCACAATTCAAATGCACTGGAAGGACGCGCCCAAGCGATACAAACAGTCGAGGCCAGATTCGACTCGACAGCGCAAAAATTGAAGACCTTGGTCGCAGCCAAGTCGAGAGCCGCAGCGATCAAAGGGGGAGGAAAAGACTGGTCGGCAATATTTGACGAGACGGTTCCAGACGCCGGTCTCGAACTCGAGCTGCAACCCTTGACCCCTGCTTTTCGGTAGATGAGCGTCTTAGTCGGATGATCTGTCGAGAAGCATCGGCAGGCCACGAGGACGATGCCATTTCAACAACCAAGTTCTCTAACATTTGCTCCGACAGTTTTGTCTGTGTTGCTTTTCGTACCTCGATTGCGATTTGGTGCACATTGATCGGAGGGGCGCCAATCAAATCATCGAGCAGTTTACCGAGTCCAATTATCGCATCCGCATCAACGTCCCGAGGCAGGTCACGCATTGATATTTGCTCCCGTGTCGGGGCCATCGTACGCCCAATTTCACACCCGTCGAATCAAACCCGCCTATCCACCCGATAGGTTTTTTTCGGCTATTAAAACAGGGATTTTTTTGAGCGCTGGAACGGAAGAAACAGCAGTTTGAAACATAACGCCCGCCGCGGGAGGAGGTGCGGCGGGCGTTATATGGGAGGTCGACAATCGGGAGGAGGTGAAAGTCGACCATTTCCGCCAGTCCCTGGGAGGAGGTAGGTCCTGACGAAACAAGCTATCTGAAGTTCCACCGGTTTGGGGCCTTACTCCAGTTCCGATTTTGCATGGCAGCGTTGCGGTTTGTGCAATGCAGCATATTTGCGTGCGGTCGTTGCGTTCCGTAAAATTTTGCAATCTAAAGTTGCATAAGATAGCTTATGGAACTCGCTAACTGTTTGAAATACACAGCTATTTTCGACGCCTCAGCTGCGATGCGCCTGCAGGCTCATTCCCTTAATAGCCGAACATCCAGATCAAACGGTTCAATCCTTTCGATCTGGATCGCCGCAGCCGCAGAGTGGCGTGGATTGATCAGGACATTGCGGTCCGGGCTGTCAGCGATGGGCACGATCGCCGACGGAACGAAGAGCAGAGCGGCGTCATTTCCCGTGAGCCATTCATCGCCAAGGCGCTGTGTCATGGCTTCCTGCCGTCGCCAGTCGGCAGGAAGGTCATCAATGGATCGATGCGAAGCCGGGATCTCATTCGGGATGTCGTATATTACCATTGCGAGTGCTGGCAGCAGCGCGGGATCTTCAACGTGGACGAGCTTTTCCAGGATACAAAGCGAGGGCGACGTCGCCGCGTAGGTCACGGGATGTCCGACGGTGTTCCAACGACCGTCGAACAGCAGGCCGTAGCCACTGTCCGTTGCATTCCCATACTGGAGGCTCGAAAGCCGCCACAGCCGCATCAGGCCGCAGCGCCCCAGGCGATCTTACCAAGGATTGTTTCCACGACGCGGGCGCCAGCCTCAGTCTGGGCGACGCTCAACGGCGTCTCGCCACCCAATTCGCTCAGTTCCTTGCGCAGCCATCGATTGGCCTTCGCTCCATCCTGAAAGGTTTCTTCCGCCAGCGCCTGGATGCGCACCAGCCTCACGGCCCGGTCGGACTCTTCCACAGTCAGCGGCTGGTTCTTCTCGGCCCGATGGCGACGGGTGCGCTGCGGGATGACGAAGCGCTCGATCTCTTGTTCGCTGAGACCAGCAAGCGACAACCCCTTCAGTGCGGCCAATGGCAGCCTGCGACGGACAATCATGGCGAGATCCGCTTGTGAACGAATATCCGCCCCGAGCACACTCGGCCCGCCGAGCTTGCGTGAGACCTCTTCAATGACAGCAGTACCAGTGATCATAATTCAACTCCGGCAATCTGCCACGGAATTTAGGGCACATTGCCGACAAATACAATGGCTGGCCAGCTAATAGGCCACTATCCCAAAAGCCAGTCACGAATGGGCGAGATCCAGTTTTCGATCGATCCATAGGCCTGCAGCAGCCAAGCCTCGAGAGCACCCAGTTGATGCCCGAAATAAATCATAGGGCTGATGAAAATCAGGGCCAACAGCGCGAGCCCCACAAAGCCGTCCGGGCGATCGGAACTGTCTTCCGGCGGAGGAAGCGGTTTGACGTGCCAATGCTGCTTCATGGTTCTGACCTAACGCTCCTGTTCGTCGCGCTCGCGGTCGTGACGCTCCTCGACTTCACGCTCCAGCTCCCGCAAGCGTGGCACCTGCTGCTGAGGCGGATCCGCCCGGTATTCCTCATTCAACCTCGCCACACGGCTTGCCAGTTCAGACGGTCCAGGTGCCATCCGCACATTGTCGTCACGCCGCTGTTCCGCTTCTGCGCGGCGCCGGCTCTCCATGTGGATCTCGTTGTTCAGGTCGTGCCTGATCGTTGCCATGTCATGGATATAGCCGTTGCCGTCGAGCGTGGCTCGGGCAGCTTCCCGCATCAGACTGGCGTGTCGGACCTCGGCCTCGTTCAATCGTGCGATCCGGGCATCATGCTCGGCTTCCGTTTCAACGAAGCTTGAAGAGCGTGAATGGCCGTCGCGATTTTCGGCCTCGTAAAGGCGATGAACCGCTATCCTCGCGGAGTCGATGCGTGCGAACAACTCGTCACCAGCTCGCACCGCCTGCTCGTCGTGCAGCCGCGCCGGGAAATTCCTTGTGGCGTCGTACATGTCGATCGCCCTCTGGGAAGCACGGTGCTGAGCCTCCTCCTTCAGCGCTTCCTGCAAATTTTCCTCGCCCTTCGATTGTTCGTAGAGATAGGTGTTCCCGTCGAGTGCTTCCCGGGCGTAGCGATGAAGCACAGCGTCATATCGATTTGACTCCGCAAGATAGTCAGCGCGAATGGTTGCACGCTCGTCATCGGATAGGTCACTGCGGGAATACTCATTCGAGAATCTGGTCGTGGCGCGCCCAAGTGAACGGAAGGAAGCGTCGTACGCCGCCAAGATCTCATCTCCTTCACGCACAGCCCTCTCGCCATGGCGAGCGACAGCACTGTCGAAGCCCCGCGAGATGCCTACCTCGCCATCGAAACGGTGCTGATCCCGGTTATCCTTCACTCCATCTGCGGCGCCTTCAGCGCCCGCTTGTTCCGCCGTCCGGGACTTGCCCTCCGAACTTTGGAGAGCGTCCCGCGCGTCAGTCCGTTCGCCTTGTCGAGCAGGCTCGACGCGCTCGACCACAAGCTGTCGCTCCGAAAGTTCCAGATACTCGCGGCGAATGCTGACGACCTCACGCGCAGTCGCAGCGATCTCGTCAAAATCCTTTTTCTCGACCGGCTCGATCGCAGCTCCGACACTGGCCAGCGCGGCTTCAACGCGTTTTTCATAGGCCTCGAATTCCGTCCGAGTCATCGTGCGCATGGGAACGCCTCCAGCTCCGATCAACTTTTCTAACTCTATCATATTGGCATTCAGATTTGTAGCGTTGAGCGAATTCTCAAATTTCCCGATGTCGATTTGACTATCTCGAAGCGCTGCCTCAAGCCGTGGTAGCTGCGCAGCCGCGAAGTCGGAAGCAGCTTTGTTGGGATCGGCCCGCGCGACTTCGTCCCAGGCCCGTGCTGCCTCGACGGCATATCCGACGCTGCGCGCCGATCGGGCCGCAGAGTGCCGGTTGGCGCGCTTGGCATCGTAGCGGGCCTGTGCAGCCCTGCTCGTGCCCTCATGCTCGGTCCGCTCCGCATAGCTTACTGGACGTACCTGATTGCGCCCATAGGCTGGTGGGCTGGCAAGATCGCGCCGGTCGGTCAGTTCCATATCGATGCCGTGCTCTCTTGCTTTCTCGGCCATAACGGCGCGCCACTCCCGGAATACTTGCGGGTTGGTTACGATCCGTTCGCCCGTCTCCGAGCGCATGGTGACGATGGCATGGGCGTGGATATGCGGCCGGCGGCCACCCTGCCCTATCTCCTTCGGATCGTCGACCGGATCATGCAGCGCGAAGACATACCGGTGTCCGCCGAACTGTTCTCCCAGGAAATCACGCACGGCGGCCTGGAATGCGGTTACATCGGTACCGGCGCGCGCCGAGACGATAAGATGCATGACGTCCCTACCCTTGCGGCTGTGTAGTTCGCGCCGCCACTCTTTCTGGATCAGGTCGCCCGCCTCCTCGGATGTCCTGATCGCTTGTCCCTTTTCGTCCTGGACGCCACCTGGACCGTGCTCGACCAGCTCTCGTACCCGAGCCGCCGCAAATTCCACGCCGTTGCCGTAACCGCGGAACCGGAAGCGGACGTGTGCTGCCCGGCCGACATCGGAAGTGTCGAATCTCTCCTGAATAATCGCCGTTGCCTTGGCGTCACCGGTCAGACGCTCGCCGCTGGCATCACGCAGCACGACGACGCCACGAACCTCGAACTCGCCGGTGTTCTTCTCCTCGACAGCATAGACAAAGCGCCGTTCTCCAAAGCCTGCTCTCAGGATCTCGCGAGCAAATTCGTCTCGATCATCCATGCCCACGACCGAGGACACGCTAACCGACACTTGGAACATACCTACGTCACGGCTGGCCGCGCGGTTGTCGAAGAGGTGCTCCCATTCGCCGCGCAATTCGACCAGCGCGGCCTTGCCGGCGACACGTTCGCCCCTCTCATTTTCAACCGGCAGCTCCCCACCGCGCGAAGCGTAACGCATCATCGCTGCCGCCCGGGCACCGCCGCCGTAGGAGGCAAGTTTGACCACTGCCGGCTGGCTTCCCCGCGCCAGCGCGGCGAATCGCGCGCGCATTGAGCGCCCAGCACCACTGCCGCGGAAAGCAATCCCGCAGCCTGGCCGCCGAGCGCCGCCGCCGCCTTCAGGCAAGTAGGCAACCCCTCCCCTTCGCGGCCGGTCCCAGTCGACCTCTTCGTGCTCGCCCATCCGCAGTTCGTGCAGCAGCGTGGCACGTCGGCGCTCCCAATCCCGTTCGAAGGCGCCGAGGAAGAACTCCATCAGGTCACCTCTCCTCGCCGCGCAGCACCAGCGCGTTTCGTCATCGACGCGAGTTCAGCTGCGACGGTGACGGCTATCGCTCGGGCGTCATCAATCGCCCCGGTGAGTTCTGCGTCCGGGACGGACCGTCCAGCATTCAGGGAGCGCGCGACTTGATTGAGGTTATTGCCGACTGTCCGCAGGTCTTGACCGAGCAGCTGGATGATTGCGCGATCTTCGCGGGGAAGAAAGGGGCGAATACCGGCACCTTCGAGAACGAGCGATCGCCAGAACATCGACATAGTCATGCCCGCCTCCGCGGCAGCTCGGGCGATCGCAGAGTACTCCTCCGCCGACAGTCTGGTCTTCGCGACCTTGTCCCTGACGAACCGTTTCGCGCTCGATTGACGACGCTTGAGTTTCATCTAACGACCTTCTTCGCCGCCGCAGGTGGCTAATCGGCGGCCTGTCCGCCGATCGTTGGAAATTTGTACCACAAATTTCCGTATCCTGCCAACTCAATTCGACGTTGATATGATGCTTAAAACGCCATATGTCGCATTTTCTATGGTCAATATGACTCTACATTTCTATAGTCATATGAGCGTAAAAACGCACGAATCCATATTCCTCGAGAAATGGAACCGTGTGTGAGTAGAAACACATATTTGTAGGAGAACGCAGCATGCCGACCGTCATTTCCGCGATCAACGGCAAGGGCGGCGCGGGCAAGACCACCGCGCTCATGAACATCGCCGGTGAATATGCCTTGCGCGGCAGTCGTATCGCCATGATCGATATGGACGCGCGCAGCAATCTGGCGAAGTGGTGGAGCGATTGTCGGGAGAAGGATGCGCAGGCCGAAGGCATCGATGTTGTCGGCCACAAGACGGCTCGGGCTGTCAGTGCCTTTCTTGATCGTTCAGCGGCAAGCTTCGACTACATCTTGATCGATACACCGGGCGAGGATACCTCGATCGTCGATCCGGTCATTGGCTGGTCCGACCTGGTGATCTCGCCGATCCAGGCTTCGAAACGCGAAGTGATGGGCGCGATCGACTGTTTCGAGTCCGTCGTGCGCCTCAACGGCGCGCTCGGCCGCGATTGCCGGCATGGCGTGCTGAAGACGCGCATATCGCTCACGGTGCGGCACACGGAGCTGTACCGCAAGATCCGGCCGATCGTCGAGGACAAGGTCGGGACCTACCTGTTCAGAACCGAGGTGATGGAGCGCAATGTCTACAAGGACATTCAAAACGGCATCGGCACGCTTCAAATGCAGGACCTGACGGAGGCGGTGGCTAAGGCACGGCGGGAAACGCAAAGCGTGGTGGAGGAGATCGATGCTCTCTTGGTTTCGGGTCGTGAAGCCGGAGAGGCATGATGGGCCGGAAGGAAAATTTGTCGCTTGAGGAGTTCGCGACCGCGCCGCGAAAGCAGGCGGCGGCCAATGTAGTCGACACAGTCCAGGAGGAGCAGAGTGCGCGACCGTCCGAGTTATCGATCAATCCGTCTGACGGTGAGAGCGACAGGCGTCAGGAGGCGAGAAAGGCGTTACGGCGGGTGAAGCGCGAACGCGTGAAGGGGGAAAACTTCTTCGTCAATGTGAACCTCGACCGGCGGACCAAGCGCAGGCTGAAGCTTGCCTCGTTTAACGCCGAGACGTCGATGCAGGCGATCATCGAGGCGGCAATCCTGAAATATCTCGATGAGCTTGGCGCCTGACAATTAGCGCTGACCTTCCTAGCATGCGCCTAAAGGAATATTTGATTGGGGAGCAGTTTGGCTGCTAGGCTGTGTCAAATTGGCTTTGATTTGCGGCAATCGAAGCCGATTGGGGTGAAGACGCACGTCAGTTCGACGTGCTTTCTTTGGGGCAACAGAACTAGGCGAGAGAGCCGTCGCGATGGCGATCAAGGACGTTGAAAAATATATCGACGAGCAAGGGCTCGTCCAAACGAGCGACGATGAATCGGAGAAACCTATCTACAGGAAGCCCGGTTTCGAGGGCATTCGAAGCTTTGGCGAAATGGAGCAGATTTTCAGCCGGTTTATCCGCGAGCATCGCGACGCCAAGCGGCTGAACCGCGCGCAGGTCGGCATGATGGTCGGTCTGCACGAGACGATCTTCGCGCGCTATGAACGGGCCTTCTCCAAACTGCAGGCGACACGGCTGATCCACCTTTGCGAGATCCTCGACTGTTCGCCGATCGAGATGATCCATGCGGCGGCACCCCACTTCTTCGGCGAAAGCCGCAAGGAAGCCGACGACAAGCTGAAGCTCATGCTGCGCATACTGGACATGCCGGCATCGACGGCATCCAGCCTTCTCAGCATGATCGAGGGATTGGTCGGAGAAGGTGATCGCTCGGGTTCGGCATAAGAGCCGCAGAGCCAAGCCGTTGATTGGGGCGTCGCGAGAAGGATCGTCACCGGGGGCCGAGACGGCGAAGCCGGCTCGAGGAGCGGCGGTACGCCGCGAGTAGAGCCTGGCCGCCCAGGCGGCTCGCCCAATCGGTCGCCACGTCGGAAACATCAGCACTGTGAATCGATGACGTCGGATCGATTCATCGAACTCGTTGGACGAAGTCGTCGTCATTCGCGAATGTTGCGTGATGCCGACAAACGCTGCGACACATCTTCACCGAATCGAACCAGCGCTCAACATGGCACGGTACTATTGCCTGTCGATGGCGCCGAGCTTGTTCGGCGACATATGTGTCGTACGGGAGTGGGGGAGGATCGGGCGGAGGGGCCGTATCCGCATCGACTTTTATGGAGAAGCGGAAGAGGCGCACGCGGCTCGCGCAGCGATTGAGCATGCGAAAAGGCGACGTGGCTATCGAGATGCACCGGCGAGCGATTGACCCCGAGCGCCGAATCCAAGGGTTTATGGACTGCAAGAAAATAGGCCCCCGCCGAATACTGACCCGGCGCGGGCCTCGTGTGGCAACCGGTCAGCGTCTTGCGCCTTCGGCGGCGAGCTTCACGGCGACATCTTCCGCGAGCGGCATGAAGTCGTATCCTTCGGCGAGGGTTGCCGCATGCAGGGCGGCGAGAGTGTCGAACTCCCGATCGTAGGTGCCGAGCCATAGTGCCGGGTCGTCGGTCACCTCGTGAGGGAAGGCCTGAAGGAAGAAGGTCCGCAGCGGCGGATCGTAGCCGATGATGGCGTCGGGGTCTGAGCGGCCCTTGCCGGTGACGGTGATGGTGTAGCGGCTCATGGAAACCTCCTGATTTCTGAAGAGGAAGGGGCCGGCCTGTTCGACCGGCCCCTTGAGCTCACTGCGGGTTGTTCCAGAGGATGACCTTCTTGTTTTCGTCGCCGCCCGGCGCGGGAGCGAGATTGCCGAAGATCACGCCGATCTCAGGGGCTTCCAGCTTGACCGAGAGGTATTCCTCGCCGGAGCGCTGCGAGACGCGGTTCCAGCCCGCGCCGATCTCGAAGCCCGTGCGCTTGTTGACGATCCGGTAGTCGGGGGCGTCCTCGCGCGACTTGTTGGTGTTGGGGATCAGGGTGATCGGGGCGTTGACCCGGAGCGTGGCGAAGACGCCTTCCATCGAGCCGTCGGACTTCTGGGTGAGGTTAGCGATCGTGGTGGCCATGGTGCTTCTCCTTAGGTTGCATCGGGACCATTCCCGATGGCGCCAAAGGAGAGGGCCGTCCTGCTGCGGTCATCTCGGCGAAAATTCTGGAAAATTCTATTTGCCGAAAAACCGCGGGCAGGCCTTCGCCTGCCCGCAAGCAAAAGAACCGAAATCGAATTTTCCTGAATATTCGCCGAGTGTACCCCCAACGGGGGTTGATCGCACAAAGCAGGCGGTCGTCTACAAAGGCGACATGAAACGGGAATGGTCCGGGATGCGGCCAACGGAGAACGCCCTGCGCCGCCATCGCTTGCCTGCACCACGGCGACCAACGTCTCGCTAGAGGGTGCCGCAACTGCCGCTCCGGTCACCTCCTGAAACCAGCCGTATCGCCCAACTCCAACAAGTCGCGTGAGGGCGCTGGCCACAAGCGTATGGCCGGGATGCGCTCGGGAATCGGGATCGGTGCTGGCCGCAACCCGGATGTTGTGACGCTCCGGAGAGGAATACCTCTCGGTCAAGCTGGAAACGCCAACGTCGCGGGGTTTTCAGTCCTCGGTTCCGCTTTGGCGGCAAGTTGACACGGCAGGCTCGTCCTCCGGAGCGTCCTGCCGAGCGTCAGGGGATCGGTCGAACAGGCCAGCCCTGCCTTCGTCAGACATCAGGGGTGTGCAAGCGCGAACGCACAGCGTCCTTCATACCGGCAATGCCAGCCGCTCGTCCGGCGTCATACGAGCCTCGATCTGCCGGCGAACATCCGGGCCGGCATGACGAAGCATCGCGCGCCAATCATCCGTGCCGTAGGCTGTGGCTATGCTACCTCTCGCCATGTCGTAGATCACGCAAGGCTTGTTCACCATCGCCAGGCGCAGCACATTGAGGCAGGTGCCGGGGCACATCCCATCCCAGACCATGAGCCCGAAGTCGGCTCGTCGGGCCATCTCGCGATCCTTTGGCGCATGAGCTTCAAATCCGCGAGCGCCGGCGGATGGTGGAACAGGGTACACCGCCCAGTCGCCGAGATTGTTGCGCGGGATATCGGCGGCGCAGAAGACGCCGACATGCTCGTAGTTGTAGCCCGCAAGCAGCCCCTGCATCTCGGCGTCTGCTCCCGGCGCATCACCGATCAGCACGCCGTGCTCGGCAGTGACGATCGCGCCGATGCGCGCGATCGCGGGTTCGGGCAGTTCGTAGATGTCGCGTGAGCCGCCCAAAAATATCATCGCCATGGTCGCTCCCTTTCTCTCATATCAACCGCTCCGGCCCCAGCTCTCCTCCTCCTCTCCCGCGCGCGGGATCGTCACCGAAGGCCGAGACGGCGCAGCCGGCTCGGGGAGCGGCGGCAAGCCGCGACTAGAGCCCGGCCGGCCGCAGGCCGGCGCGCCCGGATCCCGCTGTTGCTGACGCGGCTACGCGTCGCGAGTTAGTGGCTTATGTCGGCCAGCCAGAGGCGTACGTCCTCGATCGAACGCATGAGCACCGACGGATTGTCCCGCGCTGGAATGAAACCCCAGCTCTGCCAGTAGCGTTCGGCCTCCCTATCGATGGCCCTGCCGATGATGGCGCGGCCGCCGACGATGCCCGCGCCGGCGATGCAGCGATGGAGCGCATCCTTGACCAGGCCGCTGCCGATGCCTTGCCCGGCATAGCGGTGATCGACGGCGAGCTGGCCGATCAGCAGGCAAGGGATCGGGTCGGGTGGCCGCCCGGTCCGGACCGCGCGCGGCGCGCTGTTCGGCTGGATAACGCTCGGCGCGAGACCGTAGTAACCGACGACCGTTCCTTCGTCGTGAACGACCAGGACGCGCGTGAAGCCGCGGGCCTGGTTCGTTCGCGCAAAGCCCACCAGCCATGCGTTGAGCGCCGGCTTGCCGCAATCGAAAGTGTCGAGGCGGTGCGCGTCATCGAGGAGTTCAATGCCGGAAAGCGCCACCTAGCGATCCCAGGGCGCGGAGCGGCGCAGCCGCTCGGCCGCCTTTGGCGGCGGTGCGGCCGCGGGGGCGGAGATCGCCTGCATGAAGGCATCATAGGCCTCCGGAGACACGCGGATGACGGTTTCGTTGAGGATAGCCGCCTGCGCCTCGTGGAGTGCTGCGCGACGCATGAACTCCGTGCGCGACAGGCCGAGCAACTCCGCGCCGCGGTCGATGATGGTGAGATCATCGTCGCGAAACCGCATCGAGACAGGTGTTTCTTTCCTCGGGGCTGTGGTGGCCATGGCGCGCTCCTGTGCTGCGGACGTATATACGTCAATGTAACGCGGATCGCAATACACCAGAGTGGTGATGCGATTCCGCCGTGTCGATGCGATCATGGACGCGGACTGCGCCGCATCGCGCGTGGGCGAAACCGGCCGCGAGCGGCCGGGTTCGATGACGTAGGAAGGATCGGCACTCACGCGCCGGCCTCCGTGAAGCGCCAGACCGGGATGCCGAGGCGGCGGGCCTTGTCGGCGAGATTCTGGGTGATACCGGAGCCAGGGAAGACGATCAGGCCGTAAGGCATGACCGAGAGCAGCTGGTCGTTGCGGCGGAAGGGTGCGGCCTTGGCATGGCGGTTCCAGTCCGGCTTGAAGGCGATCTGCGTGACCTTGCGGTTCTCGGCCCAGCAGGCGGCGACGCGCTCGGCGCCGCGCGGGCTGCCGCCGTGCAGCAGCACCATGTCGGGGTGCTTTTCGCGGGCCTTGTCGAGCGCGTCCCAGATCCGGTCATGCTCGTTGCACTCGAGCCCGCCGGCGAAGGCGATCCTGGTGCCGGCGGGGACCAGCACCTCGGTCTCGGCGCGACGGCGCGCGGCGAGGAAGTCGCGGGAATCGATCACCGCCGACGTCATCGCCTGGTGGCTGACCTTGGAGCCAGTGCGGGGGCGCCATGCCGAGCCGGTTTGCGCCTCGTAGAGGTCCGCGGCCTCATCGCGCATGATTTCGAGGACGTTGCGGCGCTCGATATAGGTAATGCCTTCGGCCGTCAGCCGCTCCAGCTCGACGGACTTCACCTCGGAGCCGTCCTGCTCATTCTGACTCGATCGCTGCGCCTCCTCGTTGCGGTCGAGATCGCGGGCGATGCGCTCGGCGGCACGATGGAAGACGTTGGTGAAGGACCAGAGCAGGTTGTCGAGGTCGGGCTCGAGCCTGGTGTCGCCGAGCATGCCGGCAAAGGTCTCGACGATCCCGGCGAGGCCGGCCCGGATCACGCACTCATCGGGCAGCGGCCGGGGATCGGGCTCGTCCTGATGCGGGCGGTGGCCGTACATCTGCAGTTCCAGGATGACACGGTCGGTCGGCGAGGAGGCGTGGTAAGGCTCGTAGGCGTCATCGAAGGGAAGCTCGTAAGTCATGGCGGTCTCCGTCGGCTGTGGCCGCGCCGATCGCGGCCTGACAGCGAAACCCGGCCGCGCCGCGGGCGCGGCCGCACCGAAGGCCGGAGCGAAGCGGAGGACGGCGCAGCCGTTGCGGCCGTGACCGCGGGGTGGCAGGGATCGCCTCTCGGGCAGGCCGCGGGCGCGGCCTCTCCGCCGGGCCGCCGCCATGCCGGCGGGCCTTCCGCCGACGCCGCCCCTGCCCGCCTGCCGGCTTCGGCCATTCAGCCGGACGGGGGCAAGAGACCGGCATCGTCCGGGACGAGTTGGTCCCGTAGCCACGCAACGAGCGAGCCGGAGCGAGATGCCGCAGATCGTCGTTGAAGTCGCCGAGATGCGGCCGCAACGCAAGTGCTGCGATCCCGGCCTCGCCGGCGCGCCGACCGAGCCGCTCGATTCCGTGCCGGCCGGCGGCGGCATCGGCCGCGACGTAGAGGCGACGGCAGCCGGGTGGGAAGGACAGGCTCGGAGGTGCTTGGCCGAGTGGTGGCGGCCACCGGCAAGTTCAGCATCACCGTCCGGAGCGACGCCATCCTCTCGAGACCTTTGCCGGCGCCCACTGAGCTACCGTTCGTAAGGCGGGTTGCGCTCCGGGGAAAGTCGTGACTCAATGCGGCCAGGGGATGCGGCGGCGACCCGGAGCTTTGGAGGTGCGACAGTTCAGGATCGGCGGTTCGCTCTACGGTGAGGATGCGCCCGAGCTTCAGGACGTTGTGGCGGCCGCGTACGAGCGGCACGAGCGGCCGTTGTGCATGTGCAGGGGCGACGGCCTGCCGATGTACATCGCGCGAATGGGCGGCCTTTACGCGATCAAGCGCATGCCGCTCAGCGGCGGCGAGCACGATCCGTCCTGCGCATCCTACGAGTCGCCCTACGAGCTCTCGGGGCTTGGCGCCCTGATGGGCAGCGCTATCCAGCTCGATCCGCAGAGCGGCATGGCGGCGCTGAGGCTGGATTTCAGCCTGTCGAGGATCGGCCGCCGCGCGGCCTCGACGCAATCCGGACCCGAAGCGGACAGTGTTTCGGGCGAGGCGCGAAAACTGTCGCTGCGCGGGCTGCTGCACTATCTGTGGCACGAGGCCGAACTGACGATCTGGACGTCGCTGTGGGCGGGCAAGCGTCACTGGTGGAATGTGCAGTGGCATCTGCGCGAAGCCGCCAGGCAGATGATCGTCAAGGGCCGGCCGCTCGCTGAGACGCTCTATGTGCCGGAGGCGTTTCGAGCCGAACAGAGGGAGGCGATCGAGAAGCGCCGCGCGGAGGCGCTGGCGCCAATGGCGTCATCCGGGCCGGGGCCGCGCAAGCTGATGATCGTCGTCGGCGAGGTGAAGGATTTCGAGGCCGCCCGCGTCGGTCACAAGCTCGTCATTCGCCACATGCCGGGATTTCCCCTCATGGTCGACGACGACCTCTATCGTCGCCTGCGGACGCGCTTCGAGCGGGAGTTTTCTTTATGGGAGGCCGACGATCGCTCCCATCTCATGGCCATTACCACGTTCGGGCTCAATCCGGCCGGACTGGCGGTGATCGAGGAGATCGCCGTGATGGTCGTCAGCGAAAACTGGATCCCCTACGACTCCATTCACGAGCGAAAGCTCGTCGACGCGCTCGCAAGAATCCGGGACAAGAGCGTCAAGGGTCTGCGATACAACCTTGCGCCAGACCAGCCGATCGCAAACGCGATGGTGCAGCACCGGGGGCAGTCAACTGCACTCTACATTGTCCCGACCGGAGCCGATGACAAGTTTGAACTCAGGCTGAAGGACATGATTGCCGCGCGCCCAGAGATCGGTTCCTGGGTGTGGCGGGTCAGCGAAGGCGAGATTCCGCCGCTCCAGCTTTAGGCCCAGCGCGATGACGCCCGACGTGATCTATGCAAGACCCAGCCTGCTCTTCAGTTCCTCGTTTTCCTTGCGCAAGTGTTCAGCGAGCATCTTCTTGAGGCGCTTGTTCTCTTCCTCGAGCGCGACCAGGTCTTTCAACTCATCCCTTTCTGACGCGGGCGCCGCAGCCTTCTTCCACTGATAATAGGTCTGCTCGGATATCCCGGCCTGGCTGACGGCGCTCTTGCTGCTGGCGCCGCCGGCGATCGCCTTCTCGATCTGCGCAAGCTTTTGAGTACGTTCCTTCTCGGAATAGATCTTGCGCGGTGCCTTGACGGGAGCAGGTGAGATGGGTTCCGAGATGGCCGCCCTGGCGGCTTCCTTCGCAGCCGAGCGTTTCGGTTGCGCTTTCGCCGCCGGTTTTTGCCGCGCGGCCTTTTTCTTTGCTGCGACCGGCTCTGCTTTCGCAGGCGCCTCGGTCAGAGCTTGACTGGCTTCAGTTTGTTGAGGGTCGGCCATCGGCTGTTCCACTTGCGGTTTATTTCTATCGTCAGCATCGGGGCGCTTTGGATGAGAGTCAACAAGCCGACGATCTGCAAGCTGCGCCTTCTCGGACTCTCTCGCTGCTTCGGCGGCAATAGTGGCGAGGTCGATATCACCCCAGATCGAGCGGTTTTGCTTCGCAGCGCACCTCTTGTGCTTGACCTCAACAATGAATGGCCTGGTCTGGCGCATCATGGTCCTTTCGATGGCGAGCAACGATATGCGGCGTCGGGCGATTGCGCTCAAGCTGTTGCGAACCGCTGAGCGGCGGCGTTGCAGCTTGGGCGCGACCCAGTCTTGCTCTGGATTTTCTTGTCGGTAGTTCGGCCGCAGAAGCGGCATACCGGAATGCCAGCTACCTGCCAACCCATCGTGCGGTTGACCCCGGAGCTTGATCGAGGGCGGTTGCTGGGAAACCGGGCAGCTTGGACTCTCGCACGCGAGATCGTCACCGAAGGCCGAGACGGCAAAGCCCGGCTCGGGGAGCGGCGGAACGCCGCGAGTAGAGCTCGGCCGGCCGCAAGCCGTCGCGCCCTGCCCTTCCCTCTTTTGGCGCGCTCACGCGGGCAGAAAGGCCTCGGCATCTTCAGGAGCGAGCTGGGTCCTCAGGCGGGCGGTGAGCCGATCTGGACCGAGCCGGCGCAGGTCCTCGTTGAAGTCGCCGAGGTCGGGGGTAAGTACGAGCGGGAGGGTTCCGAGCGCCTGTGCACGGCGGCTCAACCGCTCGATGCCGTGCCGACCTGCCGCGTCGGCGTCGGCGGCGATGTAGAGACGCTCGCACCTGGCCGGGAGCCGGAAGGCGGCAAGGTGATTGGCGGTCAGCGCCGAGACCATCGCCATGCCGGGCATGACATGCGAGAGCGACAGGATGCTTTCAAGCCCCTCGCCGGCGGCCATGACCGGCACGGGGCCGTGGATGGGAAAGCGGAAGCGGACGGCATTGCCGAGCAGTCCGCCGAGCGCGCGGCGGGGATCGTCGACCTTCGCCTTGCCATCGCCCTGCGGGTCCAGCCATGTGCGATGCACACCGGTGACGGCGCCGAAGCGGTCGGTCACGGCCGCGATCAGCGCCGGATAGCTGCTCGTTCGGCCGGTCACGAGATCCCGGTAGTAGCAGGACGGATGGAAGCGCAGCGCCGGGTGCAAAGGTGCCCGCAGGATGCCGCGCCGGCGCAGATAGTCGTCAGCCAGCGTGCCTGCGAGCGGCCGCGTCATCCGGAGCAGCCGTCGAGCGCGTTCGGCGGCCGGTCTTTCGACCGATGGGATGCCGCCGGCATCGCCGTCGCCGGACGGCGAGCTGGGCCGGGGCTCGTTGAGGAAACGCCGAGCTTCATCGGCAACGTCACGGAAATCGACCAGCCCGCAGGTTTCCCGCACGAGATCGAGGAGGTCGCCGAACTGGGCGGTTGCCGCGTCCGCCCACCGGCCCTTCCGCGGACCTGAGAGATGGATATAAAGGGACTTGCCCTTGCTGTTGGCGACGTCGCCGACGATCCAGTAATTGCCGGCGCGTCGGCCGGCGGAGAGGTAATGACGGCAGACCGCCTCGGCGTCACGCGCGAGACGGTCCGCCAGTTCGGAGGCGGAAAGCATGGCGGTCAGGTCCGATCGGCGACATCGACGATTGGGTGGCGCTCGACGAGACGCGACAGGATCGCCGATCCTTCATCCGACGTTGGGATGAAGAACCTCAGCTTCCAGGCGATCATCTCGGAGAACAGACCCATCGATCTCAGCCTGTCGCGCATCCCGTCGGTGAAGCCGATGAGCTCGACACGGTAATCGTTCATCACCCGCACCCTACGCAGTGTCATGTTGCCCGCCAGCCCAACGACCGAGGAGCCGCCGAGCAGCGATTGCCAGACCTGGTCTGCGCTGATGACCTCGGTTCGGTCGAGCCCGAAATTCCTGCAAATCCGGGCAATCCCTTCCGAAGAGATCAGGCGGCCGACAATGCGCTCGCCCTCGTCCGTCTCCAGCCGATAGACGCGGCAGAAATCCTGCGGCAGCAATTTCCAGATCGGCAACAGCAGGCCTGAGACCATATGCGTGGTCGAAATCGAAAATTCCGGGAGATTGGCAATCTCGGTGTTCCAGGCGGCGGAGAAGGCCCGCTCGGCCGCTTCTTCCCAGTTCGTTTCCTCCAGCTGACGCAACTCGAAACGGATTTCGTCCATCGGCCGGATGAGCGCGACGCGCGGCTCGACCGAGCCGTCGTCAAGCATGACCGAGCGTGTCGGGACCTGCACCGCCGGGCGGCCGGACTTACCGTTGACCATGAGCTTCGCCCGTGGATCGTACGTCGCCAGTTTCAGGGCGTCTGGGAGCGGCATCGGCTGATTGCGATCCATGCGTTCGATGGTCAGCAGATGCGACTGCGCGCCGGTGGCCGGATGCGTGTAGACCAGCCTGCGCTCCTTCACCGTCATGCGGTCCGCGACAAGCGTTTCCAGCCCCTTGTCATAGACGCCGGCGGAAATGGCGCCTTCGATGCGGGCGGCCAGCAATTGCTCGAAGGCGTCGAACAACAGGTTTTGTATGGCGATCGTCAGCGCCAGCATGCGGTTGAGGAAGGTGTGGATCGGTGGCAGCTCGTCCTTCAGCCCTCCTTCTTCCGCGGTCAGCGACAGGCCGGTGATCGCCTCGAATTTTTCCAGCGAACAGCCGGCGATGTCGCCGCGGTGGATGAGCTTGTAGAATTGCCTCAGCGCATCGCGTGCATATTGGGATTCGAGATTGTCCTCGGAGCGGAACATCCCCTGCCCGCCGGTCTGGCGTTGCCCACGCGTGATTGCGCCCAGCGTGTCAAGACGCCGGGCGATGGTGGACAGGAAACGGCGCTCGGCTTTGACGTTGGTAGCGACCATGCGGAAGCGCGGGGGTTGGGCCTGGTTGGTGCGATGGCTGCGACCGAGCCCCTGGATCGCCACGTCGGCCCGCCAACCGGCTTCGAGAAGATTGTGCAAGCGCAGGCGCTGATTCTTCGCGCCGAGATCGGCGTGATAGGATCGTCCCGTGCCGCCGGCTTCGGAGAAGATCAGGATCGGTTTCTCGTCGTCCATGAAGGCACGCGTCTCGTCGAGATTGGCGCTACCCGGCCGGCTTTCGACGACGAAGCGGTTGATCATGCCGCCATCGTCGCAGCGTACGATGCGGCGCGACCGGCCGGTGATCTCGGCGACGCGATCCGTGCCGAACCTCTGGACGATCTGGTCCAGTGCCGTCGGAATCGCGGGCAGGCTGCCAAGCCGCTCGAGCAGGGCGTCGCGGCGCGCAACTGCCTCGCGGCACAGGACCGGGTTGCTGTCGGCGTCATAGACCGGCCGCGACAGGAGATTGCCTTCGGTGTCGGAATATTCTTCGAAGAGCTGGGTCGGGAAGGAGTGGTGCAAAAATTCCGCGACGATCTCGCGTGGCGTGACGTCGACCTGGATGTCGCCCCACTCTTGGGTCGGGATTTCCGCGAGCCGGCGTTCGGTGAGCGACTGGCCGGTGGAGATGATCTGGACGATTGCCGCGTGCCCTTCCTTCACGTCCTTGTCGATCGCACCGATCAGCGCCGGCGTCTTCATCGAGGTCAACAGATGATTGAAGAAGCGCTGCTTCGAGCTTTCGAAGGCGGAACGGGCGGCGGCCTTGGCTTGTCTGTTGAGCGTGCCCTTGCTGCTGGTGATGCCGGAAGCTTCGAGGGCCGCGTTGAGGTTGTTATGGATGACCTGGTAGGCCTCGGCATAGGAATCGTAGATGCGGACCTGTTCCTCGGTAAGCTCGTGTTCGAGGATGTCGTATTCGACGCCCTCGAAGGACAAGGACCGCGAGGCGTAGAGCCCCATCGCCTTGAGGTCGCGGGCAAGCACTTCCATCGTTGCAACGCCGCCGTCCTCGATCGCCGCGACGAACTCGGATCGGGTCGAGAAGGGAAAATCGTTGCTGCCCCACAGGCCGAGGCGTTCGGCATAGGCCAAGGATTCGACTTGGGACGCGCCGGTGGCGGAGACATAGACGACGCGGGCATCGGGCAGAGCGCGCTGCAGGCGCAGACCGGCGCGGCCCTGTTGCGAGGCGGCCTTTTCACCGCGCTCGGTCCGGCCGCCGGCGGCATTGGCCATGGCGTGACCTTCATCGAAGATGACGACGCCGTCGAATATTTTCGCTTTGTCCGTCGAGATTCCATCATGGTCGTCGCCTCGGCAAAGCCAGTCTACGATCTGCTGGACGCGCGAACGCTTGCCTTCGCGCTCGTCGGTGCGCAGCGTGGCGAAGGTGACGAAGAGGATGCCCTCTTCGAGCTTGATCGGCTTGCCCTGCCGGAAGCGGGACAGCGGGGTGACCAGCAATTTCTCCTGGCCGAGCGCGCTCCAATCGCGTTGGGCATCCTCGAGCAAAGTCTCGGATTTGGAAATCCACAGATGGCGGCGACGGCCCTTGAGCCAGTTGTCCAATATTATGCCGGCGGCCTGACGGCCCTTGCCGGCGCCGGTGCCATCGCCGAGGAACCAGCCGCGGCGAAAGCGGGCAGCTCCCTCGGTTTCGGGCGCGACTGCTTTCAGATTGTCGAAGGTGGCATCGACGGACCAGTGTCCGGCAAGATGGCCGGAGTGCGCTTCGCCGGCATAGACCACGCTCTCGATCTGGGCATCGGAAAGATCGCCGGATGTGACAATGCGCTTTGGCAGATGTGGGCGGTAGGTCGGCTTGGGTGGCGCGACCGACGCCATGGCGACGGATTCGACAAGCCTGTCCGGGTGTGGTTTCGCGCCTGGAATATGAATTGCTTGAAGCCGATATGGCTCATAGATGCCGTCGGCGACATCGACGCGGGCTTTCGGCACAGCATCGCGCAGTTCGTAGTTGAGCTCGACGACCTCGTCGACACGAACAGGTGGCCGAGACACGGATCGCGGTGCGCGGACAGCGGGCGATGGTCGACTTGCTAGAGCAGTCCCCGCCACGGAACGCATGGCGCCGGTAGCCTTGCTGACGGTCACCTTCGCCGCGCAGACGCTCAAAATGCCGTTGGACAACGCGCCGATGGAGTTCCGCGCGGTCGAGGGCGAGCGGGGCGGCAGGCTGGAGATCCAGGTGAGAAGCGTTTCCAGATCGGGAGCGGCGCCGTGCGACGCAACGAGATTCGCTGGATCGGCGGCGGCGATCTTGTCGATCACCGTCAGGCGGGTTTCCATCGTCGTGCCGTGCCGGGCATAAACAGAACCGTCGATCGCGGCGCTGAACAGCACTGTGCCGCGGTCCTGGAGACGGGCGAAAGCATCGCGCCATTTGAGATTGTCGGGAGAAAGGCTCGAGCCGGTGATCGCGACCAGCCGGCCGCCGGGGGCGAGGCGAGCGAAGGCGGAGGAGAGGTGACGCCACGCGGCGTCGGCGACGATGCCGTCGACATGGATGCCGGCCGAGAACGGCGGGTTCATCAAGACGACAGTCGGGCGGATCGAGTGGTCGAGATAGTCGTCGATATGGGCCGCGTCGTGCCGCGTAACCGTCGCCTTGAAGAGCTGCTCCAGAAGCGAGCGGCGGACTGGAGCATACTCGTTGAGGGCCAGGCGCGCGTGCGCAAGCTCGGCCCAGATTCCGAGCAAGCCGGTCCCGGCCGATGGTTCCAGGACGGTATCGTCGGCCATGATTGCGACGGCGCGGGCCGCGACAAAGGCGAGCGGCATCGGCGTGGAAAATTGCTGGAGCTGCTGGCTCTCCTCCGAGCGCCGTGTGTGGCTCGGGACCAGGCCCGCGACCTTCGTCAGCATTGCCAGTGCTGCCTGTGGCGCGTTGGCGCGTGTGGTAATCGCCGCACCGAATTTGCGCAGGAAAAGCACCTGCGCGACCTCGGTCGCCTCATAGGCATCTTTCCAGGCCCAGAAACCCTCGGCGTCCGAGCCGCCGAAGGCATTCGTCAGGATGGTGCGGAGATCGGTCGCGCCAATCGCCTGGCCGCGTTCGAGAAACGGCAAGAGGTCATGGCCGGCACGGAGAATCCTGGCCGCACGATCGGTGCAATCAGCGTGCGCAAGCGAGGTGGCGGCCGCCTTGGCGGCGCCGGATGTGATCATGTTCATGGGAAACTCTGTCTCCAGAATGACAAAAGCCCGGCGCGATGGCCGGGCACTGAAAGGAAGGGACGGGAGATCGCGTGTGGCGGACCGCGGTCAGGCGGCACTTTCCAAGAGCTTTCGAGCCTTGCCCTCGAGTTCGAGCCGCGTGTCCTGATGCGCCTTGCCACGCGCCAGCGCGGTGATGCCCTGCACGAAGTCAAAGATCGACTCAGGCGGCCTGCCCTCTTCAGACAGCACCGTTTCGATGATCTTGCCGGTTTCAGCTTTGGAGAAGCCGCGCTTGCGCAGAAAATCCGAACGATCTTCATCGTTTCGCGCAACGACCCGTTCACGGGCGGCCCTAATGCCAGCAATGAAGGGAGCCGGCGAGGAATTGGCGAAATTCGTCAGCGCCGGGGCCGCTTCGTGGGCGAAACGCTGCGCCGCGAACTTCGAATGCCGGATGGTGATTTCCTCGAAATTTTCCGTGCCCCACAAGTTGCGATTGGCACAAACAGCCCGCAGATAGAACGATGCGATGCCGAGCGTCTTGCAGCCGACTTCCGAGTTCCATGCATAAAAGCCGCGGAAATAGAGATCCGGTTCACCGTTTGGCAGACGGCCGGCCTCGATGGGATGTGTGTCATCGACCAGGAAGACAAAGACGTCGCGGTCGCTGGCATAGAGCGTCGTGGTGTCCTTGGTGATATCCACGAACGGATTGTGGGTCATGGTCGACCAGTCTAGCACGCCTGGGACCTTCCACATCGTATCGCCCGTGCCGTTACCGGCGATGCTCATCACCGCTTCGATGAGAGTCCTATCCCAGATGCGCCCGTAGTCCGGGCCCGTCACAGCCCGCAATTCGACACGGCCATCGTCCATCTCCAGCGTTTTGACCAGTTCGGCATCGTGATTGAGGAGGCCGTGCTGAAGGTTGATCGCCGCCAGCGGCGCGGGCAATTGGCGCATGTAGCTCGCCGGAGCCCCAACCAGGCTGCAAAGCTGCCCGTAGCTCCAATGCGTCGGCGCGACAGGCTCGCGGCCGCCGGGCATGACGAGGGAAAGGCGCTCAGCATTGTCGCGGGTCGCCTCGACGCGGATCCCCGCACTTTCGACCGTTCGGACACGAGCACGCTCGGTTCGGGCGCTGACCGCGCGATGTAGGTCGGAGAGCGAGAGATAGCGCTCGTCGTCGGGCCGCGAAAACCATTCGGACGAGACGCGGTCGATGCGTTGGCCGCGCGAGATGTCGACCTTGAACCCGGCCGAGACGGAGTGCGTGTTGGTGATCATGGTGTTCATTTTGGTGGCTCCTGAAACGAGATAGCCCGGCGGCCACTTTTCGTGGTCACCGGGCTGGTAGAGGTGGATGATGGATCGCCCCGCGCCAGACGACGCGGCCAGCGGAGTCAAACAGGCGGACGCGGCGCCGGAAGGCGGCGCTGAGGTATCGATCAGTCGATCGCCTGAAAAATTTCCGAGGCTTCCGGATGGTCAGCGCAATAGTGATAGAGTCGGCCGTAGCCTTCCGGGAGGCGGTCGGACCGGTACTGGAAGGAAAGATGGGAGAAGGTGAAGAGCATCGCGATGATCCCCGCGGCCTCGGCCGAGACTTCGCCTTGAAACCCGGTGATTTCGCCGGTGATCCGGAAACGCGATTTTGACTTCGGAGCCATGAACAATGGCGTCCCGTCGTGTTCGTAGAAATCCCAGAAGCCGCCCCGATAATCGAGCGGGCTCAGGCGCTCCATGAAACTATAGACCGCGTTTTCGGCGACGATCAGCAGCGAGCGCCCGAACGGCGCAGGCAGGAAGTCCAGGCGCCGCTCGTCGGGTACAATGATTGCGCCTTGAGCGACGTTCTCGGATATCGACATCGATCTGATCTCCAGAGAGGCGACAGGGTTCAGGCCGGGCAACCCTCTCTCCGCCGCCCGGCTTCCCCCCTTCACCGGCCCCACCTCTCCCTCTGTCGCCGACCACGGCCGCGCCTCCCGCGCGCAGCGCGTTCTCATCCGTGCTCACGACGGACATGCATTTTTCTCCGATGCCAAAAGCAAGGCCCGGCGCTGGGCCGGGCCTTGCTCAGGCTTTCTGGGAAGGGCTATTCCGCGGCGTCGAGGTGACGACGCTCCTCGATGTCGGCATCGTCGGATGCGGTCCCCTCGCCTTTCGCCTCCTCCGTCAGGAATGCCGGCAGGTCGGCGTCGGCGTTTTCCACCGCGTTGTCGTCGACAACATCGGCAGCATCGTCGCCCTCTCCTGCAGGCGCCTGATCGAGGGCGAGACGCAGCGGCTCGGGCAGCCATCCGCTGCCTTCGAGCAAGCGGGCCGCTTCGCGGGCCATGTCAGCCTTCTTGAGGTGATCGATGAGCTGCGCGGACTGTTCGCCCTTCGCCTCCCGGACCGCCTGCAGAATATGCGCCTTGGTCACGCGGCCGAGATAGTTGTCGACCGTCGGCGCCCAGCCTGCGTCGGCCATGTCGAAACTGATCGAATGAGCGAGCTGATCGGCATGGGCGATCGCCGCGGGCCGCCGGTTCCACGGCTGCACGACGGCATTGAGCGATAGCGAGACGCAATGCGCAAACAGCGCCTGCCGGCTGGCCTCGTCGAGAGCGACCAGATAGTTCCAGAGCTCCGCTGAGTTCTTCGGCAGATCGTGGCCCCACGCTTCATGACGCTGTTCGATCTCCTTCGCCCAGACGGTGTCGCCCAACCCTTGCGTCTGACCGAACTTCGCGCTCTGCATCGTGACCTCGAGGCAGGAGTCGGAGCCGTAGACGAAGAAGGTCTTCAGCACGAAGACATGCAGGGCAGCGACGAAGGCCATGACCGGATCTGCCGCAAGCGCGTTCCTGAGCGCGATTGTGCGGGCCGCCGTCAGGTCCTCGATAACGCGGTCGGAGAGCGGGCGAACCTTGTCGTCCTCCTCTTCCGCCGTCCCGACGGCAACGGGCTTGCCGTTGACCGAGATGCCGCCAGATTCCGAAGCCCCATCTGCATCGCCATCGTCGTGATCCCCGGCATCGGCGTCATCGGCGTCGCCGACCGGCTCGTCTTCCGGCCGAACGAAGCCACGCTCGATCTTCAGCTCGCCGACGGCGCCGAGCGAGATGAAGACGCCGCCGCGTGCAACCTCTTGCCGGTCGAAGACATGAGGCCGATCATTCAGCCGGTCCAGCTCATTGCCGAGTTCCTCGAGCCGAGATTCTGTTTCCTCGGAATAGTCTTCTGCCTCGGCATACTCCGCGTCGAGCTTGTCATATTCAGCCTTGACCTCGTCATGGCGGGCAAGCTCATCGGCGCTGAGCTCCGCGCGCTCGCCATAGAAGCGGCGCAGCCCCGATGTATGGCCGTATGGGAAGTCGATTGCGGCATCGACCCACTTCCAGCCCTCCTCGGCTTTCAGCGCCTCGGCGTCGGACTTCAGCTTCTCGAACACGAGCTGCTCGAGAAGCGCCGGATCCTGGAGCCATCCGCCCTGGTCCTGTTCGAACAGGTCGCGCATGACGACACCGCCGGCGGCCTCGTAAGCCTCGATCCCGACATAGACCGCGCGGCGATCTGCGGCACGGATCGCTGTTTCGGTCAGGAGCCGGCGGATGTAATACGGCTCGCGGACGGGCGATCGCGAGACCGTATCCCAGACCTGTTCCTGGCGAACGTGATCGTTGGTGATGGAAAAGGCCATCACCTGCTCAAGTTTCATTTCGTCGTTCGCGTAGAGATCGAGCAGGCGCGGCGAGACCGACGCCAGCCGTAAGCGCTGGCGCACCGTCGAGACCGACACGAAATAGCGCGCAGCAATTTCCTCCTCGCCGAGACCCTGCAGATGCAAGGTCTGGAATGCCCGGAACTGGTCGAGCGGATGGAGTTGGAGGCGATGGACGTTTTCGGCAAGCGAATCGTCCTCAGCTGAGGTCGACCCGCCGCGCTTGACGATGCAGGGTATCGGTTCCGTCTTCGCCATCCGCTTCTGCTTGATCAGCAGTTTGAGCGCACGATAGCGCCGGCCGCCGGCGGGCACTTCATAGCGGCCGGTTTCCTCTTCCTCGTCACCGAGGATCGGCCGCACATTCAGGCTCATGAGAAGCCCGCGAAGGGCGATGTCGTTGGCGATATCCTCTATCGAAACACCTGCCTTGATGTTGCGCACGTTCCTCTGTGAGAGTTCGAGCTTGTCAAAGGGAATGTCCTGCGATCGGTCGAGGGTTATCTTCTGAATGGCTTTTGTCATGTCGTATCTCCGTAGCGGGCCGGCCGGAGCCTCTCTCCGAACCTCCAAACCCGCTACGAACGCCTCTCCCCCCTCTCCCTCCTACAGAGCCCGCTCCTCCCGGTCGCGCTGTCTGCGGAACTGGCGTCTCCCATCGAATGGCTCTAAGGAGACGCGGCAGCTTGCCCTTATCATCGCCATCGGCGAGCCGAAGCGCCTATCGAGACGAAGCACTTCTATCCGTTCTATCTGTTGAGTCATGGCCACGTGAAATTGGCGCTGGCGATCGGCTTGCTCAAAGGCAAGTTCTGGGAGTATCCGGCGTCCTTTGTCGTGCTCTTTATTGCCTTACAGCTCAACCGTTCCTCCTACGCGCATGGCGTTGGCCGATCGTACTCACTGTCTTCGATGTCGTGGTGATGGGCCTGATCCGGTACGAATACAGTCTCGTGCGGCGTCACGTGCCCGCGAACCGAGCAGCATCAGCAGTGGCAAATCGACGTCGACGGCGTTGAACTCACCAACGATCTGAAGAAGATCGACGTGATCCGCCGCGAGATCGGTATGGTCTTCAGCACTTCAATCTGTTCCCAAACTTGACGATCCTGAAACCCTGACGTTGGCGCCAATCTGGGTGCGCCAAATACGGCGTCGCGAGGCCGAAGAGATCGCCATGCATTATCTGGAGCGGGCGAAGATCACCGATCAGGCGCAGAAACATCCTGGCCCGCTGTCCGGCGGACAGCAGCAGCGCGTCGCAATCGCGCGCGCCCTCTGCATGAGCCCGAAGATCATGCTGTTCGACGAGCCGACCTCGGCGCTCGATCCGGAATGGTCAAGGAGGTGCTCGACACCATTGTCGCGCTGGCGGAGGACGGCATGACCATGCTGTGCGTGACCCATGAGATGGGATTTGCCCGTCAGATCGCCGACCGCATCGTCTTCATGGACCAGGGCGCGATCGTAGAGATGAACCGCCCGGCCCAATTCTTCTCGCACCCGCGAAACCAGCGCAGCAAGCGGTTCCTTGCCCGAATCCTGAATTAGGCATCCGCTGGATAGGGATTGGCTGGTTGGCAGCGCCGCCGGCGTCGGGTATAGATTGGATAGAATGATGTCTGGCGAATTTCCACTCTTGGTGAGCGCTACTGCAGGAACCAAGAATGACCGGTATTGTAGCGCCGAATTAACCTAGTAAGAGAGACCGCCTGAAGTGTTCGGATTATTTCAAATAAACTGGGCCAAGATACGAGTGATAGCCAGAGAAAACTCGAGCTATCTCAATAATTTGCTCGTAACATCCTTGAATAGGCCATCATATCCAAGGACTGCTCGTTGAATTCCTGTGACCAAGCCGCTGTTGGCTCGACACCATCCATCGCGACGGGCGATTATCAACCTGACCTCACCTAAGTGTCTCGACCTCTTGCGGAGACCATGTCTGACTTGGGTCAGCACTTCCGACGCGACGCGTCAGAATCCCTCACGCGAAAGGTGCGCGAGTTCCACATCTGACAATGCTTCGAGCCCAAGGGCAGGAAGAATATCGTTGTCCGCCTTCAGATCACGGCCATAAGCCGCCGATAATAGGGAAACTCCGGACTCATGGAGTATCGCCGGTTTCCCGGTGATCTTGCCCAACAATACAGTCGGCAGCAGCCCGAACGGGACGTCCTCAAGAATATAGCGGCTTTCGATGGTTGTCGGGCCAAAGCCACCGCGGCCTTGGCGGTCCATCTCCTGGTTCATCTCCGAAACACTTCCCGTCGGGACATGAAACGACAACGAAAAATGCTCGTTGACGGTACGAACCGCGATACCGAAATGGGCGGCGATGGCCAAACGTTCAGTGTCTAAGGCTTCGATAAGGCGACCAACGGCGGGGGTAACGTTTCCCCCCTGGCTCCACCGCTCCGCCTTTTCCATGCGCGTCAGGTTGAGGAGCGCTATGCCCAGGTGATTTTGGGGGTTGAGGTTGCTGAGCGCTATCGCAAGCATACCATCGCGTTCAACGAAACGGTCGCCGAACAAGGTCGTGCACAGTTCGTGTCCCTCTCCTTGGTAACTGAAAGGCAACGTTGCAACATCGAGCTTCTGGCGAATGTTGGCAACACGAATTTCGGCTAGCCCCTGCTGGCGACCGGTCAGCAGCGTTGTGCCCCAGACTACGATCGGCAACCTGACCTTGCGCTCGGCAAGAAGCTTGGAAAGATACAGCGCCGAGAAGGAACTGTGGGAACTGATGATGACCGGCATGTCGTCAACCAGATGAGGCGCAGCGGCATTCATCACCATCCTGTGGCCATAGGCCGGGAGCGCAATCACCACTACGTCCGCGTTGGTGACGGCATCTTTGCAGTCCTTGGCAATGCGAACCGGCACAGCTGCCTCGATGGCTCCCGTCGCTTTCAACAATTCGCCAGCAGCCAACGTCCTGGTGCGCTGTCCCGACGGTGACCAAAGCATTGGCGAGTGCCCGAATTCAGCCAAATACGCAGCAAGTCCATAAGCGATCGCTCCGGCGCCTAGAATACTCACACGCATAATGTTCCTCCTGCAGGCTTCACGGTTCGATGACCATTGCTGTCATCAAGCTTCGTTTTTTCACAGCAAGGGGTTCCGCAAATTGGAACCACGTCTGCCGTCATCGACCGCTATCGATCAGGATTCCGTCCCCGAAGCCGGCAACTCCACCAAGGCCGCGGCGAAGATTCGAAGCCGCTTGACATATATCAAAAACGAATGGGATGATGTCAATCATACGGATTATGCATGTAGGGAGAGCATGGAAACCCGCGACCTTCAGACCTTTCTTGCGGTTGCGGCCAGCGGCAGCATCACCAAGGCGGCTGATATGCTCGGGCGTTCTCAGCCGGCCGTCACACGCACCATTCAGGATCTTGAGGCAGAACTCGGTTTCGAGTTGCTGCATCGGATCGGTCGACGGGTGCAACTTTCCGAAGAGGGCGTCGCCTTCGAGGAAGAAGCGCGGCGTTTGCTGATGTCATTTACCGAGCTTGCTGCTCGCGCAAAGATGATTGCCGCTGGTAAAGGACGAATCCTTCAGATCGCTACAACCGCCGCAATCGGCAACGGTTTGATCCCCTCAGCCTTGGCTGAGCTGAAAAATACGGAACTTCCGTATGAGACGCATGTTGGACATTTTCTGTCCTCGACCGTCGCTCAGGAAGTACGCAGCGGACGTGCCGAGATGGGATTTTCGAGCTTGCCGCTCGATACTCCTGGATTGGATGTCCTACGGCTTTATTCGGCGCCGGTCGTTGTCGCCCTGCACGAGGGTGATGCGCTGGCTGAGTTCGGTGTCGTTCCGCTATCGGCTTTCGCCGGTCGTCGGCTCGCCACGATACTCAACCCGCTGCGATTTCAATCGCACATCTCTCGGACAATGGCAGCGCGCGGCATCGAGACCGGTCCGGTCATCCGCACGAATACCGCCTCCAGCGCCCTGCTTATCGCGAACAAAATAGGTGCCGCTGCGATTATTGATCCGCTCACGGCGTTTGGCCTGAGCCCCCCTGGCATCATCATTCGCCCCATCGATATCACCGTCCCATTCTACTGGGGCGTTCTGGTGGCCCAAAAGCGACCACTGCGCGCAGTTCCGCAGGCGTTGATGGAAGCGGTCGAAGCCGTCGCGGAACGGTCGATCGCCGGTTTCAATAGAATCGACCCGGCCATGGCTGGCCAACTGGTGACCGGTCCCGGATCAAGCATAAATTACGGAACTGGAATATGAGGCATATTCCCACCTCGGCAGCAACGACGGGCCTCGCCGCACTCGAAGCACAGCTTGCGCAGGATCTCGAGTTTCTCGAGTTGCCCGCTAAGCCCTGGGTCCCCGAGCGTGTACATGAAGGCGCCCCGGTCCGTGACGTCGTTATCGTTGGAGCCGGCATGTGCGGGCTTGCCGCCACGGCAAAGCTGGTGCTGACCGGGATCACCAATGTCGTTGCCTACGATGCGGCTCCAGCCGGGCTCGAAGGACCATGGGTAACGTTTGCACGCATGCAAACGCTTCGGTCGCCGAAATCCCTGAACGGTCCGTCGCTAGGCTTGCCGCAGCTTACGTTCCGCGCCTGGTTCACGGCACAATGGGGCGTCGAGGCCTGGCAGGCGCTGGATAAAATCCCCAAGGGCCAGTGGATGGACTATCTCGTCTGGTACCGCAGGGTTCTTGCCCTGCCGGTGCGCAACAGCGTGCGCATGACCGGCGTCGTGCCCGTTGGCGATCTGATTGCGATCGATATCGAGGGCGCGGAAACCGGCCGGGTTCTTACCCGTCATCTTGTTCTGGCCACAGGCCGGTCCGGTCTCGGCGGTTTTGCCGTGCCCGATTTCCTCAGCGGCATCGATCGCGCCTATTGGGCTCATTCTGCCGACGACATCGATTTCGACGCGCTGAAAGGTAAACGCGTGGCCGTTATCGGCGCGGGTGCGTCTTCCATGGACAACGCCGCAACGGCGCTCGAGGCGGGCGCCGGCTCTGTCGACATGTTGATCCGGCGCAAGGAAATGCCACGCATCAACAAGCTGACCGGCATCGGCAGCCAGGGCGTCGTGCTCGGCATGCATCACCTGCCCGATGCCTGGAAGTGGAAATTCTTCGACTACACCGCCTCGACCCAGACGCCGCCGCCGCGTTCTTCGACGCTCCGCGTATCTCGTCACTCGAATGCCCGGTTCCTTCTCGACTGCGGCATTGTCGCCGTAAAAGAACATGCAGGAGGCTTGCTCGTTGAAACCACGCAAGGGCCGATGCGCTACGATTTCATGATCGCGGCAACCGGCTTTTCAAACGACTTCAACGACCGCCCGGAGCTTGCAGCACTCGCCCCGCATATCCGCACCTGGTCGGATGGCCGATATACGCCGGATATGGGGCCGCCGCGTGCCGGCATGTTGGAGGCGCCGGATCTCGGCCGCGCCTTCGAGTTTCGCGAACGCGTCCTCGGTTCGTGCCCGATGCTCGCGCATATCCACTGCTTCAACGATGCCGCCATGCTGACCCATGGCAAGGTCTCGGGCGATATCCCAGCCGTCAGCGCCGGTGCCGACCGTCTCGTCCGAGGCATTACCGCATCGCTCTTTGCCGAAGATGTCGAAACCCACTTCGCCAATCTGATCGCTTATGACACTCCCGAACTTCTGGGAGACGAATGGGCCGATTCAACACCTCTGCTAGAGAAGGAGGCCGTGCAGTGATCGACGCAATGGATAAGGCGGCCGGTCTTTCACCGGAAGATGCCCTTTTCGCAACGCGGCGGTTTCGACCCGAATTCGTCCAAGGGGCGGAGGAATGTCGCCTCTCCGTACTGCGTCCGGCAAACGACCAAGGGCTGGCGCCGAATTTGCGAGTTGCTCTGGCCCGTCGGATGGCCGCCCTGAATGCTGATCCCATTCTGATGGCCGAATATGATGTGCAACTGGCCCAGCTTGGTCCGACGGAGCAGCTCCTGGCATTGGCTCGGGGAGAAACGGATCTCGAGGAGCCCTTGGCGACCATCGCGAGACATGTCGACCTGATCACGCTGACGCCAAAAAACGCAGAGGCGAGCCACATCGTGCTGTTGGCGCGGGCGGGGTTAAGCAACCCTCAAATCGTCGCGCTCTCCGAACTGATTGCCTTTGTGAACTTCCAGACACGGGTCGCGACCGGCTTGCGGTTGATGAGGTCGGTATGATTTCGTCGGTTCGCCTGAAGCCCCTGAATTGGCATCCCTACATCGCACCGGTCGAACTCTCCGAGGCCACGTCGGAACAGCTCGAAGCGATGAAGGTCACGCCCTCTGCCAAGAAAGTTTCGGAATATGTGCGCACCCTTGTGCACGATCCCGAGAGCTATCTTGCCCGCACCATCTTGTTCAACGCCATCATGTATGTCGAAGGCGGGCTTGCCCGTCCCGACCGCGAGCTTGGCGCCTTGGGTGCCTCGATCGTCAACGGCTGCAAATTCTGTGCCGTCGTCCACGCTCGCCGGCATGCGGAGTTGACCAAGAGCGATGGCGTGGTCACCGCGCTGTACCTGGACAAACCCGAAAAGCTTGGGCCGCGCGATGCGGCAATCTACAGCTTTGCCTGTCGTCTGTCGGCGGCGCCGTCGGAAGCGACGGCAGACGACATCGCCGCGCTGCGATCCGTGGGCATGGATGACGCCGAGATCATCGATCTGATCCACGCCATATCGATCTTCGGCTGGGCAAACCGGCTGATGCACGTTCTAGGCCATGCGGAGAGCGCGTGATGACGTCGCGTATGTCCAGCCAGTCCGTCCCACACTTTGAAGGGCCAACCGGAAATGCTTGAACTCAAAGATATAAAGCTGTCTTACGGAAGCACGCAGGTCCTGAACGGCGTCAATCTCTCGGTAAAGCGAGGTGACGTGGTGTCGATCATCGGCCCGAGCGGGACCGGCAAGACCACGCTGCTGAAATGCATCAACTACCTGGCCAAGCCGTCGTCAGGAACCATCGCATTCGACCAGATTCGGATGGACTACCAGCGCGCCGACAAGACCGCTGTCCAGGCGATCCGGCTCCGAACCGCGATGGTCTTTCAGCAATTCAATGTCTTCAAGAACATGACAGTCCTCCAGAACGTGATGGATCCGCTTGTCGTCGTGCAGCGCAAGTCCACGGACGAGGCGCGTGAAATCGCGCTGCGGGAGCTCGAACGGGTCGGCCTTTCGGCAAAATGGGACAGCTATCCGTCCCAGCTGTCGGGCGGCCAGCTCCAGCGCACCGGTATCGCACGTGCGCTGGCTCTTCGTCCCGACGTGATGCTCTTCGATGAGCCTACGTCATCGCTGGATCCTGAACTCGTCGGTGAAGTCCTGAAGGTGATCAAGGATGTCACGTCGTCAGGGATCACTTCGCTTCTCGTGACCCACGAGATGCAATTCGCAAAGAACATCTCGAACCGGATCGTCTTCATGGATCGCGGCGTGGTTGCCGCCGACGGCAGTCCGGCTGAGATCTTCGATGCGCCTTCCAGCCCACGACTTGCACAATTCCTGCAGTCAGAACTCGCTTTTCAATAGCTCAACAAGAAGGGAACCAAAGAAATGCCTGCAATCACATCCAGTTCTTCCCGCCGCACTGCCCTGGCCGTCGCCGGGGGCATCGCAATTGCCCTTACAGCAGGGGGGATCAGCTATGGTAAGACTGTTCGGACGATCAAGATCGCCACGTCGGCAGAATCCAGGCCGCTGGCATGGGGCGCGATCGGCGTCGAGCCACAGGGATTTGAGCCCGACCTCCTGAGAGCGATCAACGCAAAGCTACCGCAGTACAAGTTCGAAATGGAAGGGGCCTCTGAAGATGGGCAGCAGGTCGGCCTTGTCACCGGGAAGTACGATATGGCGGCCGGTGGCTACTACAAGACGCCCAATCGTATCCAGCAGTTCCTTATTCCGGACAGCCCCGAGGGTGCCAGTTTGATGAAGATCTATAGCCGCAAGGATAGCAACATCAATGGAATGAAGGACCTGGTCGGCAAGCGGATCGTGCCCCTCACGGCCGGCGGGGGTACCTACAAGTTTGTCACCCAGTGGCTGGCAGAGAACCCAGGCTACAAACTCGACGTCACGGCATCGAACGCCGGGGTCCCCTACCCCAATCGCTTGAATGAAATTCAGAATGGCAAGTACGACGCGTTGGTCCTGCCTTCGAATTTGGGTGAGCAAGCCGTCATTGACAATCAGAAACTCGACATCAAAGCGAGCGAGCCAGTCACCGTCGACAACACCTACCTCCTGATCCATAAGTCAGATGAAAACAAGGCCCTGGCTGACGACGTGAATAGGGTGCTCAAAGAGCTGAAGGAGGACGGTACGATTACCAACCTCTCCCAGAAGTGGTTCGGCGAGGATATTGTCCAGTACATGAAATAGCGGGTCGCGGGGACCATCTTTATCATCAGCGGTGAGGCTGAAATAGCAAGAAGGAGCGCTTCAAAGTGGATGTTTCTGCTATGATCCCCGAGTTGCTCTCGGCGTTGCCGCTGACGCTCGCCATCACATTTACAGCAATGATAGCCGGCTTCTGCCTGGCGCTCATCGCGACAGCACTCCGGGTTCATCGGGTACCGGTGGTCAGTCAAATGATCGACCTTTACGTATCGTATGCCCGAAGTGTTCCCGTCGTTCTCCAGCTGTTCGTCGCGTTTTACGGGCTTCCATTGTTGGTGGTCTTGTTCGGCGCAGAAGATTTTTTGTCGCCGACGATCGCTGCGATGGTGGGACTGAGCTTTTACCATGGCGGCTATCTGTCGGAAGTCATGCGGCCTGCATACCTGGCCGTCGATCGCGGCCAACACGATGCGGCCGACAGTCTTGGATACACTTTCCGCCAGAAGATTGCTCGCGTCGTAGGCCCTCAAGCGGTGCACTTCGCACTGCCGGGCTACGGGAACTCTATCATCTACCTGATCCATAACGTTGCATTGGTCATGTATATCGGGGCGGGCGATGTCATGGCGACTGCGCATTTGATCATGGAGCGCGACTATAACCAGTACCAGTTCCAAACCTACCTGGTCCTGGCGGTCATCTATTCGCTGATGTGCCTGGTCGCGTGGCTCATCGTGCGCTTCTTCGAGCGTCGCTCGCCGATGCAAGTGCCAGAGGTCTCAACGACCACTCCGATCAAAAACCAGCTCATCGCCAGCGTCTGACCTAGGGGTATTCAACCATGTTTGATTCCGATATTTTGCTGCAGGACACCCGGGAAATTCTGGGCGCCGTACCCGTGACGATTGGGATGGCGCTGGCGATTTTTGTGCTGTCGACGATTGTCGGCAGCATTTTTGCGCTCATAGAGTACAGACGGATCCCGGTGCTGCGAGAGCTCATCATGGCTTACAAGATCGTCTTCAAGGGCGTTCCGATGGTCATCGTGATTTTCCTCGCCTATTTCGGTCTGCCACCGGCATTCCAGTTTCTGTTCTCGCTGCTCGGGATCGACGTCAATGCCCACGAAACCCCCAATTGGGTCATCCTTGTCGTCGCGATTACTGGCTGTGCCGCCGCGTTCCAGTCGGAGATTATCAAGGGAGCTCTGAACGCCTTCGATACCGGCCAGTCGGACGCTGCCCATTCGCTGGGCTATACGGGCGGCCAATTGTTCCGACGGATCCTGTTTCCGCAGGTGGCCCTCACGGCAATTCCCGACCTGACGACTTCGATGATGGTCATCATGAAGGCGCTCTCTCTCGGGTTCGCCATCGAGGTTGTCGATATCTTCGCCCAGTCGCAGCTGAGCGCCGCGCTGAACTACTACTACCTCGAAGCCTTCGTGATTGCCGTCGTGATCTACATGGTGATCGCTTATATCGTCACCCAGATCGCCGACAGGCTGGAGCGGGCGCTGAGAGTGCGGACTTAGTTTAGGGGTGGAACTGTCGTTCGGGGCGGAGATCCGCCCAAAGAAGCAGAGTGAATGTGGCCGCGACCGCGGTGGCGCGAATCCGGCGATTGGTGAGATGGCCGGCTTGGGCCAACACAGATTGACGATCTTCAATCCATACTGGCCCTAGATCTAGCAGGTTGTGGAAAAAGGATCGGAGATACCCGTTTTAAATCTGAATTGTGCTCGGTCTGATTCTGATACGTTCCGTGAACAAAACAGTTTTTCAACAGCCTGCTAGAGCAATTCCAGGAAAGTGTATAACGGTTTTCCGTCCGGAATTGCGTAAAAACAAACACTTAGAGTAGGTTAGGTTAGCGATCCCGTGAAAAGCTGAACCGCTCTAGCTCGCACGACCAGCGAGACCTTGCGTTCAGAGGCGATGATGAGCGAATGCGCTCAGTTAGGCTGCCCGAACTTGATCAAGCCGCATCGGCTTCGGACACAATCAGTGCCGAGCATTTCCCGCGATGGAGATCTTTGGCAAATACGCACGCCGAACTGTGCCCCGGAGACAGCTTCAACGCCGGTGGCACCTGTTGCTTGCATTCGTCGATCGCCAAGGGGCAGCGAGTCCGGAACCTGCAACCCGACGGCGGGTTTGTAGGGCTTGGCACCTCCCCGATCATGACCGGAGCCCGGCGTTGCTTTTCAGCGACCGGGTCGACTTCAGGAGCCGAGGCCAGCAGCATCTGCGAGTAGGGATGGCTCGGGTGGTCGTAGAGTTCCTGCGATGGCCCATGCTCTACGATTTTGCCGAGATACATGACATAGACGCGCGACGCCGCCTGCCTGACCAGAGCAAGGTCATGGGCTATGAACAAGCAGGCCACGCCCAGATCCTGCTGCAGGCGCAGGAACAGGTTCATCACCTGTGCCCTGATCGACAGGTCCAGCGCGCTGACCGGTTCGTCGCAGATCAGCACTCTTGGATTGACCGCAAGCGAGCGAGCAATCGCGACCCGCTGGCGCTGACCACCGGAGAGCTCTCGCGTATGGCGATCCTTGACCGCGTCCGCCAATCCGACCTGGTCAAGGAGTTCCCTGGTTCGACGGTTGCGGTCGGTTTGTGATCTTATCCCGTCGATCAGAAGGGCTTCGTCGATCGCCTCACCGACCGTCTGTCGGTCGTTTAGGGATGAATACGGGTCCTGGAACACATACTGGAGTGCTCTGCGACTGTTGCGCAGTGCAACGCCGGAAAGCGTGCTTAGGTCTACGCCGTCAAGCAGGACTCGTCCCGCACTTGCCTTTTCGAGGCCCACGATGGTGCGGCCAAGCGTCGATTTTCCGCAACCGGACTCGCCCACCAGACCGACAATTTCGCCCGGATACAAGTCGATCGAAACGTCGTCGACGGCATGGACGAACTTGCCTCGCTGGACGCTTTTGAAACGCGTTTGCAGATTTTCGACTTTGAGAACAGGTTCGCGCGTCATGCAGCTGCCTTTCCTTGGTTGACGACCGTGCAGGCCACAACGACCGCGCCGTCGGTCGACCGCACAAGCGGAGGACGGCTTGCCGAGCATGAGGGAATCGCAAGTTCGCAGCGAGGCGCAAATGCGCAGCCCTTGATCGGCGGCCCAAGCGTTGGCGGTATGCCCGGAAGCCCACGAAACTCCGAACCGATGGGGTCCTCACGCCTCGGGATCGCGTTGATCAGTCCCCTGGTGTAGGGATGGCGCGGTGAAACTAAAACCTTATCCACCGGCCCTCGCTCTGCGGCCCGGGCGGCGTACATGACGACGATGTTGTCGGCGGCTCCGGCAACCACTCCCATGTCGTGTGTGATCAGGACCATGGCCATGTTGAGCCGGCGCTGCAGATCTTTGAGCAGGCGAAGGATCTGAGCTTGGACCGTCACGTCGAGGGCGGTCGTTGGCTCGTCCGCGATCAGCAGTTTCGGCTCGCCGGCCAAGGCGATGGCGATGACGATGCGCTGGCGCAGGCCACCCGACAGTTCATGAGGGAACTGTCGAAGGCGCGCCGCCGGATCGGAGATGCCGACCAGCTTGACGAGGTCCAGCGCTCGCTCTTCGGCCGCACGCGATGTCATGCCGAGATGGAGTTCCGCCATCTCGGCGATCTGCCTTCCGATACGCCGGATCGGGTTCAGCGCGCTCATCGGATCCTGAAAAATGAACCCGATCGACTTGCCCCGTATCTTGCGGATCTCGGATTCCGGCAGGCCGATCAATTCCCTCCCGTCGAAGCGCACCGAGCCAGACAAGTTCGTCGTCACGCCTGTGGGCATGAGACCGAGCGGCGCGAAGTTCATTACGGTCTTGCCGCTGCCGCTTTCCCCGACGATGGCAAGGCATTCTCCTTGCCGGACGGCGTAGCTGACACCGTCGACCGGGCGCACCGCAGCCTTCGCGGTCAGGAGATCGACCGTCAGGTTGCTGACGTTCAGAAGCGGTTCGTCATACATCGGAGTTCTCCTTGGCCCAGCCGGCAACCTCAATTCGCCGCATGGCGAGCATCCGCCGCGAAAGCGGCTTTGGGACGCGATTGAGCGCAATGGATTCGCCCAGCGTGTTGAAACCGATCACCGCGGCGGTCAGGGCCAGGCCGGGCAGGATAACCTGGCGAGGATCCGACTCGAGATAGGGCAATGCATCGACAAGCATCTGTCCCCATTCGGGCGTCGGCGGCTGGATGCCCAGACCAAGGAAGCTCAGGGTCGCGACAGCCAGAGCGGCCGTCCCGGCGTCCGCCGTTGCATAGACCATCACGGCGCCGATTGTGCCGGGCAGCAGATGGCCGAAGTAGATGCGCCAGGGACTGGCGCCGAGGACACGCAGAGCCTCGATATGCGGCTTGCTCATGATGCTGACCGCTGCGGCCCGGCTAATGCGGCCGCTCATTGGCCACCAGGCCAGGGAGAGGGCCAGCACCATGGTCCAATAGCCGGGCCCGACGATACCGATCACGGCAAGGGCGGTGATCAGGCTGGGAATGGACAAGCCGACGTCGACGATGCGCATCAGCAGGTCATCCACCCAGCCCCGGTGATAGCCGGCGATGGTACCCATAGCGATGCCTATCGTCATCGCTATGATGAGAACCGCACCGACGCTGACCAACGAAGTGTTCGCAGCGATGATCAACCGGCTGAGGGTATCGCGTCCGAGATGGTCGGTTCCGAGCCAGTGGGCAAGCGTTGGTCCCTGACCGGCGTCCAGCAGGTTCTGTGCACTGGGATCCTGTGGAGCGAGCCAGGGCGCGAACGTGCCCAGAGCGACGAACAGCGCGATCACGATCAACGCTAGCCGGGGCATCTTGCTCAGGCGGGCTAAAACAGGCTTGAGGCTGTCCATGGTCAGCTCCATTGGCGCCGGATACGGGGATCGGTCATCATGACTGCGAGGTCGACGATCAGGTTCACCACGATGAAGAAGGTGAGGAAGATCAGCAGGCACGCCTGCACGACCATGAAGTCCCTAAACTTGACGCCCGCCAGGAAGTAGTCGCCCATGCCCTGCCACGCGAACAGCGGTTCCACGATGATCGCCGTCGCGGTCATCAGGCCGACCTGAGTTCCGAGCGCATTGATGAACACAGGCGTGATGTTTGGCAGCGCATCCCGGAACAGGATGGCGGTCCGCCCCAGACCCTTGCTTTTTGCCGTCAAAACGAAGGGGCTAGCCATAGCCTCCTCCAGCCCGACGCGAACGACACGGCTGAGCACGGCGGCAGGCAGGACGGCGACAGTAAGCCAAGGCAGCACCCAGGTTTCCGGGCCTTCGAAGCCGAACGATGGGAACAACTGAAAGGCGACGGAGAAACCGTAGATCATCAGCGCCCCGACGAAGAATGTCGGTGTCGATGCGCCGAGGAGGGCCAGACCGCGCGAAACGCGGTCCGGCAGTCTGTAAGGCCAGAAGGCACCGAGGAACCCAAGAGCCAAGGCCAGGAGGGTCGCAACCACGGCGCTGCCGGCGATGAGGGTTCCGGTGACGAACATGCGCTCTGGCAGGTCCGCGCTGACTTCCTTGCCTGTTCTGTAGGAGATGCCGAAATTCCCGCGGACAGCATCACCAAGCCAATCCGCGTAGCGCACCAGCAGCGGCTTATGCAGTCCTATCTCTTCAGCAACCTTTTCGACGTAGCCAGGTGTCGTGGCTGCTCCTCTGAGTTCAGCGATGAGGACGGCGACGTTTCCCGGCGCCGAAACGACCAGGGTGAAGCAGACCAGAGACGCCATGAAGAGCAGTATGAGGGAATGCTTCAGCCGCTTGCTGATGAAGTGGATCAACGCTCCCTCCCCTACTCTGTCAGCGTAATATTTTTGTATGGCATGTCGTACTCGGTGACCGGGCTCGTGAAGCCTCGGACCCGCTTGGAATGCGCCCAGATGCTGGGAACGTAGAACAGCGGCGCGATCGCCTCGTTCTCGCTTAGCCAGTCGTAAACTTTTTGGATGGCCGGCTGGACATCGTCCCCCGACGCGGCCACAGCCGCGTTGATCAGCGGATCGAGATTGGCGGCATCCGTGACCAGTTTGCCTTCGACGTCGTTGTTGAAGGTCGAGAGAAACAGCCCCACGACAGTCCCGAACGGGTCGTATGGAGCGCCATATGTCAAGAAAAAGCCAAGGTCGTACTTCCGTTCGAGCATGTCGGTGTGCTTGGAAGCGTGATCGACGGAACGGATGACCAGATCGATGCCGATCTCCTTGAGCTCGGACTGGATGACCTCCGCGACTACACGCGACCCCGGGACCGCTTCAGGGCTGACCACCATTTCGAGCGTCAGAGGCTTGCCGTCCTTGGCGCGCACGGGGCTACCCGTCCAACCAGCCTTCTCCAGGAGCGTCGACGCCGCCGCCACATCGCGGACGGGAGCGTCTTGTTGCTTTCCAGCAAATGGCAATGCATCCGAGAACAGGTTGCCCGCCGGCCGGGCATACCCCTTGTAGAGCGCTTGAGCGATGGCAGCGCGATCGATGCCGAGGCTGATGGCTTTGCGCACCTGCGGATCCTTCAGCGCTTCGGTGCGATCGGGATTGAATCCCATCACCAGAGTGACATTGCCTGGATCGATGACCACATCGAGCCCGGCGGCTTCGAGTTGCTTTGCTTCAACCGGGGTCAACGGGGCGACCCAGAAGCCGCCGATCAGGTCGATCTCGTTGGCGCGCAGCGCGGCGACCCGTGCACGCGGGTCAGGAATGACCTTGGCTTCGAGACGCTGATAGGTCGGCTTGTCACCCCAATAACCGTCGTAGCGTTCGAAGACGCTTTGGGTATCGTCAGCGCTTAGCTGGCGCCATGGACCGGTGCCGACGGGTTCGGCAAACTTGCCGTTGGCATCCACGGATTTGGGGCTGAGGAACCGCGGCGGACGGGTATACGAAAGCTCCTGCATGAGCGCCAGCGGCGGCTCCTTGAAGCGAAGGGTTATGCGGTGGTCGTCGACCACTTCCAGAGCTTGAAAATACTTGGAGCAGTTCATCCAGCTGAACTGATCGAGTCCCAGCCAGCGCTCCAGGTTCCACTTGCAACTGGCCGCATCGAACGCCGTGCCATCCTGGAAGGTTACACCCCGGCGCAAGGTGAGTTGCAGTGTCTTACCGTCGTCCTCGATCTTCCAGTCGGTCGCGAGGCACGGCTCGATCTGGCCGCCCTTGCCGTACCGCACTAGCGGCTCGAACATCAGGTCCTGGATGGCCCAGATTGCGTAATGGCTCTGCGGATCGAGGTTGCCGGCAGGTTTGGCGATAGCCACCCGCAATGTGCCTGCGGCCCCCGCGGCAAAGGCAAATTTGGCAAAACTGGCATCGGCTAAGGCCAGCCCGAGCGCGCCCGACCCGACCTGCAAGAATGTACGCCTGGTGAATGACATTGATTGCTCCTCTCGTTTTCTCGCTCCCAACGCCCTCGGCTCCCAAGGGCGCATTCGTTTTGTATAGACATATTATTGCATGGTATACAATATAATTTAATTTTCGTATCCAAAATCTTGATCGCTTTGTCTGCGCTTTTACGGATCAAGCTGAAGGGTCAGGCTCCATCGTCCCGGCACGCGCCACGACTGTGCCGCGCTTTACGACCAGAGCGCGGGGTAGATGCGAGACGACAGCGTCAGCCACTGTCTCCCCCTCGAGCAGGACCACGTCGCCCCAACAGCCGGGGGCAAGCCCATAGCGTTCCAGCGCCATAACCTGGGCACCTCCGCGCGTGCAGACGTCGAGCGCCACCTCGAGCTCGTCATCGCGGCGGAAATTGTTTCGCAAGCCGACGAACATGGCGCGCTCGAGCATGTCGCCATTGCCATAGGGGCCCCAGGTGTCACGGATACCGTCATTGCCGGCGCCGACGACCACGCCAGCGGCGCGCAACTTGGCAACCGGAGGCGAAGGTTGCGAAGCCGGGCCGGTGGTAAGAATCTGGATCGAAAGCTCGGCAAGTTCGTCGATCAGTCGGCCGACATATTCCACGTTAGGCATGCCGAGACAAAAGGCGTGGCTGATCGCCACCTTTCCCTGCATGCCGACTGCACGCGTGCGCTCCATGATGAGTTCGAGCGAGAACGCGCCAAGCTCTCCCGGCTCGTGCAAATGGATGTCGATGGGTCGACCAAAGCGCTGTGCGAGATCGAAAACCGCGTCAAGATGGCCTTTTGGATCGCGATCGATGCCTGCCGGGTCGAGCCCGCCGACCACGTCAGCTCCAAGCTCCAGCGCCTTTTGCATAACCCCAACCGTGCCCGGCCGGCTCATCATGCCACTCTGCGGAAAGGCGACAATCTCGATGTCGACGATGTCGCGCAGCTCCTCACGAGTGCGCATCACGCCCTCGACGCCGGCAAGCCCGTTTACGGTGTCGACGTCGACATGGCTGCGGATATGGGTAGTGCCCTGCGCCACCGAGGCAAGCACCTGACGACGCGACTGGCGGATCGGGTCGATGCCCAGGCGAGTCTTGGCCTCGCGCTCGTTGTCGATCTTGTCCATCAACCGGGGACCGACCTCGTTGCGGTACCACGGCATTCCGATCAGCGATTTGTCCAGATGGGTGTGGGCTTCGACCAGACCGGGAATGACGATCCGACCACCTCCGTCCTCGACCCGCACGTCCAAGATCGCCAGACCGGGCTCTATACGCGTGATGCGCCCGGCTTCAATGAGAATATCGCCGTTGATGCCGCCCATCGGGCGCACATTCCTGATCAGCAGATTGGATGCCATGCGGACGCTCCTCCCATTGAAACGGCCTACCGTGTCCCCCGCGAGAGATGGCCAGCTATTAGCATCGTGTACAATCTATTTCTAAAATTGTATACCAATTTTTTCTCACATTGTGCGACACGCTCGTGTACAGTGTTGACAGGAACGCATCTAGAGCGATAGGTTGCAGGAATGCCGAAGGGGGATGCGATGACACAGTCGAGCCGGGCCGAGAGCGTCTACTTGTCGCTGCGGCGCGCTATCATCGAGCAGGCGCTTCGCCCCGGCATGAAACTGCCCGAGGACGCCATTGGTGAGCAATTTGGCGTCAGCCGAACCAGTGTGCGAAACGCCCTTGTACGGCTGAGCGCCGAGGGACTTGTGGAGGTGAGGAATAACCGCGGAGCATGCGTCGCTGAGCCGACCCTGGAGGAAGCGCTGGATATTTTTTCCCTTCGCCGGTGCCTGGAACGCGAGGTGGTCAATCGGCTTTCGAGAAAGATCGCACCTGCTCAGTTCGCGGCGCTTGAGGCACACGTCAAACTCGAAAAGGACGCAGTGGATACAAGCGGGCCCCTATCGATCCGGCTGGCGGGCGAATTCCATATTCTGCTCGCGCAACTCACCGGGTCCAAGCCGCTGACCCGGTATGTCAACGAGATCGTATCGCGCTGTTCGCTGATCCTGGCCTTATACAGCCGCCCTCACTCCGATCAGTGCGGCGTGGACGAGCACACCGAAATCATTCAGGCGCTACGGCAGCACAATCCCGACCGCGCTATGCAAGCAATGGAGCATCATCTCGAGGCACTCGAGGCCAGGGCGCAAATCAGCGATCAGGCTGAGCCTGATGTTCGCTCGATCTTGAGCAGATACGCTCAAACTGGGTGACCACTCTTAAGCAGTTCAGCAAATTCAGGAGGAAACAATGCTCAACCCCCAGCCCGAGCCGGTGGGTCAGCGGAGCCATGTGAGCATCGACTTTGCCCTCATTTCGGCACGCGAACGTTACAAGCTGCTGATCGGGTCAGTAGTACCTCGGCCAATCGCTTTGGTCACGACTCGGCATCCGGACGGGACCGTCAATGCCGCACCTTATAGCTTCTTCAATTGTCTCTCTGCCGATCCAGCAATCTTGGCGCTTGGCGTGGAGAACCACAACGACATGTCTTTCAAGGACACCACGCTTAACATCCGGCTGACTGAGGAATTCACTGTCAACATTGTGGACCATGCCTTGGTCGACGCAATGAACGTGTGTGCTGTCCCGTTTCCTTCCCACATTGACGAACTAGCCGAGGCCGGGCTTACCCCAGCCCCCGGCGAGACAGTCCAATGTCCTTACATCTACGAAGCGCCCATCGCCTTCGAATGCCGCCGACACCTGACGCTCGGTCTCGGCAAATCGCGCGAGATTATTCTTGGCCAGGTCACCCGGATGCATATCCGCGAGGATCTTGTTGACCAGGAACGTTTCCATATCGACCAGCTCGCGCTAGACGCCATCGGCAGAATGGGCGGACATGGCTATTCGACCACCCGCAACCAGTTCGACCTCCCGACCATGTCTCAAGAGCAATGGCAGGCGCTTAAGCCAAAATTGCAGGAAAATTGAAATCCCCTAGCAATCAATGAAGTTTCGACAGCACTCCGGCGCCGAGGAGCCTTGGGCCGAAGTCAGAACCGCCTAATTGCACGTCGTTACCGCCGATTGCCGCATGCATGGCTGAAAGGTCTTTCGAGGCTGAGGATCCTGAGCTAAGCCGGTTTTGCTGCCCTTGCGACAGTTCCTTCGATCGGCGACTGCTCAAGCGATCAGGGAGGCTACTGGCCGGGCGGTTGTTGACTCACTCGCGGCTATCAGCTGACGGCACCAGGCCGGCGTCAGCCAGAAAGGTGCGGATCGTCATGCGAACCTCCTGCGCCTGCCCAACCAGAAGATGTCCACCGGTGTCGTAGACGACCAGTTTTGCGCCGGGGATCTTGCCCGCTGCGAATTCGGCTGCCGGCAGCGTGTTGAATAGGTCGTCGCGCGCCGAGATGATCATTGTCGGTGCGCTGATTTCTTCCAGTGGCAGCTCATGTAACTCGGGGGCGCTGTCGATATTGATTCCGGGGAAGCGCAGCGACAGAGGTTCCACGCTCCTGACGAAGCTCATGACGCGGCCCCTCTCGGCCTGGGGCGCGGCTGCTACCACCGCCGGTCGAACGCCAACAAAGCGAATGAGTGTCGACGGTGCGATAGTCTCGGCGGCCCACCAGGCGAAATCGCCGCCAGCGTTGACGGCCCAGAATGCGAACTTGTTGCCGCGGTTCACGTTGATCGAGACGCGACTGCTGGGCGAATAAAGGGCTGGAACGATCAGAATGAGAGCGGCGACCTTGTCAGGGTGCCGCAGTGTCAGCTCGACCGCTGAACGGGCGCCGGCCGAAACGCCGACGACCACCGCTTTGGGAATGTTCAGTTCAGAAAGCAACCCCGCGTGCGCGTCGCCCTGCGCGGCTGGAGAGGGGTCCCGCGGAACGGGCGTGCGCAGATAACCGAAGCGCGACGGCGCGATGACCCGAAAGCCTTCACCCACAAGATCGGCAGCAAGGGCAAGGCCTTGGTCAAAGCCGCCACCGGCGCCGTGGATCGATAGCAGCGGAATGCCCGCACCGCTGTCGGCGTATTCGATCGGGCCGATGTCGAGGTTGACGACCAGACTGCCTCGGCTGAGGGCGTCGCGCAGCCGACCAAGCTCGTTCCTGTAAAGCAAGAAAGTCACACCGGCCGCGGTCGCTATGGCGATGAGCATGACCAGCAGGAAACCACCAATTCGACTCATACAAAGGCCCCACCAAAAGATGAGCGAGTGTTTTCAGTTGGCATTAGCCGTATTTGCACTTTCTGGGTGCCTGGTTCACATCCCCCCGCCGCAACCGTCGGAAAGGTTCCACACATCCACGATCTGCTTGCCGTCGAAACCGTGCTCGTGGATCAGGTATTTCGCCAGCCCGCCGTATACCTTCCAACGCCAGCATTGGCAGCAGCAAGGTCCCTTCTCATTCGAGTTGGCCATCGCGTAGTCATAGGCCATCTGCTCGTCGCTGGTGAGTTGCAGGTCGTAATAGGCTATCGCCTGCCGAGCGGTCGCCGCGGATATGTCATAGGGATCCTGCGGGATAATTGGGATGGCTCGGTATTTTGCCAGGCCGCTCACCTGCTCGGTGTAGCGGTTGATCTCCATCGGGCTGCAGCACGAGCCCTTGATGCGCGACATTGGCGGCATGGTCGCGATCGACTCCGTAAACTTGGCCGAGCAGGTGCTGTTGCCATTCTGCGTGAGATCCTTGAAACGAGCCGCTAGGTCAGAGTCATCGGCGCTAATCGCCAAATTCGGACGGCTGAGTATTCCAGCGATCGCTGCCGCGCCAAACAGACCGTCCAGAACGACCGACCGCCGATTCAGGCGAAGTGTTCGTTTCATTGCGTATCCCTTTCTCGCTTCAGCCGATTCTCGTGAAAATGGGAAATTGCTCGAGCAGCCAGTACGAGAATGTCGACATCTGTCCGGTGATCATGGCGAGTCCCATGGCAACCATAACTGCGCCGGCGGCGGGTTGTAGCAGTCTGCCAGCCTTGCGGAACGACTTCAGCCTCTGCGTCAGACTGTTGGTGAACATGGCGGCGAGCAGGAACGGAACACCAAGCCCGAGCGAATAGATCGCCAGCAGCGCGATGCCGTTGGCGACTGTCGCAGAAGCGGCGCCCACTGTCAGGATCGAGCCGAGGATCGGGCCGATGCAAGGCGTCCAGCCGAAGGCGAAGGCAAGGCCGAGAGCGTAGGCTGACATTGCATGGCCGCCCGGTGCGGCGGCATGGAAGCGCGCCTCGCGCATCATCCAGCCCGGGCGGATTAGCCCGGTGAGAAAGATGCCGAACAGCGCGACGATGGCACCGCCGACAAGGTTGAGCTCGACATGGTAGCTCAACAGCATCCGCCCAAGGGCGGTAGCGCTGGCGCCGAGCGCGATGAAGACGGTAGAAAAACCGAGCACGAAGCAGAAACTCAAGCCGACCGCCGACAGGCGGGCCGTCCGGTCGGCCACCCAATCCGTCGGGGCTCTGCCAGCGATATAGGAAACATAGCCGGGCACCAGCGGCAGCACGCAGGGTGACAGAAACGAGACGATGCCCGCGGTGAACGCGGCCAGGACGCCGACATTGGAGATTTCAGCCACCGATCAGGTATCCATGCTTGCCAGCATCATTTCTGCGCTCCCCTTGCCTGCTCGACAAACTTCTTCAGGGTCTCAAGATTGGTCGCGCCGGGATATATCTGGTCGCCGGCGATGAAGCCGGGCGTTCCAGTGATCCTTAGCGCCTGGGCCAGTTCGGCATTGCGGTCGATCAACGCCTGGATGTCGGGCTTCTGCATGTCGCTCTTCATGCGCTCGACATCGATGCCTGTCTCAGCCGCGATCTTGAGCACCACCGCCTCGGTCACCCTGGTCTTCGCCCCGTACAGTGCCTTGTGGAACGCGCCATATTTGCCTTGCCGCTCAGCCGCGAGCGCCGCCTTGGCCGCAAACACCGAATCCGGGCCGAGGATAGGGAATTCCTTGTAGACGATCTTGAGCTGCGGATCGTCAGCCACGGCCTGGTCCATGATTGGCGCCATCAGTCGGCAATACGGGCAATTATAATCGAAGAATTCGACCAAAGTGACGTTGCCCTGTGCATTCCCCCCAACGGGACTCTGCTTGTCGTGGAAAATGTCATCTGCCCGCGCCTTCAGCGTTTCCTTAGCTTGCGCGGCCTCCGCCTCGCGCTGGCGCTGATCCAGGCTTTGCAGCGCCTCCATCAGCACTTCCGGATGCGCGAGGATATAGTCATGGATCCGCTGGTCGAGTTGATCTTGGGACATCTCGCCGGCTGCGAGCGCCGATCGCTCAGCTCCCTGAATGCCCGGGTTGAGCAGGAACCACCCTGTCAGGCCGGCAAGCAGCATCATGCGGACGATGCCGCCGCAATATCTGCTAACCTGTTTTGCTCCCATAATCATATGCCTCTCCTAGGTTGGGGGCGCCCCCGTGCTTGGGTGCCGTCAGTGAATGGATCAAAGAAAACTCTTCAATTTTGCCAGCCAGCCTTCGTCCAGCTCGGCATGCGGATGTTCGACATCGTTGGTGAGTGCGTTGACGAACGTAACGAGATTGACGGCCTGAAAGTCCATGCCGTGGAAATTGCCCCGCCAGCGGCCCTCCTTGTCGATCACATGGGTGACGATGCCGTGCATCTGGTAGCCGTCACCGGTCAGGGTGAATTTGTGGCCGAAGGCTTCCGCCAGCTTGCGGGTCGTATCCTCCGGCTCGTCCTGGGTCGTGGTCAGGAACAGCCAGTTGACCGGATCGAGGCCGTGCGCTGGCCCGTAGGCTTTGAGCATATCGGGCGTGTCTTTGCTTGGGTCTGTGGTGATGCTGATGAAGACGACCCGGTCCTTCATGGGCGTGCCGTTCACCATCTTTTGGATCTCTGCGATCTTCTCAGCATGCAGCGGGCACACATCCGGGCACGAGGTGTAGATGAAATGGAGCACCACCACCTTGCCGACGAGATCGACTGGCCGCACGATGCGCCCGTCGGCGGTACGCAGTGTGAAATCGGGCATCGGCTTGTCGATCATCTGGAAATATTTCTCATCGCTTTGCAGCATCGCGTCGACTTCATCCAGCGAATGCGCCTGCGCGCCATTGGCGAAGCCGATGGTCAGCACCGTCAGCGCGACCAAGTTGCGCAGCAAAAATGTCCATCGGCTCCAGGTCGATGAAACGCAGCAAGCCGCCGGCCGGCCTTGCATTCGGACGAGCATCAGTCACTGCCTTGCATATCGGCGGATGCTTTCGGAATGTCGGCGCGTTCCTCTGGAGAAACATCCTTTGTCGAGCATGAGCGGCCAGTCATCCGGTTCATGCACAGGCCAAGCGCGCACATGGCAGCGCAGGGCAGGAGACTGAGCAGCACCGGCGCGATGCCGACAGCGACCAACCACGACCAGTTGAGGGCAATGCCAGCGACGGCGATAGCCGCCCCGACGGCGATCAGACCGCGCGTCCCGCCGAGAGTGCGGACGAAGGTTTGGAAAGCGCTGCGCGGCGAAGCCTGCCGGGCCTGGCTCATTTCTGTCGAGGTCATGTCATTTCCTTTCATTTGGCGGCAATGCGGGCGCGGATGAAGTCGACCATGTCGGGGGCATCCCATTCAGCCGGGCCGATCAGCCGGCCGACCTCCTTGCCCTTGCGGTCGATCAGCAAGGTTGTCGGAAGGCCGACGGTGCCGAGCGCGAACATGGCCTTGGCCGAGGTATCGATGTTAAGCGCAAGGTGGGTGACGCCGGTTTCGGCGAAGAACTTCTTCACCAGCTCCGGCCCGCCGCGATCCAAGGAGAGCGCGACGACCTCAAAATCCGGCCCGCCCAGCTTTGCCTGCAAGCGGTCAAGCGTCGGCATTTCCTTGCGGCAGGGCGCACACCATGTCGCCCAAATGTTGAGCAGCACCACCTTGCCGGAATAGTCGGCGAGCGTCTTCGGGTTGCCGGCAGCATCCGCGAAGCTGATCTCCGGTATCGCGATGGGCGTATCGAGAACTGCAAAGTTCTGTGGGGCCTGCGCCGACGATGCAGGCTGAGCCACAAGAAGCAGCACGCCAAGCGAGGCGAGTGCGAATTCCTTCATGGTCGCTGGTCCTTCGCCTCAGCCCTCAGCCGCTCGACGAGCGGCAGGATCGTTTTCCGAAGCGCTTCCTCAGTCACCGCGCCGATGTGCTTGTAGGCAATGCGGCCGTCGGCAGTCACGACGAAGGTTTCAGGTACGCCATAGACACCCCAGTCGATGGCGACGCGGCCGGCGAGGTCCGCGCCGGTGCGCGTGTAGGGGTCGCCCTCAGTGTCGAGCCATCGCGCGGCGTCGTCAGGCTGATCCTTATAGTTGAGGCCATGCAGCGGCACCTTCCCGCTCTTAGCCAGTTGTATGAACACCGGATGTTCCTCACGGCAGGCGAGACACCATGACGCAAAGACGTTGACAAGCGAGACCTCGCCGCGCAGGTCGGTGCTCGACAGGCCAAGCGTACGGCCCTCAACCGGTGGAAGACTGAATTCCGGAACCGGCTTGTCGATCAGCGCCGAGGGGATGTCGGACGCGTTGCGGGTCAGCCCCCAGGCGAGCAAGACGGCCATGCCGGCGAAAACCATCGCCGGCAAGAAGACCACCAGTCGTCGCAGCGCGGTGCGCCGGGCGGCCTGCCCACCCGGTTCGACGATGTGACCGTTGCTCATGACGCATCCGGTCCGATCATGGGTTTGCGATAGATTGACACTTTATCTCATTCCGTCGCGTAGACGGTCGGCGCCTTGCCATCCTTGGTGAAGGCGTAGACCGTCCAGGTCTCGCTCTTCTCGCCGCCCATGCCGGGTGCGCCCGCCGGCATGCCGGCGAGCGTGATGCCGGCGATCGCCGGACGTTCGGTGAGAAGCTTCTTGACGATGTCGACCGGCACAAGCCCATCGACGACATAGCCGTCGACCATGATCGTGTGGCAGCCTTCGAGGTCGGCGGGAACGCCGGCATCGCTGCTGATCTGCGAGAGATTGTTGACCGGCTTGATGTCAACCTTGAAGCCGTTCTGTTCGAGATAGCCGGCATAAGCCTCGCAACAGCTGCATTGCGGGTTCTTGTACATCACCGCATTGATCGTCGCGGCAAGCGCCGGCAGCGGCGTTGCGATCGCGAGGCCTAGAACGGTCAGCGCGTAGGTTAGTTTCATTTTGCAGTTCTCCTTGGTTGATGGGTTGGATTGAAATCAGGTCACCCGGAACAAGGTCATCAGGCCGGCCATCTGGTGGTCGGCGACATGGCAGTGGAGCATCCAGTCGCCGGGATTGTCGGCAACGAAGGCGCATTCCACCGTATCCTTCGGCGCCAAGAGCACGGTGTCCTGCCATTGCCGATGCGGCACAGGCGCGCCATTGCGGGAAAGCACCAACAGGCTGAAGCCGTGGACATGCATCGGATGCCACCAGGCCGTTTCGTTGCGGACGATAAGGTGACAAGTAGCGCCGCGTTCGATTGTGAATTGCGGCGCCATACCAGCATGGCCGTCACCAGTGATCGATATACCATTGACCGCCCAGGCAGCGCCTCCGTTCATACCTGGCATCGACATGCCCATCATGCCGCCGACGCCGGCGAGCTTGCCGCCGCCCATCATACCGCCCTGCAACAAGATCTGCTGCCGGTTGGTCCGCGTGAGATCGGGCTCGGGCAGCGGATTGCGCCGCAGGGCAAGCGGAGCGTCGAGCGGATGCTCCCGAAGCGGCGGCGCCGTATCATACGCAAGCGTGGTCAGCGGGTAGGCAAGGCCGTCATAAAAATCGTCGATCACATCATGCCGGCTGCCTGGATCGCCCTGCATGTCGATCACGACATCGGTGCGCATCGCCGGCGCCAGCACGAGACGACCGTCCTCGGGCTCGTGCGGGTCGCATGGCTGGCCATCGATCGCGACGATGACCGGCCGATGGCCTTCGAAGCGCAAAGCCACGATCCGGGCAAGCGAGGCATTGGCAAGCCGCAACCTGACACGCTCCCCCGCGCGCACTGGTTGGTTTGCTGGCGCAGTGCCGTTGATAGTGACGGCATTACCGACTCGGCCGGACATCGCCGCATCCATTGCGCTGCCGAAACCTGCGGCAATCTGCTTGTCGCCCGAGAGCCGCCAATCCTGGAGCACCCACAGGACGTCACGATCGGCAGCCAGTGGTTCTGTCTCCTCGACGATAAGGGCGCCAGCTAGCCCACGACCCATCTGCACCAGGCTGTCGGCATGGGGGTGGTACCAGAAGGTACCGGCATCTGGCGGCGTGAACTCATAGACGAAGCTTTCGCCCGGCTTTATAGGCGGCTGAGTCAAGCCCGGCACACCGTCCATTGCGTTCGGCAGACGGATACCGTGCCAGTGCACGGTGGTATCCTCGCCAAGGCCGTTCTCCACAGTAATCCGAGCAGGCCGACCCTGTTGTAACCGCAATGTCGGGCCAGGAACGGTCCCGTCATAACCCCATATCGAGGTCCACGGGCCCTCGGGACCAGCAAGGTTGGCACGGCCATGCGTTGCCCTAAGCTCACGCTCATCAAGCTCAGATGCCTGTAGTGACCTGGTGTTGAAGAGGCTTAACGATGCAATACCGGTAGCCGCAACGAGAAACCCGCGGCGCGAAATCTGGAGATCGAAGGTCACCCTTGTAGCCCTTTGCGACGTCAATCGATGCCCGAGCACCGACTGATTACTGTACGTGCCCGCGGCGCGATGATGCGCAACGCGGACGGTCAGGCGCCGTTAATCAGCCGCGAACGGCTGAAACGGCGTTACTCGCTGGGTCTGGGAGGGAGTGGGTCCGGCAGGAATGTTCGTCCACGCAGGAACGGCGCCCGCAGCGCAAGTGGCTCCTCCGTCCGCGAAACCATCGCCACTGTGAGGTCCTGTGGCAGCACAGCGAGCACCGGTGTTATGCAGGTCGGCGGACAGTGAATCGGGCTATCGCTACTACCTACGCCCTTCAAGCATGCTTTGCAGTCGCCACTCATGGCACCGGCCATCATCTTGCCCATGCCCACGTCCGCTGGCATGAACATGGCACGGTTAACCTTAGCCATGGTCGGCATGATGCTGGCCGTAGCTGCAGACAAGCTGAATCCTGCGGTCAGGAAGACCGTCAGGAGCAAGACAAACAGATGCTTTGGCGACAAAGTTGCGTGCACACCGCAAGGCTGATCTTGAAATGCGATTTTGGCAAGTGAAAAGCAAAGGCTGCGACGTTTGAGCAAGCCCCGCCTCCCTGGTTCACGTCTAAACAAGGGAGGAGAGCATGAAACGCATTCAAGCAAATTCTGAATTCGACCGGCGGTCAGTGTTGTTCCTCGGAGCGATTGGCGCTGCGGCACTGTTCGACGGGGGCTCGTCGGCGCAGGCAGACGAAGTCAAGACGGGGGAACTAGCGCCTGGCGTCACTCTTAAAATGCTCAAGGAGGTCCCGCCGATCGGACCGGTGCCCGGCTTCCAGAAGGCCAAGCTCATGGAAATCACCTTCAGCCCGGTGCGACGTTTTCAGACCCGAACCCGTCGAAGACCGTGGACATCTGTGAAATCCAGGGTGCACCCCTATACGTGGAAATGAAGGGGGCTCCCCTGACGCTCCAGCCCAGGCGACGTCTATTTCTGTCCGGTTGGGAACGTCGAGGCCGACACGAATAAGAGTGACAAGCGAGCATCATGAGAATTGTCGAACTGATACCGGCCTGATGGCGCGACAGAACTAACCACCGTTGAGTTGAACGAGTTATGCAAGATTCCGGTGTTTCAAGATCGGAACCAACCCGACCACAGGGAATTTAGAGATAAGCGGTCGACCCTTCAGAATGTAGCCGCTTATCCAAGCAGGAGCAAAAGCCCGTCGCCCGGACCAGACTAGGCGGCGGGCTTCTTCACGTCTGCCGGTGAGAAGCTTGCTAACATTGCAGGAGGACGCAACAGCGTGAAATGGCAGGCCCTGCGTCTCCAAAGTCGAGCAGCTCATCGCCCGCGAGCGCGATTCATACTTACCCTGATCCTAAACATTCCTCAGGCCATCACGCTGGCGGCTCGGTCGCTGGTTCGCCATTCGCTCTTGAGACGGAATTTCAAACAAGCCCCGAAATGAGATTGCAGATGCGGCCCGCCGGCTCGCATTAGCCGCGCAACGACGCCAAGTCACCGCCACAGTGTAACCGCATTTCGGCCCCACGTAACTGATGACTAACCATCAGGATTGATATCGGATGTGAGAACGACGCATCCGTTTGGGCAAATCCGGGGACAAACGGCAGCCTGCAAGGCCTTTTGATTTGAACCAAGTCGAACGACACAAAAACGGGCGGCATTTTCACATGAGCGTCTGGCCAAGGTGGCTGGCTGCTGTGATTTTGGCCGTCGGCTTCCTCTCGGCAGCCGTCCACGGCGCAAAGGCCGAAACCCGTTCGCTGAAGCTCTATCACCTGCACACCGGCGAAAAGGCCGAGATCGTCTACAAGCGCAACGGCCGCTACGATCG
>RXJA01000574.1 GCA_003963455.1 Hyphomicrobiales bacterium
CAACCGCCAGTTCCTGCTACTGACGCTGCCGACCAGCGGCGGCGCGCTCAAGGTCGAAACCGCGGCAAGAAGCACCAATCCGGTGGCCGGAATTGCCGCCGCCTATGCCGGCCTCATGGATGCCTTCAAAACGGCCGCCTGACGACCGGGCGACGGGCATTCAAGGAATGGTGATGGCAACCGGCGCCGCGCGAACTTGCGCGGCGCATTTGCCCGACACATGTAAGTCTCCCGCGAGAATGTTTCACCGTTTCACGGAAACGGTAAACCGTTCTCTTTTGTTTTGACGCAATTCCAAACGGAAAACCGCTTCGCACTTTTCCTGGAATTGCTCCAGGAGACCATTCATGGACAAGCTCGCCAATCCAGCCCCCGGCTTTCAGCGCAATCCCGACAAGGTGATCACCGTCGAACCTTATCGCGGCAGCGTCACCGTGCGCGCGGGCGACACCGTCATCGCCAGATCGACCAGGGCCAAGGTGCTTTTGGAACCGCCCTACCCGGCGGCCTTCTACATCCCGTTCGACGACATCGATTTCAGCAAGCTCGCCGGCACCGAGCACTCCACGCATTGCCCGTACAAGGGAAACGCCAGCTACTGGAGCGTTCAGGCGGCCGGCGATACGGGCAAGAATGCGATGTGGGCTTATGAGCAGCCGTTCGACGAGATGACCGAGATCCGCAATCACGGCGCGTTCTATGCGAGCAAGGTGACGGTCGAAGCCGAACCGGGCTGAGTCTCTATTGCCCTGCCAGAGGTGCCTTGAACGTCAGGTCAGGCCGGCATCACCTGAATATCATGGTGCCAGTCAATCCGTGGTGCCGTTGTTGCCGACACCCTCGGCATCGTCCAGGCGCACGAAGGTCATGCCTTTCTGCTTCAGGGCGAGCAGCCCCTGAACCACGCCCTCGCCGGCCGCATGGGTCGGCTGGTTGATGTGGGCGATGATGACGTCGCCGTCCTTGGCGGCGCCGATGCGGCGTGCAGTTTCCTTCGCGCCGAGCAGCGAGCCGCCGTCGCCATTGATCGAGAAGCCGGCGATCTTGAAACCCAGCTTGCGGATCATGGCGATCGCCGAGGGGCTGTATTCGGCGGTGGCGCCGCGAAACCATTTGGGCGCCGGACCGCCCGCGCTGGCCAAAGCGGCGGCGCCGGATTCCACCTCGGCCTGAACAGCGTCCGGACTGCCGGCGCTGCGGATACCATAGATCATCCGCGGCGTATCGACCGCCGGAATGTGGCGGCCGCCATGGTTCTCCAATTCGAACAGATCAGGGTGCGCCCGCATGATCTCGACGGCCGCGGCATTGCGCTTCAGCCAGATGCCGGTAACGAAGATCGTCGCCGGTATCTTGTTGTCGACAAGCGCCGAAAGGATCCGGGTGTCAGTCTTTCCACCGCAGGCGTCGAGCGTCAGGGCGACTCGCCCGCCTCCCGCGGCGGCTTGCGGCCTCAGATGCAACGTCGGCTCGACCAGCGTCGCGGCATTGCCCGCGGATATAGCGAACAGCGACAGCGCCATCGCGCAAAGAGAGTTTCGAAGCAGACCCATCAATCCATTCCAAGCCGGCGCGTCGCGCCAAGAAAACTTGCCTCTGCAAGACTTGTCTCAACAGACCGGCATCTAGGCGAAAATAGGGACGGCAAACAGCGCAAAAAGGGCGGTCGCGAAAATTTGCTTTCGTCTTACACGCTGGCTTTCAAGGCTGTCTCCGTCCGCGCCAGGAGTTCGAGCACAGCCCCCACGACCGGTTCGACCTCCAGGCGCCAGACGCAGCACGCCTTGTTCGGGTCGGGTCGTCTGCACAGGTCGCCGCCGACGCAATCGCAAGGCATGGACGGCCGCATCGCGATGCTCGGCACGCCGACCGGCCCCCAGCGGATCGGGTTCTGCAGACCAAAGAGGCCGACGACGGGAATGCCGGCCGCGGCCGCCATGTGCATGGGGCCGCTGTCATTGCCGAGAAACAGCCGCGCCTGCTTGAACAGCGCCGGCAACGTTTCGAGCGGCACCGATCCGACCAGATTGGCGATCGGCGTCTTCGCGGACGCCAGGATCTTTTCGACCGCCTCGTTCTCATCCGGACCGCCGACCAGAGCTACGTCCAGACCGGTTTCAGCCGATATCCTGTCGATTGCGGCGGCAAACCGCTCGGGCTGCCAGCGGCGACCGGGGAAGCTTGCACCGGCATGCACCGCGACGAAGGCGTTCGGTCGAAGGCGGAACTTGTCGAGCAGCGCCAAGGCTTTCGCCGTCTCGGACGGCTGCGGCTGCAAGGCAGGGAAGCGCACGCGCAGTTCTATGCCAAGCGCCTCCAGCGGCGAGAGATAACGATGGAGAAAGTGCTGCCCGCCATAGCCGAACGGCTTTGCCTTGACATTGACGGATTGGCGTCCAAGCAAGCGCAGGGGGTTTTCCGACGGGTGGTATCCCACTCGAACCCGTGCACCGACCATTCCCGAGATGAACCGCGACGTCCTCGTGTCGGTGATGTCGATGGTCATGTCGAAGTGGTGACGGCGCAATCTGAACAGCGTGAGAATGAGCTCCTGCAAGCGCCGAGGCGGCGTGCCGCGCATATAGGAGCGGCGGAAGGTCACGACCTCCGAGGCGACGTCGTTGGCCGTGAGGAGACCGGCGAAGCGGGCATCGCAGAGGAAGACGATGCGGGCGGCGGGGTATTCGAGCTGTAGATTCTTCGCCAGCGCCGAGGCAAGGACGAGATCGCCGATATATTTCGTCTGCAGGATCAGGATCGAGCGGACGGATCCGGCGCGAACCTGCGGCATCCGCGGCTGGGCATCGGATGTATTGGAGTCCGGCAGGCTGGGTTGAGACGTCGACATTCGGAACCATCGCGCTTGTTCGCGTGGCCTGTTATACAAGAACGCAATGTCGTGGGCCATCATGACTCTCGCGCGCCGACGGAGCGTTTCGTCGTTTCGCGGAAACGGCGAGAGTGCTTCATTTGATTGGATTTGACGCAATTGCGGACATAGGGCCACGACGAAGTCGCCGAGCCTAACCACTTCACACTTCTTCCGAGCCGTTTTCAAGAGGCGTGACGCGGCCGGCAGGCGGCTCGGACTTTGCCGCCAATGTCAGATCGCGGCTTCGAGGACCATCTCGGTGCGCGCCAGGAGTTCCAGCGCCGCATCAACCACCGGGTCGACCTCCAGGCGCCACACGCAGCATGCCTTGCTCGGGTCGGTCCGGCGGCAAAGGTCGCCGCCGACGCAGTCGCAGGGCATGGACGGCCGCAACGAGATGCTGGGCACGCCGACCGGCGCCCAGCGGACCGGGCTGGTCAGGCCGAACAAGCCAACGACCGGCGTACCGACCGCGGCCGCCATATGCATGGGGCCGCTTTCGTTGCCGAGGAACAGCCGAGCCTCCTTGAGCAAGGCCAGAAGCGTCTCCAGCCGCAACGCCCCCGCCAGGTTGACGACAGGCGTCTTGGCCGCGGCCATGATCTTGGCGGTCGTATCGCTTTCATCGGGGCCGCCCACCAGAACCACCCGCAGCCCTGTTTCACCGGCAATCCTGTCGATCGCTTCGGCAAAGCGCTCCGGCTGCCAGCGGCGACCGGCGAAGCTTGCTCCGGCATGAACCGCGACAAAGGCGTTGGGCTGGATATGGTGCCTTGCCAGCAGCGCCAGCACGCGCGTCGTCTCGAAAGGCATCGGCCGAATGGCCGGCGCCCTGACACGCAAGTCGACGCCGAGCGCCTCCAACGGAGACAAATAGCGGTAGAGATAGTGCCTTTTGCCGAATCCGAAGGGCTTCATCCTCACATTCGCCGGCTGGCGCTCATACCAACGCAGAGGCCGCTCCGTCGGGAAATAGCCGACCCGGACCGGCGCCTGCACCAGTTCGGAAACGATCCGCGAGGTCTTGGAGTCGGTGATGTCGATGGTCATGTCGAAATGGTGCCGCCGCAATGCGCGCACCATGCGAAAAAGCTCGCGCCCCCGCTCGAGCGGCGAGCCGCGCATCCTTGCGCGGCTGAAGGAGACGACTTCGGAAGCTATGCCGTGGGCCGTCAGGAAACCGGCGAAATTCGCTTCGCAGAGAAACACGATCCTGACGCCCGGATATTGACGCTGCAGGTTCTTCGCCAACGCCGACGCAAGCACGATGTCGCCCATGAACTTGGTCTGCAGGATCAGGATCGACCGGAAGGCGGTGGGGGCAATCTGCAACATGGGGTTTCGGACACCTGAAGATTCGATGTCGGAAACTTCCTTGAAACGATGTCGAGATTCAGGGCCGTCACGCGCACGTTCGCGTGACATTCCATACAAAATCGTAAGGTATCCTGGTGCCGCTCCCCAAAGACCCTCAGGCGCGTTTGGCGGAGCCTTTCGCCGCCGCCACGGCCGCCTGCGCGGCCGCCAGCCTGGCGATCGGCACACGGTAGGGCGAGCACGACACATAGTCGAGCCCGACTTCCTCGCAGAAGCGGATCGAGGCCGGATCGCCGCCATGCTCGCCGCAGATACCGAGCTTGATGCCGGGCCGGGTCGCCTTGCCCTTTTCAGCCGCGATCCGCACCAGCTCGCCGACGCCGTCGACATCGAGCGACACGAACGGATCCTGCTCGATGATGCCCTTCTGCCGGTAGGTTTCGAGGAAGGACGCGGCATCATCGCGAGAGATACCAAAAGTCGTCTGGGTGAGGTCGTTGGTGCCGAAGGAGAAGAATTCGGCCACTTCGGCAATGACGTGGGCCCGGATCGCCGCGCGTGGCAGCTCGATCATCGTGCCGGTCAGATAGTCGATCTTCGTGCCGGTCTCGCGCATGACGCTTTGCGCCACCGCGTCGATGCGCGCCTTGACGTATTCCAGCTCCTTCACGATGCCGACCAGCGGCACCATGATTTCCGGCACCACCAGCGCGCCGGCCTTGCGGCCTGCCTCGACCGCCGCCTCGAAAATGGCGCGCGCCTGCATCTCGGCGATCTCCGGATAGGAAACGGCGAGCCGGCAGCCGCGATGGCCGAGCATCGGGTTGAATTCGTGCAGGGCCTCGGTGCGCTGCCGTAGCTTGTCGGCCGAGACGTTCATCGCGCTCGCCACCTCGGCGAGCTCGGCCTCGGTCTTGGGCAGGAATTCATGCAGCGGCGGATCGAGCAGGCGGATCGTCACCGGCAGGCCGGCCATGATCTCGAACAGCTCGAGGAAATCCGAGCGCTGCATCGGCAGGAGCTTGTCGAGCGCCGAGCGCCGGTCCTTCTCGGTGTCGGCCAGGATCATCTCGCGCATGGCGACGATGCGGTCGCCGTCGAAGAACATGTGCTCGGTGCGGCAAAGCCCGATGCCCTCGGCGCCGAAAGAGCGCGCCATGCGCGCGTCGAGCGGCGTCTCGGCATTGGTGCGCACTTTCATGCGGCGCGCGGCGTCGGCCCATTCCATGATGGCGGCAAAGTCGCCCGACAGTTCCGGCTGCAGCATGGCGACCGCGCCCTTCAGCACCTGGCCATTGCCGCCGTCGATGGTGATGATGTCGCCCTTGCGGAAGGTCTGCCCCATCGAGACCAGTGTGCCGGCCTTGTAGTCGACACGCAGCGAGCCGGCGCCCGAGACGCAGGGCTTACCCATGCCGCGCGCCACGACCGCGGCATGGCTGGTCATGCCGCCGCGCGTGGTGAGAATACCCTCGGCGGCATGCATGCCGTGGATGTCTTCCGGGCTGGTCTCGATGCGCACCAGGATCGCCTTGCGCCCCTGAGCCCTGGCGTCCTCGGCATCGGCCGACGAGAAGACGATCTCGCCGGTGGCGGCGCCCGGCGAAGCCGGCAGGCCCATGCCGATGACGTCACGCGCCGCCTTCGGATCGATTGTCGGGTGCAGGAGCTGGTCGAGCGATGCCGGATCGATGCGGGCGACCGCCTCTTCCTTGGTGATCAGGCCGTCCCTCGCCATTTCGACGGCGATCTTCAACGCCGCCTTGGCGGTGCGTTTGCCGGAGCGGGTCTGCAGCATCCATAATTTGCCGCGCTCGATGGTGAATTCGAGGTCCTGCATGTCGCGGTAGTGCTTCTCAAGCCGGTCGGAGATGTCGACGAAGGCCTGGAAGGCGTCGGGCATCAGCTTCTGCAACGACGGCTTGTCGGAGCCGGCGGCGATACGCGCCGCCTCGGTGATGTTCTGTGGCGTGCGGATGCCGGCCACCACGTCCTCACCCTGGGCATTGACCAGGAACTCGCCATAGAGCTGCCGTTCGCCGGTCGAGGGATTGCGGGTGAAGGCGACGCCGGTGGCGGATGTGTCGCCCATGTTACCGAACACCATGGCCTGGACGTTGACCGCCGTGCCCCAGCTTTCGGGAATGTCGTGCAGGCGCCGGTAAGTGATGGCGCGGTTGTTCATCCAGCTCGAGAACACGGCGCCGATCGCGCCCCAGAGCTGCTCCTGGGGATCCTGCGGGAACGGCTTGCCGAGCTCCTCCTCGACCTTGGCCTTGTAAAGCGCGATCACGCCCTGCCATTCCGTGGCCGTCAGCTCGGTGTCGAGCTCGTGACCAAGGCTCGCCTTCTGGTCCTCGAGGATTTCCTCGAACACCTCATGGTCGAGGCCCATGACGACGTCGGAATACATCTGGATGAAGCGGCGATAACTGTCATAGGCAAAACGCGCGTCGCCGGAATCAGCGGCCAGAGCCTGGACCGTCTCGTCGTTGAGGCCGAGATTGAGCACCGTATCCATCATGCCGGGCATGGAGGCGCGCGCACCGGAGCGCACGGAAACCAGAAGCAGCTTCGACGGATCGCCGAAGCGGCGGCCAGTGATCCGGCCGATATGGTCGAGAGCGGAGACCACATCCGCCTCGAGCGAGCCAGGATAGCTGCGCCCGTTGGCGTAATAAGCGTTGCAGACTTCAGTGGTGATGGTGAAGCCAGGCGGCACCGGCAGCCCGAGGCTGCACATCTCGGCCAGATTGGCACCCTTGCCGCCGAGAAGATTGCGGTCGCCGGCACGGCCTTCGGCGGCGCCATCGCCGAAGGTATAAACCCACTTGGTCATGCTTGCCCTCCAGTTCGCGGAAGATGGAAACATCCGGACCATGGCCCCACAGTCCGGTTCCCCGCCTTCCCCATTCGAGCGATATGATGCTGCAGTGCGAAAGGCAAGGCACCGGCCACTGCTCGCCGGCACTACAATCGATTAAGCAAAAGCTGCGTCAAAAAGACTTGCCGGAGGGTATGGCGCGATATAGAACATAAAGGGAACGAAGTGGAGTAGCGTCATGAAACTCAACGGGAAACTCGACTATCTGGAACTGCCTGCGACAGGCGGCACGCTGGACAGCGTCAAATCCTTCTACAGCGCCGCCTTCTCGTGGTCGTTCACTGATTACGGCCCGACCTATGCCGCCTTTGCCGAAGGACTCGACGGCGGCTTCCAGGCCGACGCCGGCGAGGCGCCGGCCAGGCCGCTGCCGGTCATCTACTCCGAAAACCTCGAGGAAACGCTGGACGCGGTCGAGAATGCCGGCGGCGCCATCGTCAAGCCGATCTTTTCCTTCCCGGGCGGCAGGCGGTTTCATTTCACCGATCCGGCCGGCAACGAACTGGCGGTTTGGGGGCATTAGAAAGACGCAGATTTCGTGGTACTTTTTGCTGTTGACAGCCGGGCTCAGCTCGCTCCAACAAACAACGGCGATCTTGCAACAGCAAAAGCAGGCTGATGAAATTCGGTTCAAGCGGCGTTCGGGGTTTGGCTTCCGAATTGGTCGGAAGGCCAAGCGGGCTCTACACCGAGGCGTTTGCCCGGCGCTTGCGGGCGACCGGATTTGAGCAAGGCAAGGTCTTTGTGGGGCGGGACTTGCGCGACAGCAGCCCGGCAATTGCCGAGGACTGCATGGCGGCGCTGGCCGCGTCCGGCTTCCAGCCCGTCGATTGCGGCCCTATCCCCACCCCGGCGCTTGCCTTTTATGCCCACCGGCATGGCGCCGCGGCGCTCATGGTAACCGGCTCGCATATTCCCGCCGACCGCAACGGCATCAAGTTCTATGGGCCGAAGGGCGAGATCGACAAGGCGGACGAGGCGGCAATCACCGCATATGTCGCGGAGCTGTCGGACGGCTATCCCTGGCCGCCGGCCCGTTCGGAGCGTCAAGCCTGCCATGAACAGGCGATCGCGGCCTTTCGCGACCGGGTGGAGGCAATTCTCCCCGCTGGCGCCCTTTCCGGCATGAGGCTCGGCGTCTACCAGCACAGCACCGTCGCGGCGGAGTTGCTGATCGAGGTCCTGCGATCCTTTGGCGCGGATGTGATCCCCGTCGGGAAATCGGAAATTTTCGTGCCCGTCGACACGGAGGCCGTCGGCCCTGAAACGATTGCGAAGATGAAGGGCTGGGTACGCGACTTCGAATTCGACGCCGTGCTCTCGGCCGATGCCGATGCCGACCGCCCTCTCGTCATCGACGAAAACGGCGACCTGTTTCGCGGCGACCTGATCGGGCTGGCCACGGCGCTCTTCCTCAAGGCCGACATCGTGGTGACGCCCGTGACCTCCAATTCGGGCATTTCCGAAGCTTTCGGGTTTGAGGTCAGGAGAACGAAGGTCGGCTCGCCCTTCGTGATAGCGGGCATGGAGGCAGCGCAGCCGGCCGGCGGCATCGTCGTCGGCTTCGAAGCCAATGGCGGAGTTCTGCTCGGGTCGGACTGTTTTTTGAACGGCAGAACATTGTCCGCGCTGCCGACGCGGGATTCATTCCTGCCGATCCTGGCGGTGCTGGGCACGGTGGCATCGACCGGAAAATCATTGTCCAGCCTGCGTGAAACCTGGAATCTTCCGGTCTGCGCCAGCGAGCGGCTCGAGAACTTCCCGGTCGAGGCATCGCGCGGCTTGATGCGCAAGCTCGCCGACCGGGATGCGCTGCGGCAATTCCTTGCCCCGTTCGGCAGCGTCGCGGACGTCGATGAGACCGATGGTCTCAGGGCGCGGATGACCAGCGGCGAGATCATCCATCTGCGGCCTTCCGGCAACGCTCCCGAATTTCGTTGCTATGCCGAGGCCGCCAGCCAGGACAGGGCGGCCGAGATTGTGGCAATGGCGCTGGAGCGGGCGCGTGATACCACACTGGCGGATGAATCATAGGCCGTGTAACGAAAGTGACGCCGGTGGTTGCCGCAGGCATTGGGCGCGGCCGGTTCGACAAGATCGCGGGCTCGCACCCCGCATCCCGCTCGATCCCAGAAAGCACCGATGACAAGGACAGCATTGATAACCGGCATTACGGGGCAGGATGGCGCCTATCTGGCCCAGTTCCTGCTTTCGAAGGGTTATAGCGTCCACGGACTGGCGCGGCGGTCGAGCACGGCCGACATCAACACCATGCGCCTGAAATGGCTGGGCGTCGAGAAGGACGTGCGGATCGTGGATGGCGACCTGATGGACCTGTCGGGCCTGGCCCGGACCATGCGCGACATAAGGCCCGACGAGGTCTACAATCTTGCCGCGCAGTCTTTCGTCAAATCCTCCTGGCAGCAGCCTATCCTGACGGGCAACGTCACCGGCATCGGCGTCACCAACGTCCTGGAGGCGCTGCGTCTCGAAATCCCCGAGGCGCGTTTCTATCAGGCTTCGTCGTCGGAGATGTATGGCCTTATCCAGGAGCCGATGCAGTCGGAGACCACGCCTTTCCATCCCCGCTCGCCCTATGCGGTGGCGAAGGTCTACGGCCACTGGATCACCGTCAACTATCGCGAGAGCTTCGGCCTGCACGCTTCGAGCGGGATCCTGTTCAACCATGAATCGCCGCTTCGCGGCATCGAATTCGTCACGCGCAAGGTCACGGACACCGTCGCGCGCATCAAGATGGGCTTGGCAACGGAACTGCGGCTGGGCAACATCGACGCCAGGCGCGACTGGGGCCACTCCAAGGACTATGTCCGCGCCATGTGGCTGATGCTGCAGCAGGATCAGCCCGACGACTATGTGGTCGCCACCGGCAGGACGACGACGGTGCGCGACATGTGCAGGATCGCGTTTGAGCATGCCGGGTTGAAGATGGACGACCATCTCGTCATCGACCCCGATTTGTTCAGGCCGGCGGAAGTCGAAATCCTGCTCGGCAATCCGGCCAAGGCAAGGGCGAAGCTCGGATGGGAAGCGACGATCTCCCTGGAAGAGATGATCCGCGAAATGGTGGACGCCGATCTCGCGCGCCACGCGGCCGCCGCGCGTTGAAAGGAAGCTCTTGTATTTATGTCGATGACTTGACGGACCGCGTTATGCCACCCATCCGCTCAGGGACAATGTGTCGTGGTTAGTGAGGCCGGCATGCGAGTTCTGATAACCGGCGCCAACGGTTTCGTCGGCCCCTATGTGCGGCATGCGCTGCGCAGGATTTGCGGCGACGACGTTGTCGTTGCCGCAACCTCCAAGGATGGTGGTCCGCATCCCGCCTTCGGCCAGGTCGAGGCACTGGACGTGACCGACACCGCCGCGGTCCATGAGGCCATTGCCCGTCACCGCCCCACCCATGTTATTCACCTGGCGGCGGTCGCGGCCCTGGATGCCGCCCAGGCTGATCCCCGGAACACGTGGCGCATTCATGTGGACGGCGCGCTCAACGTGGCCAACGCCATCATCGACGAGGCACCTGAGTGCTGGCTGGTTCATGTCGGATCCGGCCTGGTCTATGGCGAAAGCGCGAAGACCGGACGGCCGCTCGACGAAGGCGCGCTGCTTGCTCCGATCGACGACTACGCCGTGACCAAGGCCGCGGCCGACCTTGCGCTCGGCGCGCTTTCATACCAGGGCTTGAAATGTGTCCGGATGCGTCCGTTCAATCATACGGGACCGGGTCAGACCGAGGCATTTGCCGTGCCGGCCTTCGCCATGCAGATCGCGCGGATCGAAGCGGGCCTGGCCGCGCCAGTCATCCGCGTCGGCAATCTCGACGCAAAACGCGATTTCCTGGACGCGCGCGACGTCGCCGATGCCTATGCGCGCGTGGTCCTCAACAGCAACGAGCTTGCGCCGAACACCATTTTCAATGTCGCGTCCGGCCTCTCCTGGCGGATGAGAGACATTCTCGACCTGCTGTTGGCCCGAAGCAGCGCCAGGATCGTGACGGAGCGTGATCCCCTGCGGCTGCGGCCAAGCGACCTGCCCTGCATCGTTGGCGACGCGACCCGCGCCCGAACCCGGCTTGGCTGGGCGCCCGTGCATTCCTTCGAGGACACGCTTGAGGCCGTTCTGGAGGATTGCCGCGCTCGCGTGGCCCAGGCTTGAGCATCGCCCTCCAAAAGCTTGAACTGAACTGCCCCAATATCGGCCGCAAGGGCGAGCAGTTGCCCAGGGTGTGTGAGCTTGCCGCGCATCGTCGGTGATCGAGCGACGAACCGCCGGAGAATGGCGGCCTGTATCGCCGCGCTTTTAGTTGATCTACCGGCATTGAGCTTTGCTCCGCCTCGTCCTATAAGGCCGCGCGCAGCGGGCATGCCCCGCCTGCTGGGGCGTCGCCAAGCGGTAAGGCATCGGTTTTTGGTACCGACATTCCCAGGTTCGAATCCTGGCGCCCCAGCCATCCCTCACATTGTCCGGCCGGCTTCGCTCAGGCGCGCAGCCCGGCGCAGCGTCGGCCCCGTTTAAGTACGTTGCGTGGCGATCTGCCTCGGAACGAGGAACCTGGCCGCAAGGGCGCAGAGCAAGACGGTGAACATCAGGATCAGCGCCACCAGCGCGTTGATGTCCGGCGAGAAACCGAGTCGCATCATCGCCCACAGGCGCACCGGCAGCGTCGTCTGGGTGCCGGTGACCAGAATGGTGATCATGGTCTCGTCGAACGACAGGGCGAAGGCCAGGATGGCGCCTCCGACCATGGCGCTCGACAGGTTGGGCAGGATGATGCGCCAGAACGTCTGCCATTTGGTCGCGCCGAGATCGTAGGATGCCTCGATCAGCGTGCGGCTCATCGACTGCAGGCGCGTCAGCACCGTGCGATAGACGATCGCCAGCACGAAGGCGGTATGGCCGATGACGACGGTGAGCAGCGAGCGCTCGAGGCCGATCTCACGGAAGAAGATCAGCAACGCAAGGCCGCTGATGATGGGCGGCATCAGGAACGGCAGGAAGATGATGAACTGCAGCGCCGAGCGGCCGGCGCGGCGGCCATGGTAATAGAGGGCAAGCAGCGTGCCGCCGACCACCGAGAGGACGACCGTGCAGAAGCCGACGACGAGCGTGGTGCGGAGGGCGGAGAGGATTTCGTCGTTTCCAGCCAATGCGACATAGGTCTCGACGGTCGGTGACGACCAGTCGACCTCGCCGCGCGCCACGGGAAAGAAAGACGACACGATCGGCACGAAAAGCGGGCTGTAGAGCAGCACCGCGACCAGCGCGGTTATCGCGGCGAGAAGGATCGTGGACAGGCGCGGCGGGGCGATCAAAGCGAGGCCCCCCGATTGCGCCCGAAGCGCTCGCCGAGAAGGATGGCGACGATGACCACGACGGCCAGCGCCACCGACAGGGCGGCGCCGAAGGGCCAGTTATAGGCGGTGCCGAACTGGCTGTAGAGGATGCGGCCAAAGGTGAAGCCGCTGATCCCGCCGACCATCTGCGGGGTCAGGAAATCGCCGATCGCCAGCACGAACACGAAGCTCGCCGCCGAGGCGACGCCGGGCAGCGACAGCGGCAAGGTGATGCGCAGGAAGGTCTGCAGGCTGCTTGCGCCGAGATCGTCGGAGGCGCGCAGCAGCACCTGCGGGATGCGCTCCAGCGCCAGGAAGATCGGCAGAATCGCGAAGGGGATCAGGAGCAGCGTCAGCGTGAGCAGGATGGCGTTCATGTTGAAGACGAAGAGCGTCGACGGCTCGGACAGAATGCCAAGTCCGACCAGCGCCTTGTTGAGAAAACCGTTGAGGCCGAGGATGCTGCGGATCGCGTAGATCTTGATGACGTAGCTCATCAGGAGCGGCACCATGAGCAGCATCAGCAGGGCGTAGCGCCACCGCCCCTTGAGCGTCGTCAGGAAATAGGCCGTCGGATAGGCGAGCAGGATCGAGATCGCCGCCACCGAGAGGCAGAGCACGATGGTGCGCCAGAACACCGGGAGGAAGACCGGGTCGGTGAAGAAGCGGAGATAATTGGCGAGCGTCGGCGCGTAGACGATCTGGCCCTGGTCGACGCTGAAGAAGCTGTAGACGAGGAAGATCGCCAGCGGCGCCAGGACGAACACCACCGGCAGCGCAAAGGCGAGCACGGTGACCAGCGGCGACCAGCGGATGGCGGCGGGACGCGCCAGGCCGGCGTTGCTCATGCCAGCACCAGATGGCCTTCATGCGGCGCGAAGGAAAGCGCCACGGTCTCGCCGGCCCTCAGGGCGCTGCCCTCCACCCGGCTCGGAAACCGCAGCCTCAGGCGCTGCGCGGCGTCGCCGCCGGCCGTGATAGTGGCGACCGTCGAGGAACCTGCAAAGGCGACATCGGCGACGGTGCCGGAAAGACGATTTCCGGCGTCGCTCTCGCCGGCAAAGCGCAGGGCTTCGGGGCGGAAGGCGGCGAAGCCGCGGGCGCCGGTGGCCGCGGCCTTAAGATGCGGCTGGCCGGCGACCGAACAGACCAGCCGGCCAAGCGCGGTCTCGATCGCGCGGAATTCGCCCTGCGTCTCACCGAGCGTGCCCGCCACGAGATTGTTCTCGCCGAAGAACCGTGCCACGAACTCGCAGTTCGGCCTGTAGTAAAGCTCGTGCGGGCTGCCGAGCTGGCGGATATGGCCGGCCTGCATGACGCAGATCCGGTCGGCCATGCCGATGGCTTCCTCCTGGTCGT
>RXJA01000561.1 GCA_003963455.1 Hyphomicrobiales bacterium
CGACGAAATTCATCGAGCTTGCCGGCGAGATCAACGTCTCCATGCCGCATTACGTCATGTCAAAGCTGTCGGAAGCCCTCGACGCGCAGCTTGGCCTGCCGTTGAGCCAGGCGGCCATCCTGATCGTCGGCGTTGCTTATAAGAAGAACGTGTCGGACGTGCGTGAAAGCCCCGCGCTCAAGCTGATCGAGCTGCTCGAAAAGCGCGCCGCCGACATTGCCTATCACGACCCTCACGTGGCGCGCATACCGAAGACGCGCAAGCACCCGACGCTGGCCGGCAAGGATTGCATCCGCCTCAACCGCGACTCCATCGCGGCCTATGACGCGGTCGTCATCGTCACCGATCATGACGGGGTCGATTACGGGCTGCTCGCAAATCACTCGCGCCTGATCATCGACACGCGCAACGCCATGCAGCGCAACGGGATCGTCTGCGACCGGGTAGTGAAAGCGTAGGACATCCGCCGGCCTGCCTGGGATCCGGCGCCGACGGCACGTTCACTTGCCGGAGCCGGGCTGCTACGGATAGCGCTGATGCGGACAGCCGGCGCACCGTGCCGGGAGGAATGGATGCCCTTCAAGCGCAGAAAGAACACCGCCGCGATACCGCGCACGGTGCCGGCCTTCGAGCACATCGTTACCGAGGCCAGCGAGAGTTTCCTGTGGCGGCTGGACGACTATCCCTGGGAGCGCAATGTCTGGAATTTCCACCCCGAATACGAAATCCATCTTCTGAGGAAATCGTCCGGCGTGGTGCTGGTCGGCGACCATATCGGCGAGTTCGGGCCTGGCTATCTGACCATCGTCGGCGGCGGGCTGCCGCATGACTGGGTGACTGCGGTGCAGCCGGGCGAGCTGATCGAGGGACGCGATATCGTGCTCCAATTCGATCCGGAGCGGCTGCGCGGCTCGTCCGGGCTGCTGCCGGAGCTGCGGGAGCTGGAGCCGTTCCTGGAGCGCTCGCTGCGCGGCATGGTCTTCTCTGGCCAGACGGCGCTCGACGGCGCCGAGCTGATGGAACGGATGGGCGAGGTGCATGGGCTGGCAAGGTTCCGCCTGTTCCTCGAACTGCTGGACCTTCTGGCCGCCACCGACGAATACGAGCTTTTGTCGTCGCCGGACTTCTCGCCGCTGCTCGACGCCGAGTCCCTAGACATCGTCCAGCGCTCGCTCACCTATCTGTTCCAGCACTTTGCCGAGGATTTGAAGCTGCCGGAAGTGGCGGCATTGGCCGGTATGAGCGAAAGCACATTCTCGCGCTTCTTCCAGAAGAACACCGGCAACTCCTTCAGCGACCATGTCGCCAAGCTCAGGCTCTGGCAGGCCTGCAAGCTGCTTGGCGATACCGAGATCCCGATCACCGACATCTGCTTCCAGGTCGGCTACATGAACATCTCGAACTTCAACCGCGCCTTCCTGCGCAAGCACAAGATGACGCCGTCCTCCTACCGCAAGCTGTCGCGGCAGCGGCTGATGTTGCGGGCCTGATTTCGCCACCCCTGATCGTACTGATACTCGTGTGACGGGCGCACTCTGCCAACGCCATTTATTGCGCCGCACAATGCATAAAAGTACAGGCCTACTGCAACGAGGCTTCTAGTCTCGCCCCTTCCGACTCCTCATTTTGTCGACGGGTGGCAGGTCATAAGGGCGATGGTGAGGGTCGCTTAGCTCAAGGACTTGCCGCTTTCGCGAGTGTTTCTGGAGGAGAAAACCAATGAATTCAAACCGGCTCGCTGCCAGCCTCGGTGCAGCTTTCGTGCTTACCGCATCCGTATCAACCGTGGCACTTGCCCAGGCGCCGGTCTGCTCCGCGCCGGTCAAGGTGCTGGCGCAGCCGCGCGACGGCCTGACGCTGCTGGAGGATTCTAAGGACGAGTTCAAGAAGCTCTCCGGCGCCTCGTTCCAGATCGATTACCTCAACGAGAACGACCGCCGCGCCAAGTCGCGCGCCGATGCCTCCACCGTCGGCAACTACAATGTCTACTATGTCGACGAGGCCAATGTGGCGCTGTTCGCGTCTTCCGGCTGGATCGTGCCGCTGACCGATTATTATCCGGCTGACTATGACTATGCCGATTTCGATCCGGGCCGCCAGAAGGTCGCCACCTATGACGGCAAGGTGTGGTTTGCGCCGCTGACCGGCGGCGGCGACCTTATGGTCTATCGCAAGGACGTGTTGGAGGCCGCGGGCATCCAGCCGCCGAAGACGCTGGACGAGCTGATCGCCGACGTGCCGAAGCTGACCAATGCCGACAAGGGCATATATGGCATTGCGCTGCGCGGCGCGCGCGGCTCGGGCGCCAATGTCTGGCGCTGGATGCCGTTCTTCAAGGCCTATGGCGGCAAGTGGTTCGACGGCGACAAGCCGGCTTTCAATTCGGACGCCGCCGTCAAGGCGACCGAGACCTATTTGAAGCTGTTCAAGGACTCGGCGCCCGGTACGCAGACCGGCAGCTGGGATGAATCGACCGGCGCCTTCCTCTCCGGGCAGGTCGCCATCCTCGTCGAGTCGACACCGCTTTCGGGCATGGCGGTGGACCCGAAGACCTCGCAGGTGGTCGGCAAAGTCGGCTTCCTGCCGCCGCCCTCGCCGCTGCCCGGCGGCGGCTATGGCCACGGGCTCGCCATCGGCACCAAGGCCAATGCCGACGACGCCGCGAAGAAATGCGCTGGCCTGTTCATCGCCTGGGCGACGTCCAAGGAAAACGAGAAGCGCCGGCTCGACGCGCATCAGTTCGGTGAGCTGAACCGCACCAGCATCCTCACCAGCAAGGAATTCGCCGACATCTACGGCGCCGATCTCGGCCAGGCGCTGGCCGATACCGGCAAAGTGACGGCGGTGAACTTCTGGCAGGATCCGCGCTGGCCCGATCTCGGCGACCGCTGGGGCATCATCCTGGAAGAGCTGGTCACCGGCACGCGCACCGATATCAAGGGCGGCCTCAACGAGCTCGAGGCCTATGCCAACGATCTGGTGAAGAAGAAGTAATCCTCCCGCCCGCGGCGCGCGGTCCACGGCATTCAAAGGAGTGCCGGGATCCGCGCCGCGGAACCTTCACCGGATAGCAGCACAAATCCGAGGATAGGCAATGCGCCGACGCTCTTCCCTGCCGGTCACATTTCTGGTTCCGACTTTGGCCATCCTGCTCGTGCTGTCGATGGTGCCGACGCTCTACGCCATCGTCATCGCCCTGCAGAATCGCGAGCTGAGCACGCCGGGCTATTCCTGGGTGTGGCTCTCGAACTTCGCCGATCTCTTTACCGACCGCCGTTTCCTCAACGCCGTCTGGGTTTCGGTGAAATGGGAGATCGTCACCGTGGTGGCGACAATGGCAGTGGCGATCGGGCTCGGTGTCTTGATGTTCGAGGCCGCCGGCCCACGCCTGCGAAATTTCTATTGCCTGCTGTTCATCGTCCCGGTGCTTTTGCCGCGCGTTTCGGCCGCCTTCGTCTGGAAGTTCGCCTATCACCCGCTCTATGGCATCGCCACCTATCCCTACCGGCTGCTGACGGGCGGCCTCATCTTCGACCCGCTGTCCAAGCCCGCGACCGCGCTGCTCGCCGTGGCTTCCGTGGACGTCTGGCAATGGGGTCTGTTCTTCGCCGTCATCGTGCTGAAGCTGCTCGAAACCCTGCCGCCGCAGCCGATCGAGGCGGCCCGACTCGATCACGCCAAGCGCTGGCAGATCCACGCCTATGTCACCTTGCCGATGTTGAAGGCGCCGCTCATCAGCCTGATGTTCGTCAAGATGATCGAGTCGCTGCGCTCCTTCGACCTCATCTATGTGATGACGCGCGGCGGGCCGGGCGTGGCGACCGAGACGCTCGACATGTACGCCTTCTCGCAGGGCTTCATCGAGTCCGGCAAGGTCTCCTATGCTTCGGCCATGGCGGTGCTGATGATGATCGCGACTGTCATCACCTTCACCATGCTTTGGAAGCGGGTGCAGGCATGAAGCCATATCGGATGAGACCGGGGCGCCTGATCGCCAAGGCCATCCTGGCGCTGGCCGGGTTCCTGGCCGTGTTCCCGCTGGTCTGGACGGCGCTCAACGCGCTGAAGAACAATGTCGACATCATCACGCGCGTGCCGAAGGTGATCTTCACGCCGACGCTGGCCAACATCACCTATATCCTCGGCCGCGACAGCGTGCTGACCGGGCTGTACAATTCGGTCGTCGCCTGCGGCTCGGCGGTGCTGATCGGCATCGTGCTCGGTCTGCCGGCGGCTTACGCAGTGGCGCGCTACCCCAACCGCTTCGCCGGCGACATCCAGTTCTTCGTGCTGTCGCTGCGCTTCCTGCCGCCGGTGGCGGTGGCCATCCCGCTGATGGTGATCTGGCTGCAGGTCGGGCTCTACGACACTTTGCCGGCGCTGATCGTCACCTATTCGCTGCTCACCATCTCGGTGATCATGTGGCTCGCCATCCCCGCCTTCCAGGGCGTACCGAAGGAGATCGAGGAAGCGGCATTCGTCGACGGCTACGGCGCCTATTCGGTGTTCTGGCGGATCGCGCTTCCCATCGCGGCGCGCTCGCTCATCGGCGCCATCGCCTTCAGCTTCGTGCTGGTCTGGAACGAGTTCCTGATCGCGCTGATGCTGTCGAGCTCAAACGCCAAGACGCTGCCGATCGTCGCTTCGGAACTTTCCCAGCAAGGCATGAACGTGCCGTGGGGCATCCTCAACGCCTCGGTCGTGCTGCTGTCGCTGCCGCCGCTGCTTTTCCTCGGCGTTCTCAGCGGCTTCCTGAATTCCGTTTTCCGGCAAAAGAAAAGTTGAAGTGAGGCTTACCCCGATGCGAGCACTGGTGCTTGAGAAAAAAGGCGAACTGTCGCTGCGTGAGATCGCGCTGCCGCAAGACGTCGGGCCGGACGACGTCAGGATCGCCATCCACACGGTCGGCGTCTGCGGCAGCGACGTGCATTACTACACGCATGGCGCCATCGGCAGCTACATCGTGCGCCAGCCCATGGTGCTCGGCCATGAGGCCTCGGGAACGATCGTCGAGGTCGGCGCCAATGTCACAAGCCTGAAGATCGGCGATCGCGTCTGCATGGAACCCGGCGTGCCGAACCTTGCGTCGCGGGCGACGAAGCTCGGTATCTACAATGTCGACCCGGACGTCCGCTTCTGGGCGACGCCGCCGGTGCATGGGGTGCTTGCGCCCTACGCGGTGCATCCGGCGGCCTTCACCTACAAGCTGCCGGACAATGTTTCTTTCGCCGAGGGCGCGATGGTCGAGCCCTTCGCCATCGGCATGCAGGCTGCGGCGCGAGCCCGCATCGTACCGGGAGATGTCGCCGTGGTGGTCGGCTGCGGCCCGATCGGCATCATGATCGCGCTCGCGGCTTTAGCCGGCGGTTGCTCCAAGGTGCTGATCTCCGATTTCTCCGCGCCGAAGCTGGAGATAGCCGCCCAGTATCCGGGCATCGTGCCGGTCAATATCGGCGAGCGGTCGCTGGTCGACGCCGTGCGGTCCGCGACCGACAATTGGGGCGCCGACATCGTGTTCGAGGCCAGCGGCAGCCCGAAGGCTTTCGCCAATCTGTTCGACATCGTGCGGCCGGGCGGCGCGGTGGTGCTGGTCGGCCTGCCGGTGGAAGCGGTCGAGCTCAACGTACCGGCGGCGATCTCCAAGGAAGTGCGCATCGAGACCGTGTTCCGCTACGCCAACATCTTCGACCGCGCGTTGCAGCTGATCGCCTCCGGCAAGGTCGACCTCAAGCCGCTGATCACCGGCACCTATGATTTCTCCGAGAGCATCAAGGCGTTCGAGCGCGCGGCGCAAGGCAAGCCGCAGGACGTCAAGCTGCAGATCCTGCTGACCGGCGAGAAGGGATAAGGGATGTCCGCGATCGTTTGCTCGCATGTCGACAAGGCCTATGGCGCCACGACGGTCATCCGCGACCTCAACCTCGCGATCGAAGAGCACGAATTCGTCGTGTTCCTCGGCCCGTCCGGCTGCGGCAAGTCCACGCTGCTCAGGATGCTGGCCGGACTGGAGGACATCAGCGGCGGCGAGGTGTCGATCGGCGGCAAGGTGGTCAACGATCTCGACCCGGGCGATCGCGGCATCGCCATGGTGTTCCAGAATTATGCGCTCTATCCGCACATGACCATCTTCGACAATGTCGCCTTCGGACTGAAGCGGCAGAAGGTGCCTGCGGCCGAGATCAAGAAGCGCGTCGAAGCCGTCGCGAAAACGCTTGGCCTCGAACCCTATCTGGGCCGCAAGCCGACCGAGCTTTCCGGCGGCCAACAGCAGCGCGTGGCGATCGCGCGCGCCATGATCAAGACGCCGAAAGTCTTTCTCTTCGACGAGCCGCTGTCCAATCTCGACGCCAAGCTGCGCAACCATATGCGCGTCGAGATCGCCAAGCTGCACCAGTCGCTGAAGACGACAACCGTCTATGTCACGCATGACCAACTGGAAGCGATGACTTTGGCCGACCGCATCGTGCTGTTGAAGGACGGGTTGATCGAACAGGTCGGCTCGCCGGCCGAGATCTATCGCCGCCCTGGCAACCAGTTCGTGGCCGGCTTCATCGGCACGCCGAACATGAATTTCATCGAGGCCATGGTCGGCCGGAAGGGCGATTGCTGGACGTTGACCGGCGCCGGGACGGTGCTGTCGCTGGAAGGCCGCGACTTCCATCTGCAGCATGGCGATCGCGTGGTGCTCGGCATCCGGCCTCCGGATCTGAAGACGGCCGAAGCCGGCACGGCAAACCTGTTGCAAGGCACCGCCGATCTCATCGAATTCCATGGCAATGACGCGCTGGTGACGTTCGGCTCCGGCGGCAAGGAGATCAGCGCGCTGGTGCCGGCCCGCGAATGCCCTGAGCAGAGCGCGCCTGTCCGCTACACGTTCGACGAGGAAAGCATCCATTTGTTCGACGCGCAGACCGGCAAGTCGCTGCGCCGGCAATAAGACCGGTAGTGTCCCGGAACGCTCTACCCGATCGCGTCGAGCGCCTGCCGCTGGCGGTGCATCTCGAGGAAGATCCGGTAGTCTCGGTCGAAGCGGGCGCCGGCTTCCTTGTTGGGCGCGCGCGCCTTGCCGCCCTGCTGCATGGCGACACAGGCGGCGTTGAGGTCGCCGTAGAGCCCGGCGGCGGTCGCCGCCACCATGCCGGTGCCGAGCAACACCGCCTCGTCGGCCAGCGGCTCGACGACCGTGCAGCCGGTGGCGTCGGCATAAAGCTCCATCAAAAGCGGGTTCTTGGTGTGGCCGCCGGTGACGTGCAGCGTGTCGATCAGGTAGCCGTTCTCGTTCAACGCCTCGAGCACGTGGCGCACGCCGAGCGCGATGCCGACGGCGGTGCGCCAATAGAGCTTGCACAGGCTGTCGAAGGAGGAATCGAGCGTCAGCCCGCTGATGACGCCGACCGCATGCGGGTCGGCGAGCGGCGAACGATTGCCGTGGAAATCCGGCAACACATGCAGCCTTGCGGCCAGCGCATCGCCGTCCTCGGCGCGCAGCTCGGCGACGCGCTCTGCGATCTTCATATGCATGGCCGCGTCCGGCTCGCCGCCGGCGCCATGCCAGCGGATGATATGGTCGAGCAGCGCGCCGGTGGCCGACTGGCCGCCTTCCGAGAGCCATAGCGCCGGCAAGGCCGCGCCGTAATACGGGCCCCAGACGCCGGCAAAGGGTTGCGGGTCGCGCGACATCGCCATGACGCAGGACGACGTTCCGGCAATCAGCGCCAGATGCCGGCTGATGTTCTTGTCGTCGCCGGCAAAGCCGCCCAGCACGCCGAGCGCGCCGGCATAGGCATCGATGACACCGGCGCCGACCCGGCATTTTTCGGTGAGGCCGAGCTCGGCCGCGGCCGCGGCCGTCAGCGAGCCGATATCGGCGCCGACCGGGCTTGCCTTTTCCGGCAGACTGGCGTGCTCGAACAGATCACCGAGGCCGACGAGCTCGAAGAAATCACGCCGCCAGCTTTTTTCCTCATGCGCGAGATAAGTCCATTTTGCCGTCAGCGTGCATTGCGAACGGGCAAGCGAGCCTGATGCCTTCCAGGTCAGGAAATCGGCCAGGTCGAATAGATAGCCGGCTTCATTCCATGTCCGCGGCAGATGGCGCTTCAGCCACATCAGCTTCGGCGTCGCCATCTCCGGCGACATCACGCCGCCGATATAGTCGAGCACGGCATGGCCGCTTGCCGTGCATTCATCGGCCTCGGCGATGGCGCGATGATCGAGCCAGACGACCGTGTCCCAGCGCTTCTCGCCGGTCACCGAGACGCTGAGCTGGCCGCCTTGCCTGTCGCGCACGACCAGCGAGCAGGTGGCGTCAAAAGAAATGCCGGCGACATCGCCGGCCGCAACGCCGGATTTGCGGAGCGCGCCCCGCACGGATTTGCATACCGCCGACCATATATCCTGCGAATCGTGTTCGGCGTGATCGGGCTTGGGCTGATGCATGGCGATCGGATGATCGGCCCGCGCCAGCAGATTGCCCCCGGCATCGAGAATGCCCGCGCGAGCGCTCCCGGTGCCGACATCGACCGCGCAAACAAAGCTTTTCCTCAAGATGCTTTTACTCTCGCTCCCAGGCCTGCAATCAGATCGGGCAATTGCAGCATGTCAGCGAATATAGAGTCCGGCTCCGTCGACGCAAGCCGCGCCCTGAGGGCGGGGTTGGACGCATGCGAGCCGCCGGTGAAAGCAAAGACGCGCATGCCCGCCGCGCGGGCCGCCGCAATGCCGGCGGGACTGTCCTCGATCACCAGGCAGTTGCGCGGATGGGCCCGCATGCTTGCGGCGGCGTGCAGGAACAGATCGGGTGCCGGCTTCCCGCGTTTGACCATGGTGGCGCTGAAGATATGGGGCTCCAGCAGCGGCAGCAGGCCGGTCACGTCGAGCGCGTAGCGGATGCGTTCCAGCGTGCCCGACGAGGCGACGCAGCGGGGCCGGCCGAGCTTCGGCAGCACGTCCCTGACACCGGCAATCGGCTTCAATTCCTCGCGGAATTTGCGCATCAGGTCGACGCGCATGGCGGTCAGGTGCCGGTCGTCGATCTCGAGCCCGAAGTCGCGGACGAGTATCTCGCGCACGCTTTTCATGCTCTTGCCCAGGAAATGCTCGTAGGCGACGTCCTCGCTGAGCGTGCCGCCGGCCAGCTCGATCATGCCGAGCAGCGCCGAGACCGAAAGCGCCTCGCTGTCGACCAGCACGCCGTCACAGTCGAAGATGACCAGTTCAGGCGTCATCAAAGCTTGCTTCCGGTCTGTTTTCGATCAGGATGACGCTTCGTTGAATCGTCATCCTGATCGAACTTTTGGTTGGAGCGTGATCTTTTCCGAAAACCGGTTCCCACCTTTCGGGATCACGCTCTAGAGCTTGCCGGCGAGATAGCGCGTCAGGGTTTCGCGCGCGCCGTTCGCCCACAGGACCTTCAAGGCGTGGGCAAAGGCCTCGGCGAAGACGGGAGAGCGGCCGACGTCGCCATAGATGTCCTCCATCGCCAGCCATGCGTTCGGATCGTCCTTCGCCGCCTTCGCGGTCGCCTGCATGCGGTCCCAGTTCGGATCGTTCGGCTCTATGACGGCGCCGCTGTCGGTGGTGCCGAAGCAGTAGCGGCACCACAAGGCCGATTCCAGCGCCAGACCGGCGACGCCCGCGCCCGCCTTCAGCCGGTCGGCAATGGTCGGGATAATGAATTTCGGCTGGCGGTTCGAGCCGTCGAGGCAAAGCCTGCGGATGGTGTCGCCGATCTTCGGGTTTGAGAAGCGGCGCTCGATAAGCTGGTAATACTCCTCCAGGTCGGTGTCCGGCACGGGCGGAACGGTCGGGATGATCTCGTCATGCTCAAGCTTGGAGAGGAAGGCGCGCACCAGCGGCTCCTCCATGCCTTCATGCACGAAATGGATGTCCATCAGCCCGGCCGGATAGGCGATCGTGGCGTGGCCGCCATTGAGGATGCGGATCTTCATCAGCTCATAGGGCGAGACATCCTTGACGAACTGCACGCCGACCTTTTCCAGCGCCGGGCGGCCGGCGGTGAAATGATCCTCCAGCACCCATTGCTTGAACGGCTCGCAGAACACCGGCCAATTGTCCTCCAGACCGAAATCGTCGGCGAGGATCTTGCGCTCGCGATCGGTGGTAGCGGGAGTGATGCGGTCGACCATGGCATTGGGAAAAGCGACATTGTCCCTCACCCAGTCGGCCAGATCCTCGTCGATCAGCCGCGCCAGGCCGATGACGCCGTCGGACGTGACATGGCCATTATGGGGAATGTTGTCGCAGGACATGACGGTGAACGGCACGATGCCGTCGGTTCGCCGGCGCAGCAGTCCGGCAAGGATGATGCCGAAAACGGTTTTCGGCACGGCGCCAGGCTGCGCGTCGGCGACGATGTCGGGATGGGCCGGGTTGAACTTGCCCGAAGCCGGGTCGATGAAATAGCCGCCTTCGGTGATGGTCAGCGAAACGATCCTGATCGTCGGATCGGCAAGCTGATCGACGATCGCCGCGGCGTCGCCGGGCATCATGAAGCCGATCATGGCGCCGGTGACGCGGGCGCTCATATGGCCCTGGTCCTGCTCGACGACGGTGGTCAGCCAGTCCTGCTCCTGCAGCTTGGCGCGGCCGATCTTCTCGCCCTCGAACACGCCGGCGCCGATCAGCGCCCAGTCATGGCCCTCGCCGGCGCCGAACAGATCATCGAGATAGATCGCCTGGTGCGAGCGATGGAAGTTGCCGACGCCGAAATGGACGATGCCGGCCTTGAGGGCGGAGCGCTGATATTTCGGACCGGCGACCTTGGCCGGCAGCCTGGCGAGGTTCGCGGAGGAGAGTTTCACGGTCATCTCATTTTACCCTTCGGCCGATCTGCGGCCCAACTGTTTCCGCCTCTTCGGGAGAGCGGGGATGAGAGGCAGCGCCTGGTGTTCCGGTGCGCTGCCCCTCACCCGCCCCGCGGCGTCTTCTCCGGAGGAAGAGAGAAGCGCATCCCCCTCAACTCATCCCGTCAGCTCATCCATTGGCCGCCATCGACGTTGTAGGTCTGGGCGACGATGTATTCGGCCTCGTCGCTGGCAAGGAAAACCGCCATGCCCGTCAGATCCTCCGGCTTGCCCATGCGGCCATAGGGAACGCTTTCGCCGACCAGCCTCTTCTTCTCGCCCCGGGGCCGGTTCTCGTATCTGGCGAACAGTGAATCGACGTGGTCCCAGTGCTCGCCGTCGACCACGCCCGGCGCGATGGCATTGACGTTGATGCGGTGCTTGATGAGGTCGAGCCCCGCCGACTGGGTAAGCGAGATGACGGCGGCCTTGGTAGCGCAATAGACGGCGACCAGCGGCTCGCCGCGACGGCCGGCCTGGCTTGCCATGTTGATGATCTTGCCGCCGCGGCCAGCCGCGATCATCGAACGGGCGGCCGCCTGCAGCATGAACAGCGTGCCGGCGACATTGACGGAGAACAGCTTGTCGTAACTTGCCCGGCTGATCTCGACGATCGGCGCCAGATCGAACAGGGCCGCGTTGTTGATCAGGATGTCGAGGCCGCCGGTCTTGGCCTCGACGGCCTTCACCGCTGCCTCGATCGAAGCCTGGTCGGTGACGTCCAGCCTGACCGCATGAGCGGCCGGGCCGATAGCCTTCGCCGTCGCTTCCGCCGCTTCCAGGTTGATGTCGGCAATCGCCACCGTCGCGCCTTCGCGCGCATAGGCCTCGGCGAAGGCCCTGCCGATGCCGCGCGCTGATCCGGTGATCAACGCCGATTTGCCTTGCAGCCTCACTGTGCAGTCCTCACTGGGCCAGCGCCTTGCCGTCGGCGCCGAAGCGATGGAGCTTGGCCTTGTCGGGCGTCAGGTAGACGGTGTCGCCATGTTTGACCGCGACCTCGCCGTCGGCGCGGACATTGATCGTGCCGATGCCGTCCGCCTGGACGTGCAGGAAGGTATCGGAGCCGAGATGCTCGGCAACGCCCACCGTCGCCTTCCAGTCGCCGGACGTGGTCGAGATGGCGACATGCTCGGGCCGGATGCCGATGGTCTTGGCGCCGTATTTTTCCGCCGGCGCGCCTTCGATCATGTTCATCTTGGGCGAGCCGATGAAGCCGGCGACGAAGAGGTTCTTCGGCGTCTTGTAAAGCTCCATCGGCGAGCCGACCTGCTCGATGTTGCCGGCGTTGAGCACGACGATCTTGTCGGCCATGGTCATGGCCTCGACCTGGTCGTGGGTGACGTAGATCATCGTCGTCTTCAGCTGCTGGTGCAGCTCGCTGATCTCCAGTCGCATGGTGCCTCGAAGCGCGGCGTCCAGGTTGGAGAGCGGCTCGTCGAACAGGAAGGCGGAAGGCTGGCGCACGATGGCGCGGCCGATGGCGACGCGCTGGCGCTGGCCGCCGGAGAGCTGGCCGGGGCGGCGCTCGAGATAGTTGGTGAGGTTCAGCACGCGGGCGGCGTCCTTCACCTTCTTGTCGATGGTCGCCTGATCCTCGCCCGCCATCTTCAGCGGGAAGGCGATGTTCTTGGCGACCGTCATGTGCGGGTAGAGCGCATAGGACTGGAACACCATGGCGAGCTTGCGCTTGGCCGGCGCCTCGCGGGTGACGTCGCGGCCATCGATCGAGATGGTGCCGCCGCTGGTGTCCTCCAGCCCGGCAATGAGCCTGAGCAGCGTGGACTTGCCGCAACCCGAGGGGCCGACGAACACCACGAACTCGCCGTCCTCGATATTGAGGTCGATGTTCGGAATGATCGTCGTCGACCCGAAGGACTTGGAGACGTTCTTGAGCGTGATGTTTCCCATGGCTTCCTCCCCGGGGGTGGTCTTCTTCGTCCGCCGCGCGGCGTTCCTACTTCACGGCGCCGTCTTACTTCACGGCACCGAAGGTCAGGCCGCGCACAAGCTGCTTCTGGCTGAACCAGCCCATGATCAGGATCGGCGCGATAGCCAGCGTCGAGGCGGCCGAGAGCTTGGCCCAGAACAGGCCTTGAGGGCTCGAGAAGGAGCTGATGAAGGCCGTCAGAGGCGCGGCGTTGGTGGTGGTGAGCCGGATGGTCCAGAACGCCTCGTTCCAGGCCAGGATGATGTTGAGAAGCATCGTCGAGGCAATGCCGGGGACGGCCATCGGCGTCAGCACATAGATGATCTCGTTCCACAGCGAGGCGCCGTCCATGCGCGCCGCTTCGAGGATCTCGCCAGGGATCTCGCGGAAATAGGTGTAGAGCATCCACACCACGATCGGCAGGTTGATCAACATCAGCATGATGGTGAGGCCGATGCGGCTGTCGAGCAGGCCGGTATCACGGAAGATCAGGTAGATCGGGAACAGCACAGCAACTGCCGGCATCATCTTGGTGGACAGCATCCACATCAGGATGTCCTTGGTGCGCTTGGTCGGCGAGAAGGCCATCGACCACGCCGCGGGCACCGCCACCAGGAGGGCGAGGACGGTCGAGCCGACCGACAGGATCACCGAGTTCAGGAAGAACTTGAAGTAGCCGCTCTGCGCCTGCACCTCAGCATAGCTCTCCGTGGTGCCGGACGGGATCAGGTTGAAGCCCTGGATCGCTTCCTGTTCCGACTTGAACGAGGTGATGATCGTATAAAGGATCGGAAAGAAGATCAGCAGGGCGACGATCCAGGCAGCTGCCGTGGCGATGGTCTTGTGCTGGGTGGTGACTGCGCGTGCCATCCTGTCCTCCTTATTTGTCGAGGTTCTTGCCGACGGCGCGCATGGCGAAGAAGGCAACGATGTTGGCGAGAATGACGGCGATCACGCCACCGGCGGACGCCTGACCGA
>RXJA01000050.1 GCA_003963455.1 Hyphomicrobiales bacterium
TCTCAATTCGCGCAGGAGAGCCGGACAACAGATCTGACCAAACCGCAGTATGCACGCCGAAGTTAAGTAAAGGTATCTTTTATTTTTCGCCTTTTTACATCACGGATCGCTAAAGTGGTATCAGGAAATATGCATACTTCCTAAAATAAATCGGTCGCGGCAGGCGCGTTACTGTAAGGTTCGTGCAACGGGCCGTCAGAACGTCTCGACCCAGGGCCTCAGCTCGACCTCGAAGCTCCAGGCGCTGCGATGCTGGCGATGAACCGCGAGGTAGGTGTCGGCGATCGCGTCGGGCGAGAGGCGGCGATCAGGCCGGTCGGGCTCGGGCGCTTGTCCGGCCGGCTCGATCTGGCCGTCGATGATGAAATGCGCGACATGGATGTTCTTCGGGGAAAGCTCACGCGCCATCGATTGCGCCAAGCCGCGCAGGCCGAATTTCGGCATGGCGAAACCGGCCGAACCGGAAAAGCCCTTGAGGCTCGCCGTGGCGCCCGTGAACAAGATCGAGCCGGAGCCGCGCGCAAGAAGCCGTCGCGCCGCCTGCTGGCCGACCAGGAAGCCGCCATAGGCGCCGACGAGCAGGGCCTGCTTGACCGCCTCGGGATCGAGCTCGGCGATCGGGCCGCGCGTGCGGCCGCTGGCGTTGAAGACGGCAATTTCGAGCGGGCCTGCCTTGTCGGCCGCCTCGAACAGCCGCTCGACGGAGGCCGCGTCCGACACGTCGGTTTCCACGGCTTGCGCGCCGGTTTCCTGGACCAGCGCCGCCAACTTGTCGACGTTACGCGCGGCAAGGACGATGCGGAATCCCTGCTTGGCGAGAAGCCGCGCCAGCGAGGCGCTTAGCCCGGAGCCGGCGCCCGCGATCACCGCAACATTGGCTGCCATGGCCTTTCCTCCTTGAGGTATCTCGATGTCGAACCCGCAAGCTCGCCCCTTCGGCGACAAGAGGCAAGAACGTGGATGCTCGATTTTCGCCATTTGGCGCAAAAGGCGCCCGCAAGGGAAGCCGCGGAGGACTTGCCTGCCGGACAGATCCGTCCGACACGTGGACGAACGACGATTCGGGGAACGATCATGCAACCAATCTGGGCCGTCGGCCTGATGACCGGCACGGTACTCGACGGCAACATCGACGTGGCGCTGATCAAGACGGATGGCGAGCGCATCGCCGACACCGGCACCTACACGCTGGCCCCCTACCCGCAATCGATCCGCGCCCTGCTCGAAGAAACGCTGCGCCAGGCACGCGCCTGGAATTTCGAGGGACCGGAGCCGGCGATCTTCCGCGAGGCCGAGGAGGCATTGACGCACGCGCAGTCGGCGGCGGTCAGGGATCTGGTCGAGAGCCAGGGCATGAGCATGGCCGACATCGGCATCGTCGGCTTCCACGGCCAGACGGTGCTGCATCGCGCGCCGCAGCCGGGCAAGATCGGCCGCACGCGCCAGCTCGGCGACGGCGAGCTGATGGCTTCGCTGCTCGGCACCAAGGTCGCCTACGACTTCCGCTCGGCCGATGTCGCGGCCGGCGGGCAAGGCGCGCCTCTGGCCGCCGCCTATCACGCAGCGCTGCTCAAGGAAGCGGACGCCAGCGGCGAGACCGCCGTGCTCAATCTCGGCGGCGTCGGCAACATCACCTGGTGGGACGGCAAGGACAATATCGTCGCCTTCGACACCGGCCCGGCCAATGCGCCGGTCAACGACTTCGTCAAGTCGAAAGGTCTCGGCGAGATGGACCGCGACGGCAGGCTGGCCGCCGCCGGCAAGGTGGACGAGGAAAGGCTCGCGCGGCTGCTCACGCATCCCTACCTCACAAAACCCTATCCGAAATCGCTCGACCGCTTCGACTTCACCGCGGCGATGGCCGAAGGGCTGAACGCCGAGGATGGCGCCGCGACGCTGACGGCCTTCACCGTGTCGGCGGTCGGCAAGGCGCTCGACCTGTTGCCGCGCCGGCCGAAGCGGCTCGCGGTCAGCGGCGGCGGCCGCCATAACCCGACGATGATGGCGATGCTCGAGCGCCGGGCCGGCGTCGAGGTCGTGCAGGCCGAAACGCTTGGATGGAAGGGCGACGCGGTGGAAGCGGAGTGCTTTGCTTTCCTCGCCGTGCGCGTGCTGCGCGGCCTGCCGATCAGCTTTCCGAGCACCACCGGCGCGCCAAAGCCGATGCGCGGCGGAAAACTGGCGGGCTGACTCTTGGCTGGAGCATGATCTTATCCGAAAACCGGTTCCCACTTTTCGGGATCATGCCTTACGACAGCTTCTTCCGCAGGAATACGCGGCGGCGGCCAATCGGGAAATCCGGCAGTTCGCCGAACGGCTGGTAGCCCTGGCGCCGATAGACCTTCTCGGCGATAGGATTGAAGGTGTCGATCCAGGCGCCGTGGCAACCGCGCGCGATCGCCTCCTGTTCGGCGGCGTCGAGCATGTTCGCGGCCATGCGGCGGCCGCGCAGCCTTTCGTCGACCCACAGCCACTGCACGTAAAGCCAACCCCAGCCGGTGTAGCCGGAAATGCCGGCGACGATGGCGCCATGCTCGTCGCGCACAAAAACCGCCAGCGGCTTCCGGCCTGACGCGCCGACATCGGCATCGTTGAAGGCGGTAAGGCTTCCGCTCAGGAACGCGAGGTCCTGCGACAAGGGCTCGGCCGTGGTCTCGAAGGTCGTCTTCATCGCGCTCCCGCTCCGGTTCGGAAGCCTTAGCGAAGGTGCCGGCGCAGATGCAAGCCTATTGCCGCAGGCCACCCGAGCGCCACGCCGCGGCGCCCGCCGCCACCAGCATCAGCCCAGCCGCGATCAAGGCGCAATTGGCGAAGCCGAGGCTCGTATAGAGCGGGCCGAAGCATGCCGTGCCGACGGTGACGGCAAGATAGGTGACCGCGCTGTTCAGGCCCATGATGGTGCCGCGGCGCGACGGGTCGAGCGCGGTGAGGCGCATGACCAGCACGTTCAGCCCGAAATGGTTGGCGAGGCCCCAGACGGCAATCGTCGCGATGAGCCGGCCGAAGCCGCCGCTCGCGAGCGCGATCGCGACATAGACGGCGGCGACCAGCAGATAGGCGAAGGGCATGACACGACGAGCGCCGAGCCGGTCGATGACGCCGTCCAGCAAGGCGGCCGCGCCGAAGCCGAGACCATAGGCGACGGCGGCCAGGCCGTTGGCGCTGACCGCCTCGCCGAGGGCTTCATGGAGATGGTCGCCGAGATAGCCATAGACGCCGTAGAAGGCGGTCATGAAGGCGCCGCAGGCAATGAGCATCGGCACAATGCCGGGAACGGCGAGCGCGCCGAGCGGCGATGGCGCCGGGCCGCTTCTCCTGGTGTCGTGCAACGAGCTCATCGCCAAGCCGGCAACGCCCGCTCCCGCCAGCACCGCCACCGCAGCGAAGACGGCGCGCCAGTGGATGAGGTCGGCGATCACGGCCGACAGCGAGACGCCGGCGACCATGGAAAGCGTCCAGCCGGTCAGCACCACGCCGATGGTGCCGCTCTCTCGGCCCGGCGGCGCGATCGCGGCCGAGCTGGCATAGATCGCAGGCATGGCGATACCGGCGGCGATGCCGGCAACGAGCTGGGCGGCCACCAGCATCGCCACCGTTGGTGCAAGGGCACTGGCGACCAGCGCGATGGCCAGCAGCAGCAAGGCCCCCTGCAGCATGCGGCGCGCGCCGATCCGGTCGATGTAGCGGGCAAGGAAGAGCGCGCTGGCCGACGTGCCGAGGCCGAAGGCGGCGGCAGCCGTCATCACCGCCGGCACGCTGGCGCCGAACGATGCCGCGACGGCGGGCGCGATGGGTCCCAGAACCAGCGAATTGGAACCGATGACGGCAATGCAGCCCGTGAGCAGATAGGCGGCCGCCGGGATCGGCGCGCGGGCCGCCGCAGTCTGAATTGCTGATTGATTGGCGTTCTGCATACCTCCATAATGGCCGAACCAAATTCCGTATCAATGGAGAATCTCAATATGGACACAGAAACAGATGACATTCAGCGGAACAAGCATCCGGCCCGCGAGGTCGACCCGATCGACCGAAAGATATTAGGCGTTCTCGTCGAGGACGCGACCATCAGCTACGCCGAGCTCGGCGAGCGCGTGGGCCTGTCGCCGCCGGCGGCGCATGAGCGGGTCAAGCGGCTGAAGCGCGGCGGCGCCATCCGCGCCACATCGGCGATCATCGACCCGAGGGCGGTCAAGAAGCCGCTGCTCGCCTTCGTGCATATCGACACAAGAGGCTGGGGCAAGACGCCGGAGCTGATGGCGGTCTCGAAATATCCGGAGGTCGAGGAGATCCACACGGTCGCCGGCGACACCTGTATGCTCCTCAAGGTGCGCACCGAGGACACGCGCGCGCTGGAGGGCCTGCTGGCCCGCCTCTACGAAACGCCCGGCGTAACCTCGACCCGCAGCTATGTGGTGCTGTCGACCTATCTCGAGCGCCCGGTGCAGCCGGAGATCACGGGCGAATGGCCGGCGCCGAAGCACATGGCGACGCCGGTGTATTAGGTCGCCGCGAGCCTATTGCGCCCGGAACGCGCCAGCAGGTAGAAGGCCGCGACATGCGTGATCATCAGCAGCGGCACGTAGAGGATCGGGATCGCGTAGGTCGCGCCCAATTGCCCGGCCTGCCCCGGAAGGTCGAGCATGACGCCGTTGTAGTAGTCGCCGACAAGGTCGACCACGCCCACAATATTGAAGGCGACGACGAGCGGCCAGAAGATCGCGGGCCGCTTCACCGCGAGCAGCGCCAGCATGGCGAGCAGGCCGGTGGCGAAGTCGCCATAGGCGGCAAAGGCGGCAAAGCCGCCGGGCAGGTCCGGCCCAGTGACGCCCGGAACGAGGAAGACGAGCCCGAAGAAGCGGAAGCTGTGCAGCGTTGCGATGGCGCGCTGCGCCTCGATCGGCTCCATCGACCTCAGCCGGGGCCAGATATAGGCGGCGAAGCAAAGCAGCCACGGCACGTAGCCGAGCGCGAGATGGATGTTGAAGATCATCGCCGGTGACATCTTCCGTGCCTCCTACCTAGCCTTGACCGGAACGGCCTCGAACACCGCGGTCAGGATGCCCAGCCGTCCCTCCATGAGATTGCGTCCGAGATTGGTGGCGAGTTCCGCGAACCCCTGCCCCATGACGACGCCGAGATTGAGCGAAGGCGGCGGACCCGAAGCGCGTAGTTCCGCAAACCAGGCCTTGGCGGCAGCCGTGTCGTCGCGGCGGACAAGCGTGCCGAAGCCGGCGGCTTCGACCGCCTCGCAGGTGGCTTCGGCCGGGAGCAGGAAGCTCTCGCCCGGCGTCTTCGCCCAAGGAACCGGATAGAGCGGATCGCCGCCGTTCAGCACGGCGTCGAAGGTGGCGAATTTCCCACCCGGTTTCAGCACGCGCCTGATCTCGCCGTAGAGCAACGGCCGGTCCGAGATGTTCATCGCCACATGCTGCAAAAGCACGATGTCGAACCGACCATCTTCGAAAGGCAGCGCCAGCGCGCTGCCGGTTTCGAACGTCACTTTGTCTTCCTGGCCGGTCCGCGCGGTCAGATAGCGCGCGGCCTCTACGAAGGGTTCGCTCAGGTCGACGCCGGTCACCTTGCAGCCATAGGTCGCCCCGAGGAAGCGAGCCGGTCCGCCGACGCCAGATCCGACATCGAGCACCGACATGTCGGCGGTGATGGCGGCCAGACTGGCGAGCTCCGCCGTCGCCGCCAGCCCGCGGGTGTGGAACTGGTCGAGCGTCGCCAATTGCTCGGGCTTCAACCGCCCTTCCTCCGGTCCAAAGACCGCCAGCGCGGTCTTCAATCGATCGGTCAATCCTGTCGCGCGATAGTGATCGCGCACGCGATCGAGTTCGTCGGTCATTGCCACTTCCCTTCAGGCTTCCAAGTCACGGAACAAATACGGCCGCTTTCTGCGAAGGACTATCCGCGATAATGTCGATGGGTCATGAAGCAGAACTTCACAGTCAGGCATGGCGCGCTCGACGGCGTCGAGGCCTTCTTGAGCGTCGCGAAACACCGCAATTTCCGCAAGGCGGCGGCCGAGCTTGCCGTCACCCCGTCAGCGATCAGCCAGGCCATACGAACGCTCGAGGCGCGCATCGGCGCCGCGCTCTTCATCCGCACGACGCGCAGCGTCGGCCTTACCGAAGCCGGCGAGCGCTTCTTCGCCCGCGCCCGGCCTGCCTTCGAGGAATTGATCGCGGCAAGCGAGATCGCGCGCGGCATGGGCCAGCGACCGGCCGGGCTGTTGCGCCTTTCGGTACCGCCGGCCGTGGTGCCGGTGCTGCTGGAGCCGATGATTGCCTCCTTCTGCCAGGCCTATCCCGAAATCGAACTGGAGATCGTCGCCAGCGGCGAGCTCGCCGATCTCGCCGCCGAAGGATTCGACGCCGGCATCCGCATGGGCGATCTGATCGCGCCCGACATGGTGGCGGTCCGGCTGACGCCCTCCTTCCCGATGGTGGTCGTCGGCGGTCCCGATTATCTGCGGCGACGCGCGGCGCCCGAGCGCATCGAGGATCTGCGCGACCATGCCTGCCTGCGCCTGCGCCGATCGAACGGTTCGGTCGCGCCATGGTCCTTTGTCGACGGTAACAAGACGATAGAGGCGATCGTCTCGGGACCGTTGATCGCGCATGACTACCCCTCGCTGCTCGGCGCGGCGATCCAGGGTGTCGGGCTGGCGCAGGTGCCGGGCCCGATCGCCCAAGCGCCGATCGCCGACGGGCGACTGCAGGCGCTGCTCGGCCGCTTCGCGGTGACCACGCCGGGCGTTTTTCTCTATTACCCGGAAAGGCGCCAGGTCCTGCCCAAGCTGCGTGCCTTCATCGACCACATCAGGCAGCCGGCCGACAACCAGAAGCGATCGGGCAGGCGGCGGCAAAGCTGACGCCTCGGATGCGTGCGAAGGTGGCTAAGCCCGACGATGCGGAGATGAGCTACTGCCTGGCGTGCCAGGCAAGGAACCTGCCTATCTCGTCCCGCTTGTCTTGCGACAAACCGTCAAGGAGTTTCTCGTCGAGATACCCTTTCCTGATAAGACTGGCAAAGACGATGATCAGCTGCGAGTAGCGATAGTCGAACAGCTGCTCAAGATCTCGCCGCAGCTGTCGCAAATGGTCTTCGATCTCCCGCATGTCGGAAAACGTCGTCGCCTCGCTGGCCTTCTTTTTGAATTCGGCCAGTGTCTTGCCTTGCGCCACCTCCAGCGCCTTGTCGAAGGCGCTGCGAGCGACTTTCTTCTCGGACGAAGACCATTCTAGATTGGAGCTCATGCAATACCCCCCTGATCGTGCGGCCCAACCTCAGGCGCGCCGCGCCACCCGGCGCGAGATGTTATCAGCGATTGAATGCGTTCCGCATCCGCCTGCGTCGCGGGGTTGTAGACGATCATGCCGAGCTCGGGCCGGCCGTCAACGGCAAAGACCGAGAACTCCAACTCGATCAGTCCGATCTCGGGATGCCGCAGGCGCTTCACGCCTTCGCCATGCGCCGGGACGACGTCATTGTCGCGCCAGAGCGCGGCGAACTCGGGGCTCACCCGCGAAAGCTCTTCGACGAGTTCGGTGACCTCCGCGCCGGCGCCGGCGCGGACGGCGTCGGCCCTGAAGGATCCAACCACGAAACGGGCGACGCTCTGCCAATCATCCTGCGCGTCGCGCACGCGCGGATTACCGAACATCAGGCGCAGGATGTTGCGCTGCTTGCGCGGCAGCTTGGAATAGTCGGTCAGCATCGCGGCCGCGGCGCGATTCCAGGCCACCACATCCCAGGTCGCGGTCTTGATGATCGCCGGGCTGGGGTTCAAGGCGTCGAGGACGCGCTGCAGGCGCGGGGTCACACTGTCGACGTTCCTGTAGCGGACTTCCGGCGGCCGCCCGAGCCCCAGCATGAACAGATGCTCGCGTTCGGGCTCGGTCAGCATCAGACCAGTGGCGATGCGGTTGAGCACGTCCGCGGACGGTGCGCCGCCCCGGCCCTGCTCCAGCCAGGTGTACCAGGTCGGGCTGATATTGGCGCGCTGCGCCACTTCCTCGCGGCGCAGCCCTTGCGTGCGCCGGCGCCCCGTGGCGAAGCCGAACGCGGCGGGATCGAGGCGCATGCGGCGATCTCGCAAAAAGCTGCCAAGCCTGTTGCACGTGTCGATGGGCATTGCGATCCTGTTGGTCATTATACCATGATAAGGTCACTACTTTAACAGAATGAGTTGTAGCGCAAATAAGGCCTCCGAACAATCACAGGAGACCTCCCATGCGTGTATTCCTTACCGGCGCGACCGGCTTCATCGGTTCCAGGATCGTGCCTGAGCTTCTTGCAGCCGGCCATCAGGTGCTTGGGCTGACCCGCTCCGACGCCGGCGCGCGGTCGCTTGTCGCGGCTGGCGCCGAGCCGCATCGCGGCGACATCGAAGACCTCGACAGCCTGCACGACGGCGCGGCGAAATCGGATGCGGTGATCCACACCGCCTTCGACCACAATTTCTCGAACTTCGTGGCGAATTGCGAGAAGGACAAGCGCGTCATTGAGGCGCTGGGCGGCGCGCTGGCCGGCTCGGACCGGCTGCTCATCATCACCTCCGGTGTCGGCATGGGTAGTCCCGGACACGGGCAGCCGGCAAGAGAAGACGTGTTCAACACCGATCACCCCAATCCGCGCATCCTGTCCGAGCTCACCGGCGCGGCGATGGCAGAAAAGGGCGTCAAAGTATCGGTCGTGCGGCTGCCGCAGGTGCATGACACGGTGAAGCAGGGCCTTATCACCCCGCTCATCGAGATGGCGCGCGCCAAGGGCGTCTCGGCCTATCTCGGCGAAGGCCGCAACCGGTGGTCGTCGGCGCATGTGCTGGATGTCGCGAAGCTCTACCGCCTGGCGCTGGACAAGCAGCAAGCCGGCGTGCGCTACAACGCCGTCGCCGAGGAAGGCGTTGCCATGCGCGAGATCGCGGAAGTGATCGGCGCCGGGCTCAACTTGCCGGTGGTCTCGCTGTCGCAGGCAGAAGCGGCCGACCATTTCGGATGGCTTGCCATGTTCGCCGGCCTCGATATGCCGGCCTCAAGCGAATGGACGCGCGCGCATCTCGGCTGGCAGCCGACCGGACCTGGCCTGATCGCCGATCTGGAGCGGATGGACTATTCGCAAGCGGCAGCGGCCTGACCGGACCCCACGCGTCCTGTTTCATCCGGAAGCGTTCAGAGCGGGTCAGCCACGTTGAGGGCTGAACCGCTCCTGGCGCTCGCGAACTACTTCCCGCAATAGTGGTCGTTGATGTCGTTGACCGCATTCGCGTCCGGTCCGACGCGGCGATACGAGCAGGCGCCCGTGGCGGTGGTGGACATCTGCTGGTCGTAGTAGCGCGGACCGCCGAACAGCGTCTCTATGATGTCGTCACTGGCCGGAACATAACGCTCCTGCTCGGCGACGCGGTGGCGATGCCGTTCGCCAGCGGAAGCCGGGCCCGCCATCGTGGCCGCGGCGGCAAGCATGAGCGCAGCGATTGTAAAATGTTTCGTCATGGCAGCGACCTTCTGGCAATTCGGATCCGCAGCATATCCAAAATCGCCAGCGGAGCAAAAGTTCCCGTCGCTGCTTTCATCCAGCTAGTGCAGATGCCGCAGCTTGTCGGGATTGCGCATGACATAGATCGCGGTGATCCGGCCGTCCTCGATGTCGAGGGCCGTTGTCTGGAGCTCGCCATCGACCTCCAGCGTGACGAAGCCGGGCAGACCGTTGATGAAGCCGTAGCGGACCAGCTTGGAGCGGTTGTCCTTCAGCCAAGCCGCCACGACCGCGTATTGCGTCATGACCGCCTCGAACCCAATGGCCGGCTCGGTTGCCGCCGGGCGCTTGCCTCCGCCGTCGGCATGGGCGGTGACATCGGCGCTCAGCATCGCGCCCAGCGCCTTCATGTCGCCGCTGCGCGACGCGTTGAAGAAGGCCTCGGCGATCTCCAGTCCGCGCTGCTTCTCGATCTTGAAGCGCGGCCGCGCCTCGCGGACATGCTCACGCGCGCGGGCGGCAAGCTGGCGGCAGGCGGCGGGATCGCGCTCGATCTCGGCCGCGACCTCCTCGAACTGCAGACCGAACACGTCATGCAGCAGGAAGGCGGCGCGCTCGAGCGGCGACAGGCGTTCCAACGCCAGCATCAGCGGCAAGGTGACGTCGTCCGCCTCGTCTTCCTCGACCAGCGGCTCGGGCAGCCAGGGGCCGATATAAGTTTCGCGCTGTCGCCGGGCGGATTTGAGCTGGTCGAGGCAGAGCCGCGTAACGGTGCGGCGCAGGAATGCCTCGGGCTGGCGCACCTCGGGGCGCTCGGTCCGCATCCAGCGGATGAAGGCCTCCTGCACAACGTCCTCGGCATCGGCGACCGAGCCCAGCATGCGGTAGGCGACCCGCGTCAGCTTCGGGCGCAGCGGTTCGAATTCCGCCGCCGCGCCCGTGAATGCCGGCTCCGTCGTCAAGCCGCGACAGCCTTGTTGGCAGGCTGGGCGACGGCCGCGTTGTTGGCAGCCTTGACGAGCGCCGGATCGACAAAGCCGCCAAAGCCGATGGCGATGCGGTTCCAGCCATTGATTATGTTGATCATCAATGTGAGCTTCACGCGCTCCTCCTCGGAGAAATGTGGCTTGAGCGCTTCATAGGCCGCCTCATGCGTATGGCCTTCGCAGATCCTGGTCAGCGCCTCGGTCCAGCCGAGCGCGGCGCGCTCGCGGTCGGTATAGCACGGCGCCTCGCGCCAGGCCGACAACAGATAGATGCGCTGCTCGGTCTCGCCGCGCTCGCGGGCATAGGTCGTATGCATGTTGATGCAGTTGGCGCAGCTATTGATCTGCGAGGATCGGATCTCGATGAGCTCGGCCAGCGACGGATCGAGGCTGCCGGCGATGGCCAAAGAGGCACGGTGCCACTCCTTCATCAGCGCAGGGGCGGCGGCAAGGGGGTCAAGTCTGACAGTCATGGTCGGTTCCTTTCGTTGCTTCCGACCTCAAGACGAGCGTGGCGCGGCCCGGTGTGACATCGGCAGGGATTTTTTCACCGCCATACCGCCAGTTGACGAAAGATAACGGCAATCGCGACGGCGGATTTTCGACAATGGCGGGCGCCGACAGCGGCTATCGTGCGCTGCTTCCGTCCAAGCAGATCAGCCCGGGACGCGTAGGGAATAGCCGCAAGATGACAGCCAGAGTGATCGTCCTCGACGCCAAGCCGCTCGGCGCGGGCGATGTCGCCGAGATCGCGCGGCGTAGTGCCCGGGTCGTGCTCGGCGATGAAGCCTTGCGCCGCATCCGCGCCAGCCGCGCGCTCATCGAGCATCTCACCCAGCTCGGCAAGCCACTCTATGGCGTCACCACGGGTCTTGGAGCCTGTGTCGACACGCCGCTTGCCGAGGCCGACCTGATCGCCTTCCAGCACAGCGTGCCGCTCAGCCACTCGATGGGCGCCGGCCCGTCCCTGCCAACCGAAGCGGTGCGGGCGCTGATGGTCGCGCGCATCTGCGGCATGGCTGCGGGCGGCACCGGGACATCGGAGGGCGTGGTGCTCGGCCTGCTCGCCGCGCTCAACGCCGGCGTTCATCCGGTCATTCCAAGCTGGGGATCGGTGGGGGCAGCGGATCTCGCGCCGCTGGGCCATCTGGCGCGGGCGCTGCGTGGCGATGGTGAGAGCGAATATCAGGGCCGGATCATGCCGTCGGCCGAGGCGCTCAAGCTCGCCGGGCTCGAACCGCTCGACCTGCGCGAAAAGGACGGCCACGCCATCATCGTCGCCAACAGCCTTTCGACCGGAACGGCGTGTCTCGCCCTCGAAGAGGTCGCCTGCCTGATCGACTGGTCGCTGGCGTCGGTGGCGCTCAACTACGAGGCGTTCCGGGCGTCGCTCAAGGCGATCAACGAGGACGCGCTTGCGGCGCGGCCGGCCTTCGGCCAGCGCGAGATCGGGGCGCGGCTGCGGGCCGAGCTTTCGGGCTCCGGACTGTGGCAGGAGAACGCCGCGCGGCGCCTGCAGGATCCGCTCAGCTTCCGCTGCGTGCCGCAGGTTTGGGGCGGGTTGCTCCATGCCTATGAACAGGCGAGGCTGGCAACTGAGATCGAGCTCGGCCATTCCGGCGACAATCCGGTCATCCTGCCCGAGGCCGAACGGGTGGTCTCCAACGGCAATTTCGACCTGACCGCCTTCACGCTGACCTGGGAAAACCTCGGTCAGGCGCTGGCGCATTGCGCGGTCGGCACCGCCAACCGCTCGATGAAGCTGATGTCGCCGACAGTGGCGGAGCTGCCGCGCTTCCTTTCGGCCCGAGGCGGCAGCCGCCAGGGCTATGCGGAACTGCAAAAGCCGGTGGCGGCGCTCGAAGCCGAGATCCGGCACCTCGCCAATCCGATGTCGCTCAGCCCCCTGGCCATCTCGGACGGCGTCGAGGATCAGTCGTCGATGGCGCCGCGTGTCGTGGCCAAGACCGCAGCGATCATCGAGCGCCTGCGCTATCTGGTGGCGATGGAGCTGATCTTCGCCGCGACCGGCGTGGAGTTGCGCGGCGTGCTGGACTCGATGGGCGAAGGCCCGAGGCGCAGCTACGAAGCCGTGCGGGCTCTTGTCGCCCCCCTCGACGACGACCGCGAGATGAGCGCCGACATGGCGCGCGTCGCGCGCATGGTGGCGGGGCCGCGGCTATAGCGCAGGCCCGCGGCAAGCCTCAGTGGTAGTAGATACCCCCGTCGACGTTGAGCGCCTGGCCGGTGACGAAGGCCGAGAGATCCGAGGCGAAGAACAGCACCGGTCCGATGATGTCTTCCGGCGCCCCAAGGCGCTTCAGCGCCGCGACCTCCTCCCAATGGCGGATCGCCGCTTCGCTGCCCAGATTGTTCTTGCCCATCTCCGTCAGGATGATGCCGGGGCAGATCGCGTTGACGGTGACGCCGTCCATACCGACCTCCTGCGCCAGCACACGGGTGAGCGTGATCACCACCGCCTTGGTCGCCGCGTAATGGCCTTGAGTCGGCACGCCCTGCCGGCCGGCGATCGAGGCGATGTTGATCACCCTGCCCGACTTCCTGGCGCGCATATGCGGCAGCACCGCCTGGCACATCATCAGCACGCCCTTGGCGTTGACGTCGAAATGCGCGTCCCAATTGGCCTCGTCGAGGTCTTGCAGCAGGCTGGGCTTCAGGATGCCGGCATTGTTGACCAGCACGTCGATGCTGCCAGCGGCCTTGAGCAGGGCCTGCGCGGTCGCTTCGATGTCCTTCTTCTTGCTGACGTCCATCGTGTAGACATAGGCCTTGCGGCCAGCCGCCTCGATCTCGCCCCTGGTCACCTCGAGTTCCGCCGCCTGCGACGGCAGGTCGGTGATGGCGACATCAAAGCCCGCTTCGGCGAGCCCCTTCGCGAGAGCCCTGCCGATGCCCCGGCTTGCGCCAGTGACGAGAGCCGTCTTGCCCTTGGCCTCAGGAAGAATGGTCATGCTGCTTCCACCTTTGATGTCTTAACCGGGAGCGAATTCATCGCCGCGACCGTGTCGTCGAATGAAACGAGTTTGCCGTCGGAGCCCAGCCCCATCGCCACCTTGGCGGCGACGGCGCTGGCAAAGCGCGCGGACTGCTTGAGGTCCCAGCCCTTGACGATGCCGACGATGATGCCGGCGGTGAAGGAATCGCCGCAGCCTGTCGTGTCGAA
>RXJA01000004.1 GCA_003963455.1 Hyphomicrobiales bacterium
GGCGGTAACGATGTCGTTCATTCGACTCACCCAACAACCCCAAATTTGGCGCCTATATATTCGGGGACAAGAGCCTGCACAAGCGCTATCGGCGACAGTTTCACGCAATTGTTAGTCTCGCATCGGCAGCTCCGGCGACGACGTTGTTTCAACGGCATAAAACGAATTCGCACATGATTCGTTGCAGTTGCTCGCGCCGGCCATTGTGCATGGCGTGGTTCTGGTGACTAATCGCGCTTTGCCTGTTAGGCAGCGCCATGGGGGTCCGGTTGAGCAGACTTTATCTGTTGCGGCATGCCAAGGCCGGCTGGGCGCTTCCCGGCATGCGCGACTTCGACCGCCCGCTCGATGAATCGGGCATGGCCGATGCCGAAGCGATCGGAGAGGCCATGCGGGCCCGCAACTATGTGCCGGACGTCACCCTCTGCTCCAACGCCAGGCGAGCCCGGCAGACGCTGGAAGGCCTGGCGGGGCGCACCGACACGGGCCGTGTCCTGTTCTTCGACACACTCTACAGCGAGGACGCGGCCGGCTATCTCGACATAATCCGCAGGAACGGCGACGCAGACCAGCTTCTGGTGATCGGCCACAATCCGATGACCGAGGATCTGGCCATGGCAGTGTCGGGCGACGGGGATGAGGCGGCGCGCGGGATCATGAAGCACGGTTTTCCAACCTCCGGCCTCGCCGTGGTGCGCTTTCCCGGCAATCTTGCTGAAGCGGCGCAGGGCAAGGGCTATCTCGAAGCCTTTCTCACGCCTGCCGACCTCTGAGGCCATTTCAAACGCGCCGCCCAAGGCCTATATCGGGCGCTGACGCGCAACCAGAGGCAGATTTGGCATCATCGCTGACTAATCTCACCGACGAGGCAAGGATTGCGCTCGACACGCTGTCGGGCCGCGCCGCAGGGCTCTTCTCCCCGTCATTGCGCCTCGGCGTCACCGGCCTTTCCCGCGCCGGCAAGACGGTGTTCATCTCCGCCCTCGTCCACAACCTCATCCATGGCGGACGCCTGCCGCTGTTCGAGGCGCAGAAATCCGGCCGCATCGCCCGCGCCTTCCTCGAGCAACAGCCGGACGACGCCGTCCCGCGTTTCCAGTATGAAGATCACGTCGCGGCCTTGGTGAACGACCGCGTCTGGCCGGACTCCACGCGCGCCATCTCCGAACTCAGGCTCACCATCGAATACGAGTCGGCGTCGGGCTGGAACCGGTTGTTTTCAGCCGGAAAACTATCCGTCGACATCGTCGATTATCCTGGCGAATGGCTGCTCGACCTGCCGTTGCTCGGCAAATCCTACGCCGATTTTTCGCGCGAGGCGGTCGAACTGGCAGCCCTGCCTGTCCGCTCCGACCTGTCGCAGGCCTGGCGCGATCTGGCTTCCACCGTCGATGCCGATGCCGACGCCGACGAGATGACCGCGCGACGGCTGGCCGAAAGCTTCGCCGCCTATCTCAAGGCCTGCAAGCTCGACGATCGGGCGCTGTCCACGCTGCCGCCCGGCCGTTTCCTGATGCCCGGCGACCTCGAAGGTTCGCCAGCCCTCACCTTCGCACCGCTGATGACGCTGTCCCAGGGCCGGCCGCGCTCCGGATCGCTGCAGGCCATGATGGAGCGCCGCTACGAGGCCTACAGGACGCATGTCGTCAAGCCCTTCTTTCGCGAACACATCACCCGCCTCGACCGGCAGATCGTGCTGATCGACGCCATGCAGGCGCTCAATGCCGGCCCGGCCGCCATGGCGGACCTGGAACGCGCCGTCACCGAGATCCTGTCTTGCTTCCGGCCCGGACGCGGCAATTTCCTCACCGACTTCTTCTCGCGCCGCATCGACCGCATCCTGGTCGCCGCGACCAAGGCGGACCATCTGCACCATGAAAGCCACGACCGGCTGCAGGCGATCGTGCGCCGGCTGACCGACCGTGCGGTTGCACGGGCGAATTTCAGCGGCGCCGCCGTCGATGTCGTCGCCATGGCCGCGGTTCGCTCGACCCGCGAAGGCATGGTCAAGCAGGGCCGCGAAACGCTGCCGGTCATCATCGGCACCCCGCTGAAGGGCGAGAGGATCAACGGCGAGACATTCGACGGAAACACAGAAACCGCCATATTCCCGGGCGATTTGCCGGAAAAAGTGGACGCGGTGTTCGACGCCTCCGGAGCGCCGCCGGACAGCGCCGAGCCGGCGATCCGGTTCGTGCGTTTCCGACCGCCGAAGCTCGAACGCACCGCCGAGGGCGTCACGCTGTCCCTGCCGCATATCCGGCTCGACCGCGCGCTGCAGTTCCTGATCGGAGACCATCTGGCATGACCGCGCCCCGCAAACCGGCGGCCTTCCGCATCGAGCCCGAGGCCGAGCCAAGGCCGCAAGCCCCGCAAGGCCGCATTGCCGAGGAGCGGCCGGCGCGTCGGCAGCGTGCCGCGAGAGCCGACGTGGCGGTCGTGATCCCATCGGAAGTCGATGCCTTCGACGAGCCGGATATCGAGGCTGCGCCTCCACCACCCGCGACGCCGCCGAGAGGGCGCTCGCTGCTGGCCCGGCTGTTCTTCGGCGCTCTCGGCGTTCTCGTCTCGCTGGCGGTCGGCCTGTGGGCGGACCAGCTGATCCGCGACCTGTTCGCGCGCGCCGAGTGGCTTGGCTGGCTGGCCGCGGGCATGGCGGCGATCGCGCTGCTTTCGCTGCTCGTTATCCTCATCCGCGAATTCCTTGCCATCGCCCGCCTTGCCGAAGTCGAAAAGATGCAGAAGCGAGCCCTGGATGCCGTGGCGCGCGACGATCCCAAGGCGGCGCGCGCCTTGGTCGACGAGCTGTCGGCCTTCGTCGCCGCGAAACCCGAGACCGCGGCCGGGCGCCGTTCGCTTGCCGAACTGCGCGGTGAGATCATCGACGGCGCCAATCTGGTGCGGCTGGCCGAGACCGAAATCCTGTCGCCTCTCGATGCCCGCGCCAAGATCATGGTCCTCGAGGCAGCGAAGCGCGTATCCCTCATCACGGCCGTCAGCCCTCGCGCGCTGGTCGATATCGCCTATGTCGTGTTCGAGGCCGGGCGCCTGATCCGGCGCCTCTCCGAGCTCTACGGCGGCCGGCCCGGCACGCTCGGCTTCTTCCGGCTGGCGCGCGGCGTGCTCGCGCATCTGGCGGTGACCGGCTCGATCGCGGTGGGCGACAGTTTCGTGCAGCAGATCGTCGGCCACGGCCTCGCCGCGAAGCTCTCGGCAAAGCTCGGCGAAGGCGTGGTCAACGGCATGATGACGGCGCGCATCGGCATCGCCGCGATGGAAACCGCCCGCCCCCTGCCGTTCATCGCCGTCAAGCGCCCAGGCCTTGGCGATTTCCTCTCGGCGCTGACCTCCTTCGCGGCGCGAAAGGACGGTCAGCCGCAGGATTAGGGTAAACGCGAAAACCCGCGCCAGTGACGAAGCATTAACCAATCTTCGCCATGGTCGATCAGGTCCCAACAATAGACTTTGTCGTGCCGGGTGTCGTCCATGAGAAGCGTAATCTTGTCCTGCGTGCTGCCTGCCACCGTTGCGATTGCCGCGCCGCTCGGATTAGCCGAAAAGGCCTTTGGCGCGGAGCCGGACAAGCAGTTCTTCCATTCGGTCGAAGGCAGATGGGTCGGCCCCGGCGAGATCATCGCGGGTAAGTACAAGGGCACCAAATTCACCTGCGATTTCAACGGCTCGACACCGGCCAGCCAGCTCGGCATGACACTTGACGGCGGCTGCAGGGTCGGCGTGTTCACGCAGAAGATGTCGGCCAGCGTCGAGCGCAAGGGTCGCGACGGCTACAGAGGCACCTTCATGGGCGGCTCGACCGAAAGCGGCATGGACATTGTCGGCGGCAATGTCGTCGACGCCCAGAAGGTCGTCTTCACCATCAACCGCAAGCAGTTGAACGGCGTCATGCAGGCGCGTGTTCCCGACGGCAATTCAATGACCGTGACGGTAGCCGTGCGTGTCGGCAATCAGCTGGTGCCGGTGATCGGCATGAGCCTGAAGCGGGTCGACTCGTTGGAAGTCGGCGCCATCGCCAAGAACTGATCCGGCGCGGTGCCGGCAAGGCGGCCGCCTCAAGCGACGACCAAAAAGGCGACGACCAAGAAAAAGGCGGCGGCCAACCGGCCGCCGCCTTCGCGTTTGTCGACGGCTGCGCTCAACCCTTGATGGTGGCGGTCAGCTCGTCATAGGCCTTGCAGGCTTCGTCGAGCGTCGTCGCGCCCTGATATTTCGTCGTGACGGCCTGCACCTTGGCGGTCAGATCCGCCGCCTTGCTCGGATCCTTGGTAATGGCCTCCTGAAGCGCGGCGGCCATGTCCTGTGCCTTCTTGGCAGCCATTTCCTGGGTGCATTCCGGCCCCTTGGAGCAAGCCGAAACAGCCAGCGCCGCAACACCGACGGCGACGAGCAAGAACTTCTTCATGTCAATCATCTCCTCAAAAAAAGGCAGCCGCCCATCGCCGCTGCCTCCAATGGCCGAAGCCGAGCGTGCCATAACCGCTGATTGTGGCGGCACGCAACAACCAGACCGCGTAAACTTGTGTAACGGAGCTGCAACAGGCGTTTGCCGCCTGGCCTGCAGCCTTGTATCCTGCGGCGTGCGTCCTGCCCTTGCAGCCAGTCTCCGCGCCCTTGCCTCTCGCTCCCGGGGCATGCAAGGAGTGCTTCGAGCAACGGGATGACAGGCATGGCGGCTGAAGCGTCGAGCAGCGATCTGGTGCAGGTGGTGGCGCTGCTCGCCGCGGGCGTCGTCGCGGTGCCGATCTTCAAGCGCATTGGGCTGGGCTCGATCCTCGGCTATCTCGCCGCCGGCGTGGTCATCGGTCCGTTCGGCCTGCGCATCTTTTCCGAATCGGGATCGATCCTCCACGTCGCCGAGCTCGGCGTCGTCATGTTCCTGTTCATCATCGGGCTGGAAATGCAGCCATCGCGGCTCTGGGGCCTGCGACGCGAGATTTTCGGCCTTGGCGCCCTGCAGGTCGGCGTCTGCGCCTTGCTTTTGACCCTGGTCGGACTCGCCGGAGGCTTTCCGATCGCGCAATCCTTCGTTGCCGGCGCCGGCTTCGTGTTGACCTCGACGGCGATCGTCATGCAGTTGCTGGAAGAGCGCGGCGAGATCGCCACGCCAAAAGGCCAGCGCATCGTCTCCATCCTGCTGCTCGAAGACCTGGCGATCGTGCCGCTCCTGGCCCTGGTCGCATTCCTTGCGCCTGGCGGCGCCGAGACCAGCTTTTCGGAACGCCTGACGGAAGTCGGCATCGGCATTGCGGCGATCGTCGGGCTGGTCGTGGCCGGCCGTTACCTGCTCAACCCGCTCTTCCGCATCCTGGCCGACGCCCGCGCCCGGGAGGTCATGACCGCCGCGGCGCTGCTGGTGGTGCTGGGATCCGCCCTGGCCATGCAGCTCTCCGGGCTGTCGATGGCGATGGGCGCTTTCCTCGCCGGCGTTCTTCTGTCGGAATCGACCTTCCGCCACCAGCTCGAAGCCGATATCGAGCCGTTCCGCGGCATCCTGCTCGGCCTGTTCTTCCTCGCCGTGGGCATGTCGCTGGACCTCGGCGTCGTGGCCCAGAACTGGCGGCTCGTCGCGATCTATGTCGTGGCCTACATGGTCATGAAGGCGATCGGCATCTACGCCGTCGCGCGCATCCTGAAGAGCGGCCACCGCGAGGCGCTCGAACGCGCCGTCTTCATGGCGCAGGGCGGCGAGTTCGCCTTCGTGCTTTATTCGTCCGCCGCCGCGGTCGGCATCATCGACGGGCAGGCCAACGCCACGCTGACCGCCATCATCATCATCTCCATGGTCCTGACGCCCTTGGCGATCATAGCGCTGCGCTACATCACCCCGCGCGACGAGCAGTCGCTCGACGGCGTCGATATCGCCGACGGCCTTACCGGCAACGTTCTGATCATCGGCTTCGGCCGCTTCGGCCAGATCGCCAGCCAGCCGCTTCTGCTGCGCGGGCTGGATGTCTCGATCATCGACAACGAGGTGGAGATGATCCAGGCGGCTGCCGATTTCGGCTTCAAGGTCTATTATGGCGACGGCACAAGGCTGGACATCCTGCACGCCGCCGGCGCCGGGCGGGCGCGCGCGGTGCTGATCTGCGTCGACAAGCCCGACGCCGCCGTGCGCATCGCCCAGTTGATCAAGGCCGAATTCCCGCTGGTCACCATCCTGGCGCGCGCCTTCGATCGCGGCACGGCGCTGCAGCTGGTGCGCGCCGGCGTCGACTATCAACTGCGCGAAACCTTCGAATCGGCGCTGGTCTTTGGCGGCTCCGCGCTGGAGGCGCTTGGCGTCGATCCGGAAGAAGTCGCCGAGGTCATCGAGGATGTGCGGCGGCGCGACGAAGCGCGTTTCGAGACGCAATTGGCCGAAGGCGTGCGCGCCGGCCAGCGTTTCCTCAAGGGCAATATCGGCACGCCGATCCCGACGCCGCTGACACAGCCGCGCCACGCCGGCCGGGCGCTGAATGAGGAAACCGCCGTCGTGCTGAACAAGGCGGAGACCAAGAACTGAGGAACAACGCATGGCAGAGCTCGACCCGCGACCGCTTTCCGTTACGAAATTCTGGCGCGATGCCGGCGAGGACGCATGGTTCGAGAAGAATGACGCCTTCGACGCGGATTTCCGTAACCGGTTCCTCGACCTGCATTACGCCGCCGCCCGGCGCGAATGCGATGACTGGAACGCTCATGCCGAAGGATCGCTGGCGCTGATGATCCTGCTCGACCAGTTCCCGCGCAACTGCTTCCGCAGCACTGGCCACATGTACGCGACCGATCCCCTGGCGAGATACTTCGCCGACAAGGCAATCGCTGCCGCTCAGGACCTGGAACTGGAAGAACTGGTTCGCGTCTTCCTCTATTTGCCCTTCGAGCATTCCGAATTGCTGGCTGACCAGGAACGGTCGGTGGCGCTCACAGTCGCCAGAGCCCCCGAATACCTGAAATATGCCGAGGAGCACCTGGACATCATCCGGCGCTTCGGACGCTTCCCGCATCGCAACCACATGCTCGGCCGCGAAACGACGCCCGAGGAGAAGGCCTTCCTGGACGGCGGCGGTTTTTCCGGCTGATCAGTCGAGGTTTTCCGTCGAAAGCTGGATATCAGCCGAGCCACCATTCCCGACCGGACGGCAACCGCTCGATACCGGAAATATCGACGGCTTTGAGCCGCTCCGACACGCTTCTGCCGCCCACCGACAGATCGGGCGCGATCTCGGCCAGCGGCGCCAGCACGAAGGCGCGCTCCAGCATGCGCGGATGCGGCACTTCGAGGCCGGTCTCATGGATCACCCGGTCGCCGAACACCAATATGTCGATGTCGATAAGGCGCGGCCCCCAGCGCTCTTCGCGCACGCGCTTCAATCGCCGCTCGACGTCGAGGCAAAGGTCGAGCAGCGCACGCGGCGAAAGCGCCGTCTCGACCGCGGCGGCGGCGTTGAGGAAATCGGGTTGGTCGAGCTTGCCCCAGGGCGGCGTGCGGTAAAGCGAGGAGACGGCGGTGACGCGCGTCGCGGCATCGCCATCCAGCATGCGCAATGCCGCGCCCATGGACTTCGCCGGGTCGCCGAGATTCCCGCCGAGACTGAGATAGACGGCGCTATTCCGGCCAGACAACGGTCACCTCGACATAGTCCAGCACGCCAGGTACCGGCGCGTTCGGTTTGCGCACGGTGATCTCGGCCTTCCTGATCTGCGAAAACCGTTCCGTCAGAGCCTTCGCCACCTCCTGCGCCAGTGCCTCGATCAGAAAGCGGCGATGTCCCGTCACGATCTTCTCGATGACCGCGAAGGCGACGCCATAATTGACGGTGTCCTCGATGGAATCCTCAGTCAGCGGGCGGCTGGGTTCGACGGTCAGTTCGGCATCGACATAAAAACGCTGGCCAAGCGTCTCCTCCTCGTCCAGCACGCCGTGGCGGGCGAAGAAGGCGCAGTTCTTCATGCGGATGACGTACATGATCAGTGTCCGGGAGGGAGCTCGGTTTCGCGCGCGAGCATAGCATCTGTCACCGCCAGCGCGTCCACGTTGATTGCGACATCGTGGACGCGAAACAGGTCGGCTCCCTTCAAGCGCAGGATGACGCTGGTGGCCGCCGTGCCGGCGGCCCGCCCGGCTGGCTCGCGCCCGGTCACGGTGCCGATGAAGCGCTTGCGCGAGGTTCCCGCCATCAACGGATAGCCAAGTGCCTGAAGCTCGGAAAACCGCGCCATCAGCTCGAGGTTTTCCTCCGCCGTTTCCTTGGCGAAGCCGAACCCGGCATCGAGTACGATCTGGCTGCCGGCGACATTGTCGGCGCGCGCGATCTCGAGCGATTTGCGCAGGAACAGGAACTGGTCCTCGATCACATCAGGCAATTTCCGCCGTTCGCGCCCGGTATGCATGATGATCAGCCCGGCGCCGGTCTCGGCGGCGACGCGCGCGATTCCCGGCTCGCGCTGCAGCCCCCAGACGTCGTTGACGATGTGGGCGCCGGCGGCAACCGCGCGCCGCGCGGTATCCTCGCGATAGGTATCGACCGAGATCAGCGCCTCACCGGAAGCGGCGAGCGCCGCGATGACCGGCAGCACGCGCCCCTGCTCTTCCTCGGCCGTGACCGGGGCAAAACCAGGCCGCGTCGATTCCCCGCCGACATCGATGACGGCGGCGCCTTCTTGCACCATGCGGCGCGCCTGCTCCAGCGCCTTTTCAGGCGCGACGAACAAACCGCCGTCCGAAAAACTGTCGGGCGTCACGTTGAGGATGCCGGCGACGACCGCCTTCGGACCGAGGTCGAGATAGCGCCCATGCGCCAGCTGCCATCGCCTTGTCGTCATTGTCCATCAACCATGCGTGATCCGCCGGAAATCAATTCCGTTGCGCTGGCGACGGCCCTAAAGCAAGGTGCGTGAAGAGGCAATATGATGATGACCAGATCCCTGCTCTGCGCCCTGATGCTCGCCCTGACCGCCATGCCGGCGGGAGCCGCGAATCTGGTGAAGACCTACAGCTACTTCAGTATCGGCGGCCGCACGCTCGACGATATACAGAACCAGCTGTCGAGAAACGGCCCCGAGGTAAAGAGCACCGGGTCGCGCCACCCAGGCGCCACGCAAATGGCCTTCACGTCCCGCATCAGCTACGCTGAGAGCGCCGCCGCCTGCCGCATCGCCGACGCGGTCGTCACCGTGAAGGTCAAGGTGATCCTCCCCGAATGGCGGCGCCCGCGCAAATCCGATCCGGACGTCAGGCTGTTCTGGGACACGCTCTCGGCGGATATCAAGCGGCATGAGGAGCGTCATGTCGAGATCGCCAAGAACCATGCCCGCCTGCTCGAGGATGCGTTGAAGGCCCTCCCTGCGCAAAAGACCTGCGAACAGGCAAAGGCCAAGGCCGCCGAGATCCAGGCAGCCGAGCTCGCCAGGCACGATCAGGACCAGATGCGCTTCGACCGTGTCGAGAGCATCAACTTCGAGAGCCGTATCCTGCGGCTGATGCGCTACCGGATGGAGCGCGTCGAAGCCGGCCAGTTGCCGCCGCCTTGACCCGAGGCAAGGCCCAACGGGGGCCAATTTCGTCCAAGCATGGTGCCAGACCGGGAAAACTTTCGAGCGGTGGTCGAAATCGGCCTGTATCGAACGACATATAGCGGGTTCGAAACACCCCGGGCCTCGGACAACGAAGAGAAATGACATGCGCCGGACGCAACGGACGGTCAGGACCGTCCTGGCGCCGGGCATCGGCCGCTGAAAGAATAACGCATGGACCAGACCGTCGAGAACCAGGCGATGGCGGCGAAAGCCGCGCCGCTGATGAGCGAGAAGGAGAAGAATGCCATCATCGGCGGCGTGCTGCTGTCGATGCTGCTGGCGGCTCTCGACCAGACCATCGTGGCTCCCGCGCTGCCGACGATCGCTCGCGCGCTCGGCCATGCCGAGTATCTGCCGTGGATCGTCACCGGCTATCTTTTGACCGCGACCGCGATGGCGCCGCTCTACGGCAAGATCTCCGACGTCCATGGACGCCGTCCCGTCATCTATGCCAGCATCCTGATCTTCCTGCTCGGATCGCTTGTCAGCGCGCTTGCCCCCAACATGCTGGTGCTGATCATCGGCCGCGCCATACAGGGCGCCGGCGGCGGCGGCCTCTTCGCGCTGGCCCAGACGGTCATCGGCGATCTCGTGCCGCCGCGCGAGCGCGCCCGCTACGCGGCCTGGGTTTCCGGCACCTGGGCGGTGGCCAGCGTCGCCGGCCCGCTGCTCGGCGGCGTTTTCGCCGAACACCTGCACTGGTCGCTGATCTTCTGGATCAACCTGCCGATCGGCTTCCTGGCTATGGCGATCATCAACAACCCGCTGAAGAAGCTGCCGATCGCGGCCAAGCACCACCGTATCGACGGGCTGGGCGCGGTGCTCCTGGTCGTCGCAACCGCGCTGCTGCTTCTGGCGCTGAGCTGGGGGGGCGGCACCTACCCGTGGTTCTCATCGCAGATCCTGGGCCTGGTGGCCTGTTCCGCCGTGTTCTGGGCGCTCTTCGGGCTGAGGCTGCTCAAGGCTGCGGAGCCCTTGATCTCGCTCGACGTGTTGAGCAACCGGATCGTGCTTGCCGGCACGCTCTCGATGTTCCTGCTGCAGGCCGCCAACATCGGCGCCTCGGTCTATCTGCCGGTGTATCTGCAATCGGTCGTCGGGCTATCGGTCAGCGAATCCGGCACGGCCATGCTGGGCCTCCTGCTCGGTACCGTTGCCGGCGCCGCCTTCAGCGGCCGTGTGATCCCGCGCTTCGTCCACTACAAGCGCATCGCCATGGTCGGCGTCAGCCTGGCGATCGTATGCGTCGGCGTGCTCAGCGCCATTGCCGAACATGCCTCGCTGCTCGAAGTCGAAATCCTGACGACGCTGATCGGCTTGGGCAGCGGCACGACTTTTCCGGTCAGCACCATCTCGGTCCAGAACGCGGTCGACCGCGAGCATCTCGGCGTCGCGACCGGCGTTCTGACCTTCCTGCGCACGCTGGGCGGCGCGCTCGGCGTCGCCATGCTCGGCGCCGTTGCGCTTGGCTACGGGCTGCCGTTGGCCGCCGAAGGCTCGCAGACACATGTCCAGCTGACTTCGGCGATGCCGTTCGTGATGATCTTCATCACCGCCGGCGTCACGCTAGTCCTGGCGCTGATTGCGCTGGCGCTGATGCCGGAAAAGCCGCTGCGCGGCCACGACGAGCAAGCGGCGCCCGTGCTTGCGGAGTAGGCGCGTCAATCGTGGACACCGAGCTTCTTCTGCAGGCTGGTCGACGAGGTCGTGTACTGGAAGACGATGCGCTCGCCTGGGCTGATGATGCGCTTGGCGGCCTGCGCCATAAGCGCCACCTCGTGGAAGCCTGACAGGATCAGCTTGAGCTTGCCGGGATACCAGTTGATGTCGCCTACGGCGAAAATACCCGGGATCGACGTCTGGAACTTCTCGGTATCCACGGGGATGAGGTTCTCGTGCAGGTTGAGGCCCCATTCGGCGATCGGCCCGAGCTTCATGGTGAGGCCGAAGAACGGCAGCATGCGGGTGCACGGGATCTCGACGTCGCCGTCCGGGCCGCCCTTTATGGTCGCCGACGACAGCTGGCCGCCAGAGCCGGCAAGGCCGCTGACCTGGCCGACCAGGAACTTGAGCTGCTTCATCTCCTGCAGGGCATGCATCTTGTTGACGCTATCGGGCGCCGCCCGGAATTCCGGGCGGCGATGAATCAGCGTCACGCTTTTGGCGATCGGTTGCAGGTTGAGCGTCCAGTCGAGCGCCGAATCGCCGCCGCCGACGATGACGAGATCGTGGCCGCGGAATTCCTCCATGCGCCGGACGGAATAAAAGACGCTCTTGCCCTCATAGGCCTCGATGCCCGGAATGGGCGGGCGCTTGGGCTGGAACGAGCCGCCACCGGCGGCAATCACCACGACTTTGGCCTCGAACAGCTCGCCCTCGTCGGTCGCGACGCGGAAGCTTCCATCCTCAAGCGTCTGGAGGCTCGACACCATGCGGTTGAAGGTGAAGTCCGGCTTGAACGGTGCGATCTGCTCAATGAGCTTGTCGACAAGACCCTGGGCCGAGATCGTGGGCCAGCCGGGAATGTCGTAGATCGGCTTTTCGGGATAAAGCTCCGCGCACTGGCCGCCGGGACGGTCGAGAATGTCTATGAGATGGCACTTCATGTCCAACAGGCCAAGCTCGAACACGGCGAACAAGCCGATCGGCCCTGCCCCGACAATGAGAACGTCCGTCTTGATGGTCTCGCTCATGCGCTGTGCTCCCTTTTGGGAATGGAGCGAGACTGCATGAGCTATCGCCTGCTGCCAAGCAGCCAGCGCGAAAGAATGTTGAGAAGCGCCTAAAGTGTTTCGAGATTCAGGTCAGGCCGAGTCGAAAATGGTCGATTCCGAGAACCGGCCTACGCCGGCCGTAGCCTTCATAGAGCGGAGACACTTGTGAGAGCTTCGGTCGGCGAAGGCCGGAGCGGAGCGTACTTAAAGTACGTGAGCATCGGAAGCGCAGGAAACCGCCATTTGCAGGCCGGCCTCACCTGAATCTCGGCGAACCTTAGCCCTGGCGCTCGGGAACCCGCACGATCAGGCCATCCAGCGCGTCGCGCACCTTGATCTGGCAGGACAGGCGAGAATTCGGCCGGACATCATAGGCAAAGTCCAGCATATCCTCTTCCATCGCCTCCGGCTCTCCGACCTCGGCCGTCCAGGCTTCGTCGACATAGACATGGCAGGTCGCGCAGGCGCAGGCGCCGCCGCATTCGGCTTCGATGCCGGGCACCGCGTTGCGGATGGCGTTTTCCATGACCGTCGAGCCGTTTTCGGCGTCGACGTCAAATCGGGTCCCATCATGGGCGATGTAGGTCAGCTTGGTCATTAAGTCACCTGAGGAGTCGCAGCCGAGATAATCACTCCACCGGACAAGTCAACTGCGGCGCGAAAGCGCCACGAAATGACGTTTTTCAAAAGGGTGGGATGCCAGAGCAATTCCAGGAAAAGTGCGCAGCGGTTTTCCGCCCGGAACTGCGTAGAAACAAGGAGCTGGAGCGGATCAGCGATTCCATCAAACGTTCAACCGCTCTAGCGGCTGATGCCGGCGATGAAGTCGCGCACTTCCTCGATCAGCGTGCCGAGCCTCTTGAGCGCCCGGACGTCCTCCGGCTGCTTTTCGATGATCGCCGCGCAATCGGCGACCGCGAAGGCGCCGATTCCGCGCGCAGAGCCCTTCAAGCCATGCGCAAGAAGCACTCTTTGCCTGGCGTCGGCGTCGGTGATCTGGTCGCGAACGGTGAGCGACTGCTGCACGAACAGCGCCAGCACCTCCCGTTCGAGGTCGCGGTCACCCATCGTCTGGCGCGCCAGATGGCCGAGATCCACCGGTCGAGCTCCGGCCGTTCCGGAGGCGTCGCCCCCCGGCATGGAAAATGCAATACCACTTTGGCCACGCATACGCACTGCAACTCCATCAAGCGGGCAGACTGGCCCGGAAAAATAGGCGACTCCCGTCGCCAACGGGTTAACGATTGCAGGGGAAAAATGTTGTCACGGAGGCAGCCGGATCACGTCTCCGTTAACCTTATATTTAAAGTTTTACGTATCGCCCGGAATGCATGTTTTCTTTACCCCTGTGTGTCATTACGATACGAAGGTCCATTTT
>RXJA01000290.1 GCA_003963455.1 Hyphomicrobiales bacterium
CAAGATGGCGCACGGTCTCGGGATGCAGCGTCTTGCGCCGCGCCGTCGGCACGTAGATGTCGTCGACCTTGACCTTTTGTACCCGCAGCATGTCGGCTCCCGGCGTTGAAACGTCGCCTCCCGATGCAATAGTCCGTTTGCCGGATATCGCCAAGCGCAAGCGCCCGCTGGCCCGATGCTTTCCATTTGACGCCTGGCCGGCCGATGGTCTCAATGGCGGCCTCGTGACCTCAGGTGTTCCTTGACGCAATTGCCCACCGAATTCCCCGATTTCGGGCTCACGCCCGAGCAGCGCCGCGTAGCGGTGCGCGGCCATTATTATGAATGGCCGGGGATGGACGGTGGGCGCGGCGAGATCTGGGCCTATAGCGACCGCTTTTCCTACCGCCCGGGCGAGACGGTGACGCTGTATGTGAGCTCGACGGCGCCGCAATTCAGCATCGCCATCATCCGCGACGGAGCCACTGAAACCAAGGTCTTCGAAAAGACCGGCCTTTCGGCGCGCTGGCAGGACACGCCCGACCAGTGCTCGGTCGAAGGCTGCGGCTGGGAAGCCTCGTTCGAATTCCGCGTCGGCGAAGACTGGCCATCAGGCGCCCATCGCGTGACGCTTTCGGCCGACGGCCGCGACGGCAAGCCGATCCAAAGCCACCATCTCTTCATCGTCGCGCCCCTGCCAGGCCGTAAGCCCGGCCGCCTGCTGCAGGTCGCCGCGACCGGCACCTGGACCGCCTACAACACCTGGGGCGGCTCCAACCACTATCAGGGCATCACTGGCCCGAACCGCGACCAGTACGCGACGACGGTGTCGACTGAGCGGCCCTGGTGCCGCGGCTTCGTCGTGCTGCCGAAGGAGGCGCCGCGCGTGCCGCTGGAGGTCGCGGTACCGCCAAAGACCGTGCCACGCTATCCGCATATGGAATGGGCTTTCGCCACCGGGCATTCGAAGAAATACGCCTCATCCGGCTGGGCAAGCTATGACGGCCATTTCTTCCGCTTCGCCGAGCGCGCCGGCTATCAGGTCGATCTCGCCAGCCAGCACGAATTGCATTTCTCTCCCGAACTCCTCGAAGGCTATGACTGCGTCGTCTTCACAGGCCATGACGAGTACTGGACCTGGGAGATGCGCGACGCGGTCGACGCCTATGTGACCCGCGGCGGGCATGCGGCGCGCTTCGCCGGCAATTTCATGTGGCAGACGAGGCTGGAAGACGAAGGCCGCCGGCAGGTCTGCTATAAATACAAGGCGCGCGCGGAAGACCCGGCCTATCGGGGCGGCGACGTCACCCGCGCCACCAATTCCTGGGAAGCGCCCGAGATCGGCCGTCCGGGCAGCGCCACCTTCGGCCTCAATGCGACGCGGGGCGTCTATGCCGGCTGGGGCGGCTGCGCGCCGCGCGGCGTGCGCGGCTTTCCGGTCTACCGGCCGGAGCACTGGGCCTTTGCCGGCACAGGCATCTATTATGGCGACCTTCTCGGCGCCGACAGCCATGTCTATGGCTATGAGGTCGACGGCCTCGATTTCGAGATTCGTGGCGGCCTGCCCTACCCGACCGCGGAGAGCGGCGCGCCGGACGGCTTGCAGGTGCTGGCCGTCGGCATGGCGAGCCAGGTCGAGGAAAGCGCCGACATCCCGATCGAGGACCAGTTCCTCACCGACGAGGACGGCCGCTTCACCGCCGAGACCCTGTTCGGCGAGGCCAGCGACGCCAATCTCGACAAGGTCAAGCGCGGCAACGGCATGATCGTCAATTTCACGCGCGGCAAGGGCGAAGTGTTCCATGCCGGAAGCTGCGAATGGGTCGCCGGCCTGCTAAGGGAGGACGCGATGGTCGAACGCGTGACCAAGAATGTTCTCGACCGCTATCTCGGAAAGTCCTGAAATGTCCAAGCCACAGACCCAGCTCTCACCCGAAACCGAAGCGCGCCCGCCATCGCATCTGTTCTACCTCTCCAGCCTGCGCCGGCCGCTCGTCGACCGCGCCGAGGGCATCTATTTGTGGACCAGGGACGGCCGACGCTTCATCGATGGATCGAGCGGGCCGATGGTCGCCAATATCGGCCATTCCAACCGCAACGTGCTGGACGCCATGAAGCGTCAGATGGACAAGGTCACCTTCGCCTACCGGCTGCATTTCGAGAACGAACCGGCGGAAGAACTGGCGCGGGAGTTGGCCGGCAAGTTGCCTGAAGGCATGGACCGCATCTTCTTCGTTTCCGGCGGCTCGGAGGCGACCGAATCCTGCATCAAGCTCGCCCGGCAATGGGCGGTCGCCACCGGCCAGCCCAAGCGCTGGAAGGTGATCAGCCGCTTCCCCTCCTATCATGGCGGCACGCTGGGCTCGCTTTCCATCACAGGCGACGACGCGCTGGCCGAGACCTTCACGCCGATGATGCGGGTGATGCCGACTATTCCGGCGCCGACCGCGTGGCGCGATCGCGACAACCTGTCGATGGAGCAGCGCGGCATCCGCTACGCCGACATGCTGGAGGAAAAGATCCAGTCCGAGGGCCCGGAAAGTGTTTTGGCCTTCATCATGGAGCCGATCGGGGGTGCCGCGACCGCGGCGCTGGTCGCGCCCGACAGCTACTATCCACGCATCCGCGAGATCTGCGACCGCTACGGCATCCTGCTCATCCATGACGAGGTGATGAGCGGCGCTGGCCGCACTGGCAAGTTCCTCGGCGGCGACCACTGGAACTGCAAACCGGATATCGTCGCGCTGTCGAAGGGCCTGGGTTCTGGCTACGCCCCGCTCGGCGCGCTTGCCGCGCCCATGCGCCTGGTCGAGCCGCTGCTGGCCTCGGGCGGCTTCCAGCATGGCCACACCTATGCCGGCAATCCGCTGGCCTGCGCCGCCGGCCTTGCCGTGCTTGGCGAGATGGACCGGCTCAATCTCATCGCCAACGCCGCCGCCATGGGCGACGTGCTGATGGTGGAGTTGAAGGGCTTGCAAAAGCGCTTCCCGTTTATCGCCGACGTGCGCGGCAAGGGCCTGCTCACCGGTGCCGAAATGGTCGCCGATCCGGAGACGCTGAAGCCGATCGACCCGGCTCTGAAAGCGACGCAGCGCCTGCTCGATCACGCCTATGCGCGCGGCCTGATCATCTATGGCCGCAAGGTCAAGGGCGGCGTCGACGGCGACAATTTCATGGTGGCGCCGCCGATGATCATCACGCGGGAGCAGATCAGCGAGATGATCGCCATCATCGGCGACTCGCTGGAGGCGCTGGCGCAAGAACTCGATTTGCCGGTGGAAGGCTGAGAAAGGTGTTTTGATGCCGGCACCGGTCACTCTCCGCCCCGGCCGGGCCGAGGACGTCGAGACGATCCATGCCGCGCTGCTCAAGCTCGGCGCCCATATCGGCGCGTCGCAGGACATCCAATCCACCCCCGAAGACCTTCGCCGCTACGGTTTCGGCGAAAGGCCCGCCTTCTCGACCTTGATTGCCGAGATCGACGGCGAATTTGCCGGGCTTTGCCTGCATTTCCCGATCTTCTCGACCTGGATGGGCCGTCCGGGCGTGTACGTGCAGGACCTTTATGTCGAAGACCGTTTTCGCGGCCGCCGTGTCGGCGAAAAACTGCTGCGGCAGGTAGCGAAGCAGTGCCTCGCGGCCGGCGGCATCTATCTGAGGCTGTCCGTCGACACGGACAATGAAACGGCCAAAGCCTTCTATGAGAAGCTTGGCATCGGCTGGTCGAGTTACGAGCAGGTGCAGAAGATCGTCGGCGACGCCTTTTTCGCCTTTGCCGACGCGCCAGAGGAGTGACAATGAAAGCCTTCTATGCCGAGGAGCAGAAACGCCATGATCCGAAGGCTTTCCTTTCCAGCGGCGCGCCGCAGCCCAACCCGGAAAAGCCGGAGCGGATCGAAAGATTGTTAGCCGGCGCGAGATCGGCCGGCTTGACGGTCGAACGACCGAAGAAGCATGGCCTTGGCCCGGTGGCGGCGGTGCATACGCCTGAATATCTCGACTTCCTCGAGCGCATTTTTTCGCGCTGGCAGCGTATCGAAGGCGCATCCGCCGAGGTCATTCCCAACATCCACCCGATCGCCCGCGACGGTTCCTATCCGGCCTCGGCGGTCGGCCAGGCCGGCTACCACATGGCCGACACCGCCTGCCCGATCTCGGCCGAAACCTGGGACAGTGCGCTGTGGAGCGCCTGGAGCGCGGTGGAAGCGGCTGAAGCGGTGATGGCCGGCGCGCCTTCGGCCTATGCGCTTTGCCGCCCGCCGGGCCATCACGCCTTCGCCGATGTCGCCGGGGGCTTCTGCTTCATCAACAATTCGGCCGTCGCGGCGCAGGTGCTGCGAAGACAGGCCCCGCGCGTCGCCATCCTCGATGTCGACCTGCACCACGGCAACGGCACGCAAGGCATCTTCTATGCCCGTCCCGACGTGCTTACCGTCTCGCTGCACGCCGATCCGGTCCGCTTCTATCCGTTCTTCTGGGGACATGCCGACGAGCGCGGCGAAGGCCCCGGCCTCGGCTACAATCTCAACCTGCCGCTGCCTCGCAAATCCGCCGATGCGGCGTTTCTCGCGGCGCTGGCGACGGCCTTCCAGCGCATCCGCGCCTTCGCGCCGGAAGCGCTGGTGGTGGCGCTCGGCCTCGACGCTTTCGAGGGCGATCCGTTCGGCGGACTGTCGGTGACGACGCCGGGCTTCTCGCGCATCGGCGAAGCGATCGCCGGGCTCGGCCTGCCGACGGTCATCGTCCAGGAAGGCGGCTATCTGTGCGATGCGCTCAGCGACAACCTCACCGCCTTCCTGACCGGTTTCGGCGGTAAGAAGGACTAACTCAAGGCCGCTGCTGCCGCAGCATCGCGATCACGCGATGCACGCTTTCGAGCGTCTCCTCGATCTCGGCCGCCGTGTTGTAATGCGCGATGCCGATGCGCACGACGCCCTGCTCGGCCGGAATGCCGAGCTGATGGACGATCTCCCACGCGTAGTTGTGGCCTGACCACAGGAAGATGTTTTCGGCGTTCATCTGCCGCACGATCGTTTCCGGCGCGATGCCCTCGACCGTGAAGGAAACGGTCGGCACCCGCTCGGCAAGGCGTTGCGGATCGGTGATGCCGCGGATGATCAGGCCGTTGATATCGGACAGGCCTTCGATCAATTGCCGGGCAAGCGCGTTCTCGTAGGCGATCGATACCTCGAACGCCTTTGCGATCCGCCGCCGCCGCGCCCCCGCCTCACCGGCCGCCGCGCCGAGATCGGCGAAATAATCGACTGCGGCCGTCAGACCGGCCATCAGTTCGATCTGCGGCGTGCCCAATTCGAACCGCTCCGGCAGCCCGTTCGAAGAGCAGCGGCATTTGTAAGGCTTGAGCCCGTCGATGACGTCGCGACGCCCCCACAAAATGCCCATATGCGGCCCGAAGAACTTGTAGGCCGAGCAGATCAGGAAATCGCAGCCAAGCGCCTGGACGTCGATCAGCCCATGCGGCGCGAATTGCACGGCGTCGACATAGACCAGCGCGCCGGCCTGCCTGGCGATCGCCGTCAGCGCCTGCACCCGGTTGATCGAGCCGGTGAGGTTCGAGGCATAGTTCAGCGCGACGAGCCGCGTCTTGTCCGACAGCAGCGCCTTGAGCGCCGTCTCCTCCACCTGCCAGCTCCGCTCGTCGAACGGCAGGAAGCGCACGACGAGGCCGAGATCCTCGGCAAGCTGCAGCCAGGGCGAGACGTTGCCTTCGTGGTCCATGCGCGTGACGATGATCTCGTCGCCCGGCTTCATCGTGCGGCCGAGCGTACGCGACATATGGTAGGTCAGCGTCGTCATGTTGGCGCCGATGACGATCTCCTCGGCACTTGCGGCATTGAGGAAATCAGCCATCGCCGCGTGCGCGTCGTCGACCACCTGCTGCGCCGCGACCGTGGTTTCGAAGAAACCACCCAGATTGGCGTTGGTGCTGAGCAGGCAGCGCGATACGGCGTCCGCCACGGCCTGCGGCACCTGCGTGCCGGCGGGATTGTCGAGATAGATGCGGCGATGGCCTTTATCGGTCAGCGAAAGCGCCGGAAATCTGCCGCGCACGGCCTCGATCGGAAAACTCGCCATCGTCTCCATCCCTTTGTTTTTTACGTTCCCGATCAGGGGCACGGATTGCCGACGCGCTGGTGTACGGCGTCGACCGCCTTCTGCATCTCCTCCGTCCAGTTGACGGCGGCCGACGACAGCGCCATCTCGAGCTGCGCGATGGTTGTCGCGCCGACGATATTCGCGGTCACGAAGGGCCGGCTCGCCACATAGGCGTTGGCGAAAAGCGCCGGCTCCATGCCGAAGGAGCGCGCCAATTCGTTGTATTCGAGCAGCACTTCCGCCGCATTCGGCGTCTCGTAGCGCTGGCCGCGGTTGAAGAGCTGTGAGCGCGATTCCTGAGGCCGCGCGCCATGGTCGTATTTCCCGGTCAGATAGCCCTGCGCAAGCGGCGAATAGGGAAGAAACGCGATCTCCTCGCGTGCGCAGACCTCGGCAAGGTTCACCTCGAACGTGCGGTTGACGAGACTGTAGGCATTCTGCAGTGAGGCGACGCGCGGCCCAGTGCCCTTTTCGGCCTCGAAGACGAAGCGCATGACGCCCCAGGAGCTTTCGTTCGAGAGGCCGAAATGGCGGATTTTGCCCGACTTCACCAGTTCCTCGAAGACGCCGAGCGTTTCGGCAATCGGCGTCTCGTCTCCCGGAGCGCCTGCCGCGTCCGCGCGCCGCGCCACCGCCCCGACGCGCGTCGGGTTCGAGCCCCATGGAATATCCCGGTCCGGCCAGTGGATCTGATAGAGGTCGATATAGTCGGTGCCGAGCTTGGCCAGCGATTTCTCGACCGCATCGAAAATGTCGGCGCGCACCAGCTTCGAGGGACGATCGCCGCGGAACCATGTGTTGGACGTGCGACCGACCACTTTGGAGGCTAGGATGACCTTGTCACGGTTGCGATTGGTCTTCATCCAGCTGCCGATGGTCTTCTCGGTCCGCCCTTGCGTCTCGGCCTTGGGCGGGATCGGGTAAAGCTCGGCCGTATCGATGAAATTGACCCCGCGCGAGAACGCCAGATCCATCTGCGCATGGCCTTCCGCTTCGGTGTTCTGCTGACCCCAGGTCATCGAACCGAGGCAGATTTGCGAAACAAGGAGATCGGTCCGACCGAGGCGGCGTTTATGCATGGGATTTCTCCGGCGGGAGGTTGCGCGGGCAGCGCGGGGAGGAAGTTCAAGCATAAGGCACAGGCTGGAGTTTCTCCAAGCCCTACAGTCTCAGACTTTTAAGTGAACTCCGCGCGGCTAGCGCCGGGTGGTCGCCAAAGCGCGCCGCTTCGCCTCGTCGATCAGCATGTTGGCCACCTGCATGCGGATCATGGCGCGCTGGCGCAGATGCGGCGCGACCCGGTCCGGATGGTTGGCGAAGGCGAAATTGCGGCGGATACGGCCGAAATCGGCATTCCCGGCTGGACGATCGAGGCCGAGCTCGCCGGCAATTGCTTCGGGATCGATCGACGGCAGCCTCTCCTCCTGCGGGTGTTCTTCACCCGCAAGCGCCAGTTTCGCCTGGTCGAGAAGCGCGGCGAACTCGGCCGCGAGATCGGCGCCTTGCTCGCGATATTGGGCGGCGACGCTCTCGCCCGCCACCTTGATGCGGCCGGAATGAAGTTCGTCGGCCACGGACAGATAGTCGAAGGGGATGGATGGCCGGGCGCCCTCTTCCTCGCCTTTCTCCGAAGCGACGATCAGGTCGTCGAGCAACGAAGCGAAATCGAGCTTGTTCCCGGTGCCGATCTCAGCCTCCCTGTGGTGACGGCATGCGTTGATGCCATGAACATAGGGCGCCCTCGTTAAAAATGACTTCTGGCAACGGTAACAATTGCAGGCATTTTGCCGGCCGGAAGGCATCAAATAAAAAGCCGGACCGCCTTTTCGGGCAGTCCGGCAAGGTCGCCAGGAGTGGCGAGGAAAAAGCCAGCCATGTGCCGGCACGGTGCTTACGGTTGAGCCTGCCTAAAAGTTTCACGCAAAATCGATTGTGGCGCGAAAAAATTCGCATGGCATGGCAGCCATGCAATTGCTGCACTGCACAATATTAACAAATCGCCTATATTTTGTGGTCGGGAGGAACCAACAGGGGCAACTGAGTCATGGGGTTCTTCACTGAAATGTTCGCGCGCCCGCGGCCGCAGGAACACCAGCGTTACCGCGCGGCGCTCGCGCTTCTGAACGCGATGAGCAATGCCGACCGCGCCGACGTCGGCATCAAGCCGGCGGATTTTCCGCGCATCGCGCGCGAAATGGCGATCCGCTGAACTGCGCTGCACCAAAGAGGTTTCCCGGGATTACCGGGAAACCTCCAAACCATTCAAAAATCAACGATTTCCCAAGAACGTCTGCTTGCCGAGCGGCACGCCGTTGTGGCGCAGGATGTCGTAGGCGGTCGTGACGTGGAAGTAGAAATTCGGCGTCGCCACGTTGAGCAGGTATTGCAGGCCTGGCAACGTGGCTTCGCGGCCGCCGAGCCTTAATTCGACCGTCCTGTCTTCCGATCCCTCCAAATCCGCCGCCGTGAACGTCGCCAGATGATCGAGCGTCTTGGCGATTCGGGCCTGCAGATCGGCAAAGCTCGCTTCATTGTCCTCGTATTTCGGTACCTCGCAACCGGCCAGCCGCGACGGCGCGCCCTTGGCATGGTCGGTGGCGATCTGGACCTGCCTGGCCAGCGCGAACATGTCGGGCGCCAGCCGCGCGGTGAGGAACACCTGCGGATCGATCTTGCGCTCGCCGGCATTCTGCTCCGCCGCCGTCAGGACGCTGGCGAGCGCCTTCAGCCGGGCGGAGAAGACACCCACGGATATGTCGTACATGGAAATGGTCACCGGTAACCTCCCAAGCGGCCCCAGCGCCGCGGGCCGTGACCTAGCGCCTCCCACCACGATTCTTCAAGCGGTCATGCCCCCGCGTCACCACGCCGCCGCAATCGCCGTGGTAGTATTTTCGTTATCGAGCGGAGATTCCCGATGAGACGTGTCCTTCTCGCAGCGGCTGCCTTGTTCTCCCTTGCCGATATCGGCCGGCCGGCGCTCGCGGCCGATGCGCCCTATATCGATGACCGGTCAAGCGCCGATGCGGTCGTCCGCTCGCTCTACAGCGCCATCAACCGCCACGAATTTGCCCGCGCCTGGGGTTACTTCGGCGATACCAAGCCGGCAAAGGATTTCAACGCCTTCGTCAAGGGTTACGACGGCACCGGCAACGTTGAGATCAAGACAGGCGCCGTATCGGACGAAGGCGCGGCCGGCAGCATCTATTACAGTGTGCCGGTCGCCATCCAGGCGACAGACAAGAACGGCGACGCCAAGGTTTTCGCCGGCTGCTACACGGTCCGCCAGGTCAATGCGCAGATCCAGGAGCCGCCCTTCCAGCCGATCTTCATCGACAAGGGCGCGTTGAAGCCGTCGACCGAGGATTTCGACAGCGCCGTGCCGGCAAGCTGCGGCGACGGTCCGCCGCCGCCAAAGAAGGACGAGGCGCTGGAACAGGCCAAGAAGGCATTCCTCGCCACCTATGGCGGCCAGTGCGACAAACAGGATCCGGATGGCAAGCCGATCGGCGAGCCCGAGGCTCATTCCATCCACTACAAGGACAAGGACGCCCAGCCCAGCGACCCGGAGCGCGAGACGCGGCTGTTCCGCTTCTTCTGCTCGATGGCCGCCTATAACGAGACGGCGGTCTACTACATCGCCAACGATGTCGACGGCGTGACCCAGTTGCAGTTCACCGAGCCGGACCTCGACATCCGCTACGAGAACAACAACAGCGAAGGCAAGGTCGAGGGAATCCACATCATCGGCTTCCGGACGAGCGGCTGGGCGACCAACTCCAACTATGACGAGAACACGAAATCCATCACCACATCCGACAAATGGCGTGGTGTCGGCGATGCCTCGTCATCGGGAACCTATCTCTTTCGCAACGGTGACTTTTCGCTAGTCCAGTATGACGTCGATGCCTCCTATGACGGCGAGATCAATCCGCAGACGATCATCGACTACAACACCGCGCCATAATTCCTTGGAAGGTCACGGCGCCTTCGTCAGCATCCAGTTCAACGTGCCGCGCCAGTCGACCATGCGGATCGGCGTGCCATGCGTGCCGGTCTCGAAGCGCACGAAGCGTGTCGGATAGGACTTCCTGGCGAGGATCGAGCGGAAGAAGGCTTCCTGCTTCTCCACCGGGAAGACAACGTCATGGCTGCCCTGCCCGAAGAACACCGGCACGCGGCGCTTGAAGGCGGGGCTGGTCAGGAAGCTGTCGTCCCATAATGAACCGAGCAGCAGCAGGCCGTTGATGCGGCCGCCCGTGTCCTTTCGATCCGCCAGCTTCCAGCAGATCATGCCGCCCATCGAGCCGCAGGCGACGAAGATCTTCGCGCCCGGCGATTGTTGGGCATAGTGATCGATAAGGGCTGCGACCTGAGCCGTACCCTTATCGCCGAAATCGGGAAAATCCGGCGAAAGATAAAGCCCGTTGTTGGCGGCCATCAGGTTCTTGATGCGGTTGAAATTGCCGCCGAAGGTGAAGTCGTCCACGCCCTGCTTGCGGCTGCCGCCCTGCCCGTGCAGGTAGAGCACGATGATGGACGCGCCTTCCGTCCTGCCCACCGCGACATGCCGAATGTCGCCGGCGTCGGTCTTCAGCATCAGGTCCTGCTGCACCTTGCGCACGCCGGGATCGGTATATTGCGCACGCACGCGCTTTTCCGGCACCTCGTCACGCTGATTGATGTCGCGCATCTCATGATAATCGAGGACGGTATAGGCGCCATTGTCGCCGGTCGAGAGCGCCGCGGGATAGGCGAAGAGGTCATCCTTGAACGGCTTGAGCGAAAGCGTCTGTCCCTCGGCGGCAGAGAGGGGAAGCGCCGTCGCGCAGATCAGGGCGAAGAAAAGTCGGAAACGAAAAGACATGCCGAGAGGCATGCGGAATTCGACTCTGCTTTGTCAATCCTGCAGGACGCCGCCCGCGCCTTCCAGCGCCTCGCGCGTGTCGACATCGATCGAGGCGCCCTGCCCGATCTCGACGTCAATGACGTCGAGCCCCTCGGCCTCGACCAGGTGGCGCGCGCCGGTGTCGCCTTCCAGCTGCGCGACGGCCGCGAAAAGCGATCGCGGGAGCAACACCGGATTGCCTCGCTTGCCCTGGTGCGAGGCGCGCACCACGGCGTGACCACCGGAGCGGCGGAACGCATCGATCAGGCTGTCGAGGTCCCTCGACGAAACACCAGGCATGTCGCCGAGCACGATCATGGCGCCGGCCGCGTCGGGCGCGACCCTGGCAATGCCCGCCTTCAAGGACGACGCCAGACCGTCGGCGAAATCGGGATTGTCCGCGACTGTCACGCCGAGACCGGCAAGCGCGGAACGCACGCGCTCGCGCTGATGGCCCGTGACGACGATGGTGGTTGCGGCCTTCGAGCCGAGTGCCCTCCGGGCGGTGCGACGCACCAGCGGCTCGCCGTCGAACAGCGCCAGAAGCTTGTTCGGCCCGCCCATGCGGCTCGAACGGCCGGCGGCCAGAAGCACGATATCGACCTTCAGCGCCGCCCTTGCCGGCCGCGGCGCCGGCTCGCGCGGCTGCGGCCTGGTCGGGATTTCCATCAAAAGGCCGCCGACGCCCATGCCGGCGATGTCGCCCGCCGTCACCTCGAGCCCGGCAATCAGGCGATCGAGCACCCAGTCGAAACCGTTCTCCTTCGGGCTGCGCGCGCATCCGGGCGCGCCGACGACGCGCTTGCCGTCGAGCGTCCCCAGCACAAGCAGATTGCCGGGATCGACCGGCATGCCGGCGCGGACGACGGTACCACCCGCCCGTTCGATCGCGGCAGGCACGACATCGGCGAAATCGCTCATAGCCGAGGCGCCGAAGATCACCACCATGTCATTGTCGCGCGCCAGCGCGGTCGCGGCCGCAGCGACAGGCGCCACCTCGTGCGGCGTTCGCCGCTCCGCCGTCAGCCGGCCGCCGGAACGCGCCAACCGCGCCTCGGTGACGCGCAGGGTCTTGTCGAGCACACTCGGCTTGACGCCGGGAAGCACCGTCTGGATGACGCCGACAGTGATGGCGCGATAGGCGTTGACGGCAAATATCTCGCGGCCGGCGCAGATCTTCACCACGCTATCCACCAGGCTTGCGGCGACGGCAAACGGGATGATCTTGACCGTCGCCACCATCTGGCCTTTCTCGACCGGCGCGTGCTGCGCCAGCGTCGCGATGGTGATGGCCGGATCGACGGCGTTGATGGCGTCGATCATCCCGGCATCGACGGTAAAGACGCCTGAGGCGCCCGCGTGCAGGTTCACCCGTCCGGTCGCGGCCGGCTTGACCTCGATGTTGCGGTGGCTCATGCCGGCCGCGATCTTCGCGGCGGCGGCATCCTCGCCGAGATCGCCCTCGGCAAGGACCGCCGCGACGACTTCGCGCACGCCGGCCGCCTTGAGCGCCGCGACATCCTCGCCGCTCAACCGGTGCGCCTTGCGGAACCGTTTCTCGCCGGCCGCTGTCGCATGCGCCAGCACCGCCCCTTCAGCCTCATCGATCGGAACCGGCCCGAATTTCACGCCACGGCGCCTTTTGCTTCGAGACCGCGCGAGCGGAAGGCATGGATGGTCTGCGCAAGGACGGCGACCGCGATCTCGGCCGGACTGGCGGCACCTATATCGAGGCCGATCGGCGCGTGGATGCGGGCGATCTGGTCCGCGCCGGCGCCGAGCGCCAGCAGGCGCTCGACCCGCTTGGCGTTGGTCTTGCGGCTGCCAAGCGCCCCGACATAGAAGCATCGGGCGTCGAGCGCCGCCTTCAGCGCGAAATCGTCGATCTTCGGGTCGTGGGTCACGGCGGCGAGCGCGGTGTAGCTGTCGAGCGGCGCGCGCTTCAGCACATCTTCCGGCCATTCGGCATGCAATGCCACGTCGGGAAAGCGTTCCGGGGTGGCGAAAGCGGTGCGCGGGTCGATGATCTCGACCGGATAGCCGGCGATCCTGGCCATCGGCGCCAGTGCCTGGCTGATATGCACGGCGCCGATCAACACCAGGCGCGGGCGCGGCAGATGAGCGTTGAGGAAGAAGGTCCGTCCTTCCGCTTCCACAGACCTCGAATTGCCGGTGCGGAACGCGTTGGCGATCGCTATTCCCAGATCGCCGGCCACAGGATCGCCCTCGCGCACGATGCGGTCGCGGCCGTCACCAAGGTCGGTGACGAGAACCGCGGCGCGACGGGCGCGGCGTTCTTCATTCAAGGTTTTGAGAACATAAGGATCCATGCGATCAGCCCAGCCGCTCGACATAGACCTTGATGCGGCCGCCGCAGGACAGCCCCACCTGCCAGGCTGTTTCGTCGGCAACGCCGAACTCCAGCATCCTGGCCTTGCCCGAGCCGATGACGTCGATCGCCTCCGTCACCACCGCGCCCTCGACGCAACCGCCGGAAACCGAGCCATGGAAATTGCCCTCGGCGTCGATGACCAGATGGCTGCCGACCGGACGCGGCGCCGAACCCCAGGTCTCGACCACGGTCGCGATGGCGACATCCTTGCCGTCCTTCATCCAGCCTTCCGCGATGATCAGGGGA
>RXJA01000098.1 GCA_003963455.1 Hyphomicrobiales bacterium
CCGACGAGGCGGTGCAGATGTTCGGCGCGCAAGGCATCAGCCAGGATACGCCGCTTGCCCGCTCCTGGACGCATTTGAGGACGCTGCGGCTGGCCGACGGGCCGGACGCCGTGCACCGGCGCCAGGTGGCGCGCACGGAACTGAAGAAATACACGCAGGAAAAGGTCTGACAGCCATGACGCTTCCATCGCAAATGCGGGGTCTGCTGCTTGTCGGCGACGGTTACACCAGGACGCCGTCGGCCGCCGCGCTGGAGGCGATGGAGCCCTATCTCCAGCCCGGCAGCATAGCCGTGCCGGCGCCAGGGCCAACACAGGCGCTGATCAAGGTCAGCCTCGCCTCGATCAACCCCTCCGACATCGCCTTCATCAAGGGCCAGTACGGCCAGCCGCGGGTGAAGGGCCGTCCGGCGGGCTTCGAAGGCGTCGGCATCGTCGTCGCCACCGGCGACGACGCCTATGCCAGGAGCCTGGCGGGAAAGCGGGTCGCCTTTGCCACCGGCGTGTCGAACTGGGGGGCATGGGCGGACTACGCGGTTGCCGAGGCCGCGTCCTGCATTCCGCTCATCGATACGGTACGCGATGAGGACGGGGCCGCCATGATCGTCAATCCGCTGACGGCCTTGGCCATGTTCGACATCGTCAAGCAGGAGGGCGAAAAGGCCTTCATCATGACCGCAGGCGCCAGCCAGTTGTGCAAGCTGATCATCGGGCTGGCGAAGGAGGAAGGCTTCCGGCCGATCGTGACCGTGCGCCGTGACGAGCAGATCCCGCCGCTGAAGGACCTCGGCGCCACCCATGTGCTCAACGAGAAGGCCGCGGCTTTCGAGGCCGCGCTGCGCGAAACCATGAAGGCCGAGCAGCCGCGCATCTTCCTCGACGCGGTTACCGGTCCGCTGGCTTCGACCATCTTCAACGCCATGCCGAAGCGCGCGCGCTGGATCGTCTATGGCCGGCTCGACGCCGAGCCGACGGTGATCCGCGAGCCCGGCCAGCTGATTTTCCAGCATAAGCGCGTGGAGGGCTTCTGGCTGGCCGAGTGGATGCGCCAGTTCCGCGACAGGCTGGGTCCGGCGGTGATGGAGGCGCAGAAGCGCTTTTCCGACGGACGCTGGTCGACCGACGTCACGGCGGTCGTGCCGCTGGACGAGGCGATGGCGCGGCTGCCGGCCGAACTCGCCAAGCCCAACGGAAAGGTGTTCATCAAGCCGTAACGCAATCCGGGCGCCGATCGCAGTTCAGACCAGGCCCGATGGCTTGAACACAAAGCTGTGATCGACAAGAGAGCGACGGAAAAATGCCGCTGTTGCGCCATCCTGTGCGCCCGCGCCGGTAACAGTCACGCTTGGATGTTCTATTTCATTTCGATGTGATATCTCGCCGGCGCTGAAGGCCAGGCGGCGATGGGAAAGCCATCCTGGTCGGAACGCGGGGTGCACTATGACGGTAACCAAGCCGGTTTTCGACCGTTTGGGGTTTTGGCTGTGGGTCGGGTCGTTTCTGATTGTGCTTGGGCTGGCGCTATGGTCGCCCGACACGCGTTCGGTGGTCCATATCTATAGACATGGCAGCGAAGCTTTCCTGAGCCGTGAACCGCTGTATGACGTGCAGGTCGCGATGGGGTATCTTTACGCGCCTGCCTTCGCCGCCCTTTACGTTCCCCTGGTGAAGCTCGGGCCGCATCTGGGCTGCGTTCTGTGGCACGTGCTGGGCTTCGGCGCGCTGACCTTCGCCGCGATGCGCCAGGTCCGCAAGATCGGCGGCCCGGAGCAGACATGGCTCCTGTCCTTCGGCCTTTTCCTTGCCCTGCCGGTTTCGCTGGCGGCGCTTCGCAACGGCCAGGCGACGATCCTGCTCACCGGGGCGTGCTGGTTTCTGACGCTGTCGGCACTGGAGGGGCGGCGGGCCGAATGCTTCTTCTGGGCCACGCTCGCGATCATCGCCAAGCCCACGGGGATCATCATGCTGCTGCTGGCGGGAGCGCTGCGCCCCAGGCTGATACCGGTGCTGGCGCTGGCGGTGCTCGTCGTGCTGGCCATCCCCTACGGCTTTGCGCCCACCGGCTATATCAATGCCCAGTACCACGATTTCTTCCGGATGCTGACCTCGATGACGGTCGACCCGACCGGCCCCTTCGTCCCGGCCGACTTCACGGCGCCTTTCACAAGGTTTGGGATGACGCTTCCGGAGTTTGACGCCACGATCGTGCGCGCCGTCGCGGGACTGCTTACGCTGTGGGTGGTGCTCCAGTTCGACCGCAGGCTGAACTCGAGCGTCAGTGGGCTTGCCATCTTCCTCACGGCGGCGTTCTACATGTGCGTCTTCAATCCGCGGGTCGAGCAGAACACCTATGCCATGGTGGCGGTGCCTGCCGGCCTCTCCATCGCCCTGCTGTGGCGGGAGAAGGGAGCCGGGGCCATGCGCTGGTTGCTCGCGGCGCTGCTCTTTATTACTGGACTGACCAGTGTCGACAGCCGGCTGCACGATCTTTTCCACCCGTGGTTCCGGCCAATCGCCATCTCCATAGTCGCCTGTCTGCTGATCGGCTGGTTCTGGACGCGGGCTAGACAGAAGATGCCGGCCGCCGGAGCCGTCGCGCATGGCTGAGATGCTGGACGTCATCGCGCCGTTCTTCAATGAGGCCGAATCCGCGACTGCCTTCGCCGGGCTGCTCGACAGGCTCGAGGCCGCCGTGGCGGAGCGTTTCGGCATGACCGTCCACAAGATACTCGTCGACGATGGCAGCCGAGACGGCGGCGCCGAAATATTCGCGGCGGCGTTGTCGGGCTCCTGGGAGATCGTGCGGCTCAGCCGCAATTTCGGCAAGGAAGCGGCGGTGCTTGCCGGGCTCGACCACTCCCATGGCAACATGGTCCTGATCATGGACTCCGACCTCCAGCATTCGATGGATATCAGCCTGAAGATGATCGGCGAGCTGGTCGGGAATCCGGAGATCGACGTCGTCTATGCGCAGAACGACAGGCGCGAGGGGAGCTGGCGGCGCAGCCAGCTGGCGCGGCTCTTCTACACGCTGATCAACAGCAGCCAGCGCTTCGATATTCCCGAAAATGCCGGAGACTTCCGCGTCATGCGCGGTGCCGTGGCGCGCGCCTTGACCAGCGTGCGTGACAAGCGTCGTTTCAACAAGGGACTGTTCGCCTGGGCGGGCTTCCGCCAGAAAGCGATGCTCTACTCGCCGGACAACCGCGCCAGCGGCACGTCGAAATGGAGCAGGTTCAACCTGATCGCGTTCTCGCTCGAAGGGTTCACCTCGTTTTCCGTGATCCCGCTGCGCGCCATCAGCCTCGTCGGATTGCTGGCGGCATTTGCGGGGTTGGCCTATGGCGTGAAGGTGCTCTTCGAGGTGCTGTTCTATGGCATCGCCGTGCCCGGCTATCCCAGCATCATGGTCGCCGTCGTGCTGCTGGGCGGCCTCAACTTGGCGCTGCTCGGCCTGATCGGCGAATATGTCTGGGTCACGCTCAGCGAAAGCAAGGATCGGCCCGTCTATATCGTGCGCGATGTCCTCCATGGCGACGCCGAGCGGGCCGCTCCCGGCAAATGACCCGGTCGATCCGCCTGATTGCCGACGATTACGGGCTGGCGCCGGGCGTATCGGGCGCGATCCTCGAACTCATCGAGCGCGGCCGCCTGACCGGAACCGGTTGCATGACGGGCTTTCCCGAATGGGCAGAGGAGGCGGCGCGGATAAGACCGTTTCGCGCAAGAGCCGCCGTCGGGTTGCATCTGACCCTCACCGATCAGCTCGCGGTGACTGGTCCTTCAAGCTTGGCGCCGGATGGCAAGCTGCCCGGGCTCGCGTCACTTGCGCTGCCGACGCGGCGCGGGCGTATCGACGAGCGGGACGTTCACGCCGAGCTCGACGCCCAGTACGACCGCTTTGTCGAAGCGCTGGCTGGCGCGCCCGACTACATCGACGGACACCAGCACGTGCATTTCCTCCCCATGGTGCGAAGCTGGTTTCTGGAGCGTTTTGGGGGAAGCGCGCACAAGCCGGCGCTGCGAGGCGCGCCCGCGCTTCCCGGTCTGGACGCGGCGGCGGCCAAGATCACGGCGGTGGCCGCCCTGGCCGCGGGGTTCAACGGATCGATGCGTCGGGCCGGCTTCAGCGTCATGACGCCGCTTTCCGGCATCTATGACTGGCGGCGGCCGGAGAAATTCGCCGCAACGCTGCGCGCCGCGGTCGAAACCTTGCCCGAGCAAGGGGTGTTCATGTGCCATCCGGGCCATGTCGACGACATTTTGCGCGCTCGCGATCCGATGCAAGGCGTGCGTGAGGTCGAGTTCGCGGTTCTGAGTTCGGAGGATTTCGGCGCCAGCCTCGAACGGGCCGATGTGCGCGTCATGGACGGCGGGGCATGAGCAATGCCGGCCAGCCGCAGCGTTCGACCGGCAACAAGATCGTTCGCTTCGCCTTGGTCGGGCTGGTCAACACCGGCATCGACCTCACCGCGTTTTTCCTGCTGCTCAGGCTCGCGATGCCGGCTTTGGCCGCCAATGTCGGCGCCTGGTTCGTTGCCGTCCTCTTCTCCTTCGTGGCGAACCGGTTCTGGTCGTTCGAGCGGGACCCGGACATTCGGCTGCACCACTCCTTCCTGCGCTTCGTCTCGCTCGGAGCGCTGATTTCGCTTGGCGTCTCCAGTCTGTCGATCGCCATCCTGGCCGGGACCGTCGGCGTGTGGCCGGCCAAGATCATCGGCGTGGTGGTCGCGGCCGTGCTGAACTTCCTCGCGGCACGCTGGTCGATCGAAGGCCGGCTGCTGAGATAGGTCGAGGGATTCCCCGGCTGGCTGGATATCAGCGCAAGCTCTCCAGGTCGCGGATGCGCTTGGCGCCGGCTGCTTCCAATTGCCTCGTCACGGCAGCGATCAGCGTCTCGGCGACGACGAAGAGGGCGGCCGACGAATCCCAGGCCGAAGGGACGGCGGTTCGCCCTGCGATCACATGGCGGGCGAAGCGGGCGATCGGCGAAAGCCATTGGTCAGTGAAGAGTATGATCTGCACGCCGCGCTGATGCGCCTTCTCGGCAAAGCGAACGAGACTTTCCTGGTAGCGGCGGATGTCGAAGATCACCAGAACGTCGCGCTTGCCCATGTCGATCAGGCGGTCGCGCCAGATGCTCTCCTGGCCGGCGAGGTGATAGACCTCGGGCTGAATAAGGGCGAGATGGGCGGCCATGTAGCGCGCCAGCGGATCGGTGAAGCGGCCGCCGATGAGGAAGGTCTTGCCGCGCCGATCGGCAAGCCGCGCGGCGATATCGGCGAGCTGTCTGTCGGTGAGGTGCCGGAAGGTCTCGCGCATATTGTCGAGCGTCGCCTCCAGCATAGGCGAGACGGCGCCGCCGGCCGAGCTTGGATTGAGCGTGCGCGAAGCCGGCGACTGCAGTTGCGCCGCCAGTTCATCTTGCAATGCCGACTGGAATTCGGGGTAATTCTGGAAGCCGAGCCTGGCGACGAAACGCAGGATCGTGGGCGAGGACACGCCGGCCGCGGCCGAGAACTCGGCGACGGTCTTCAGTCCGGTCAAAGGATAGTTGGCAATCAGCGTCTGGGCGGCCCGGCGCTCGCCTGCCGGCATCGCGCCGATGCGGTCGGAGATCAGTTCGGCAATGCTGGAAATCATGGTTTTCCCCACCCGTCGACCCGCCGCCGCGGTTTTCCCGAATTCGCGTTTGACAAAGCCGTTTAAACTGTATGAAATCATTCACAGGGACGCAATGAGACAAAATACGTAACATAAGATACAGCGTCCGGCAGGGGACGATATGGAGAAAGCTCGGCCCGTCAGCCTTGCACCGTCTGAGACCGTAAGGGTGTCCAACCCCGGCGGATCCAGCCCCTTCGTGTTCACTTGCGATCACGCTTCCAATTTCCTCCCCGCCGAGTTCGGAACGCTTGGCCTGCCGGCCGCGGAACTTTCGCGCCATATCGCCTGGGACCCGGGCGCGCTTCCCGTCGCCAGCCGCATGGCCCAGGCGCTCGACGCCACCTTGATCGAGACCCGCGTGTCGCGGCTCGTCATCGACTGCAACCGGCCGCTCGATGCGCCCGACCTCGTTCCGCCGGTCAGCGAGACGACAGCCATTCCCGGCAATTCGGGCCTGTCCGACAAGCAGCGCGCCGCGCGGGTCGACCTTGCCTGGCGCCCGTTCCACGACACCATCGCCGGGATCATCGACCGGCGGCTGGCGCGCGGCCAGGAGACGCGGCTGGTTTCGGTGCACTCCTTCACGCCGGTCTACAAGGGCAAGAGCCGGCCCTGGCATATCGGCATCATCCATGATGATGACCGCCGGCTGGCGACGCCGCTGGTCGCGGCGCTGCGGCGGCTTGCCGGCATCACCGTTGGCGTCAACGAACCCTATGCGCCGGCCGACCGCGTCTATTTCACGCTGGAGCGGCACGCGCGTTCGCGCGGTCTTGTCTGTGCGATGATCGAAATCCGCAACGACGAAATCGCCGGCGAGACCGGGCAGCGGAAATGGGCGGATCTGCTCACGGGCATATTTTCGAATCTGGAGCCCGAGGAGGCCAGGGGCTCCCGACAAGGCGCAATGGGAAAGTCAGTACAATCGGCCAGCTAAGAACATAGGGGACTTTCAATGGCAGCATCTGGTTATACAGAGTCAGACAAGGCGGAGGACGTAAAACACCTCCACAGCATGGGCTATGCCCAGGAATTGGAGCGGAGGTTGAGCCGCTTCTCGAACTTTGCGGTTTCCTTCTCCATCATCTGCATCCTGTCCGGCGGTATCAATTCGCTGGCGCAGGCGACGTCGGGCGCGGGCGGCATCGGGATCGGCATCGGCTGGCTCGTCGGCTGCTTCATCTCGCTCACCTTCGCGGTCGCCATGTCGCAGATCAGCTCGGCCTATCCGACGGCGGGCGGCCTCTATCACTGGGGCTCGATCCTCGGCAATCGCGGCACCGGCTGGGTGACGGCCTGGCTCAACCTGCTCGGCCTGATCACCGTGCTCGGTGCCATCAATGTCGGGACATGGACCTTCTTCATCGGCGCCTTCGGACCTGCGCTGGGAATTGACGGTTCACTGACCAATCAGATGATCTTCCTGGTCGTCGTCACAGGCCTCCAGGCGCTGATCAACCACCTCGGCATCAAGCTGACGGCAAAGCTGACGGACTTCTCGGGCTACCTGATCTTCTTCGGGGCAATCCTGATCGCCGTCGTCTGCCTGCTTTCGGCCGAGACCTGGGATTTCAGCCGTCTCTTCACCTTCCACAACTACTCGGGCGACGCAGGCGGCGGCGTGTGGCCGTCTGTCTCGAACGCCTGGGTGTTCGCGCTTGGCCTGCTGCTGCCGATCTATACGATCACCGGCTATGATGCCTCCGCGCATACCTCGGAGGAAACCATCAAGGCGGCCTCTTCCGTGCCGCGCGCGATGGTGATGTCGGTCATCTGGTCGGCCCTGTTCGGCTACCTGTTCCTGGCCGCTTTCGTGCTGATGATCCCGAACATGGACGACGCGGCCAAGCAGGGCTGGAACGTGTTCTTCTGGGCTTTCGACCAGCGCGTAGGCACCGGCGTCAAGGAGTTCGTCTACCTCGTGGTGTTCATTGCGCAGCTGCTCTGCGGTCTTGCCACCGTCACCTCGGCCTCGCGCATGATCTTCGCGTTCTCGCGTGACGGCGGCTTGCCGGGCTCGGCGGCGCTCGCCAAGGTCAGCCCGACCTACCGCACGCCGGTGGCGGCGATCTGGACGGCTTCGATCCTGTCGGTGCTGTTCGTGTGGGGTTCGTCGGTGGTCTCGGTCGCCGGCACCTCGGCCTATACGATCGTGGTGTCCTGCACAGTCATCTTCCTGTTCCTCTCCTTCACCGTCCCGATCGTGCTCGGCATGATGGCCTGGGGAACGCCGAAGTGGGACAAGATGGGGCCGTGGAACATGGGGCGCGGCATCTTCATGCTCTTCGCCTTCCTGTCGATCGTGTCGATGATCCTGATCTTCGTCATCGGCATCCAGCCGCCGAACGACTGGGCGCTCTACATCACCGTCGGCTTCTTCATCCTGACGGCGATCGTCTGGTTCGCCTTCGAGCGCAATCGCTTCCAGGGTCCGCCGCTCGGTGACATCATCGCGGCACGCCAGGCGGCGATCAAAGCGGCCGAACAGGCGGTCGGCGAGACCGGCCACTGAACCTTCGCTTCATGACCATGGCCGGCGTCGCGCCGGCCATGGTTTCGTTTCTCCCTTTCAATCGACAAGTGTTGGAGTGCCAAAGGAATGGCCGGGAATTTCTCGTTCGATCAGTTGAAGAAAGCGGTCTCGAATGGCGAGATCGACACCGTGCTGGCCTGCATCGTCGACATGCAAGGCCGGCTCGCGGGAAAGCGCTTCCTGGCTCAGTATTTCGTGGATTCCGCGCATGGCGAGACGCATGGCTGCAACTATCTGCTGGCCTGCGACATCGATATGGAGCCGGTGCCGGGGTACAAGGCGGCGAGCTGGTCGAAGGGCTATGGCGACTTCGTCATGAAGCCGGACCTGTCGACGCTGCGGCGCATCCCCTGGCTGGAAAAGACGGCGCTGGTCATCTGCGACGTGCTCGACCATCATACGCATGAGGATCTTGGGCACTCACCGCGCGCCATCCTGAAGAAGCAGGTCAAGCGGCTGCAGGAACGCGGCTATATCGGCTATTTCGCTTCCGAGCTCGAATTCTACCTGTTCAGCGAGACCTACGAGTCCGCCCGCAAGAAGCACTGGCAGGGCCTCGATTCCGCCTCGCCCTATATCGGTGACTACCAGATCGGCATCACCAGCAAGGAAGAAGGCGTCATGCGCCGGCTTCGCAACGAGATGGAGGCCGCCGGCATCCCGATCGAGAACTCCAAGGGCGAGTGGGGCCCCGGCCAGGAAGAGATCAATGTGCGCTACGCCGAGGCGCTCGACATGGCCGACCGCCACGTCATCCTGAAGAATGGCGCCAAGGAGATCGCCGATTCCGAAGGCAAGGCCATCTCCTTCATGGCCAAGTACAATTATGGGCTCGCCGGCAATTCCAGCCACATCCACAATTCGCTGTGGAGCGCCGACGGCAAGACGCCGCTGTTCTTCGACAAGAAGGCCGAGTGGACACTGTCGACGCTTGGTCAGCAATGGGCGGCCGGCCAGCTCAAATATGCCAAGGAGTTCACCTGGTTCCTGGCGCCCTACATCAACTCCTACAAGCGCTTCCAGGCCGGCACCTTCGCGCCGACCAAGATCATGTGGAGCGAGGACAACCGCACCGCCGGCTTCCGGCTCTGCGGCGAGGGCACCAAGGGCATCCGCATGGAGTGCCGCATCGGTGGCGCCGACCTCAATCCGTATCTTGCCTTCGCGGCGCTGATCGCGTCGGGCCTGGCCGGCATCGACGAGAAGCTGGAGCTGCAGAAGCCGTTTGTCGGCGACGCCTATCAGGCCTCGCGCCTGCCGGAAATCCCGAAAACGCTGCGCGACGCGACCGAGACGCTGGCCAAGTCCAAGATGCTGAAGCAGGCTTTCGGCGACGACGTGATCGAGCATTATGTGCACACTGCCCGCTGGGAGCAGTTCGAATACGACCGCCGAATCACGGATTGGGAACTGCACCGGGGGTTCGAACGGTACTAGAAAGCCTGGCAAGCGCCGGCGCTGGCCTCACCCTGAGCCTCTCCGAGGTGCCGGCAGGCGGGCGGGACAGCGCCATGCCATGCAATTTTCAATTGTTGTGAACTGCGAGGAAGAAATGACCGAAACGGTCAAACTGAAATCACCCATCGACGGCTCGATCTATGCCGAGCGGCCGGTCGCGACGGACCAGGCGATCAACGCGGCGGTGGAGCGCGCCAAGGCGGCGCAGGAGAAATGGGCCGAGACGCCGATCGCCGAGCGCGGCAAATACATGCTGGCAATGCTGGAAGCGCTGGTCGCGATGACCGACGAGATCGTGCCCGAGATCGCCTGGCAGATGGGGCGGCCGGTGCGCTATGGCGGCGAGTTCGGCGGCGTCAAGGAACGTACCAGCTACATGGTCGAGATCGCGGAGCAGGCGCTGAAGCCGGTGCCGGCCTCCAATCCGAAGGACGGGTTCCGCCGCTATGTGAAGAAGGTGCCGCTCGGCGTCGTCATGGTCATCGCGCCGTGGAACTATCCCTATCTCACCGCGGTCAACACCATCGTGCCGGCGCTGATGGCCGGCAGCGCCGTCATCCTCAAGCACGCCGCGCAGACGCTGCTCGTCGGCGAGCGCTTCCAGCAGGCTTTCGACAAGGCAGGGCTGCCCAAGGGGTTGTTCCAGAATTTGGTGATGAACCATACCCAGACCGAGAAGCTGCTCGGCTCGGGCAAGATCGACCACGTCAACTTCACCGGATCGGTCGGCGGCGGCCGCGCCATCGAAAAGGCCGCGGCCGGCACCTTCATGACGCTCTGCCTCGAGCTCGGCGGCAAGGACCCGGCCTATGTGCTGCCCGATGCCAAGCTGGACCATGCGGTCGCCAATCTGGTCGACGGCGCCTTCTACAATTCCGGCCAGTGCTGCTGCGGCATCGAGCGCGTCTATGTGCATGAGAAGGTCTATGACGAGTTCGTCGAGGGCTTCATCGCCGAGACGAAGAACTATGTCGTCGGCAATCCGCTGGAGCAGGCGACCACGCTCGGCCCAATGGCGCAGGCGCGCTTTGCCGACCTGATCCGCGAGCAGAAGGCCGAGGCGCTGCGCAAGGGCGCCGTCGCGCATATCAACATGAAGGTCGACAACGACAAGGCCGGCTCGCCCTATCTGGCGCCCGAAGTGCTGACCGAGGTCGACCACCAGATGAGCGTCATGCGCGAGGAAAGTTTTGGCCCGATCGTCGGCATCATGAAGGTGCGCAACGACGAGGAGGCGATCGCGCTGATGAACGACAGCCCCTATGGGCTGACGGCCTCGATCTGGACGCGCGACACGGAGCGCGCGATCGCCATCGGCGACCGCGTCGAGACCGGAACGGTGTTCATGAACCGCTGCGATTATCTCGACCCGGCGCTGGTCTGGACCGGCGTCAAGGACACCGGCAAGGGCGCCGCGCTCTCGGCCATCGGCTATGACAATTTGACCCGGCCAAAATCCTACCACCTGCGCGAAGCAATCTGACTTTTTGAAAGACAAGCCATGTCCAAGCTCATCTCGAAATGGAACTACCCCACCACCGTCCGCTTCGGCGCAGGGCGCATCAAGGAATTGCCGGAGGTGCTGGCCGCCACGGGCATCAAACGACCGCTCTTCGTGACCGATCCGGGCCTTGCGAAACTGCCGGTCGTCGCCTCGACGCTGAAAATCCTCGACGATGCCAAGATTCCGTATGGCGTCTTCTCGGAAGTGAGGCCGAACCCGGTCGAATCCAACCTGACCGCCGGCATCGCCGTGTTCAAGAAGGGCAAGCATGACGGCGTCATCGCCTTCGGCGGCGGCTCGGCGCTGGACCTCGGCAAGCTCATCGCCTTCCAGGCCGGGCAGACACGGCCGGTGTGGGACTTCGAGGATATCGGCGACTGGTGGACGCGGGCCAATTCGGACGCGATCGCGCCAATCATCGCGGTGCCGACCACGGCAGGCACCGGCTCCGAGGTTGGGCGCGCCGGCGTCATCACCAATGAGGAGACCCACACCAAGAAGGTCATCTTCCATCCGAAGCTTCTGCCGGCGATCGTCATTGCCGACCCGGAACTGTCGGTCGGTATGCCGCCCTTCATCACCGCCGGCACCGGCATGGACGCGCTGGCGCACTGCCTGGAGGCTTATTGCGCGCCGGGCTATCATCCGATGGCCGACGGCATCGCGGTGGAAGGCATCCGGCTGGTGTTCGAGAACCTGCCGAAGGCCTTCGCCAACGGCAAGGATCTGGTCGCGCGGGCCCATATGATGAGCGCGGCGGCCATGGGCGCCACCGCCTTCCAGAAGGGGTTGGGGGCCATCCATTCGCTGTCGCATCCGATCGGCGCGCTCTACGACACCCATCACGGCATGACCAACGCGGTGTTCATGCCCTATGTGCTGGCCTTCAACCGCGAGGCGATCGAGGAACGCATCGCACGGCTCGCGGCCTATTGCGGCATCAAGGGTGGCTTCGACGGCTTCGCCAAGGCCATCATCAAGCTGCGCAAGGAACTCAAGGTGCCGCACGCGCTGCCCGGCCTGATCAAGGGGCTCGACATGGACAAGAAGCGCAAGACGCTGATCGCCGACATGGCGGTGGTCGATCCGACGGCCGGCGGCAACCCGGTGAAGCTCACCAAGAAAGCGGCGTTGATGCTGCTGGAAAACGCGATCGCCGGCTCCCTTTGAGAGCGGCTTGCGGCGCCGGAAAGTTGAACAAGGGGATGTCCATGGGAGAAGGAGGGCGGGCAAGAAACAAGGCGACTAACCATTAGCCGGAAAAATAAGTGCGGGCTAATTGCTACAGTCCGTTAAAAAGAGTTAACTTTTTTCGCCGCGGGGCTCCGGTTTCAAAAAGCCTTCATCTGGCTGTCACACGAAAACGATACCCGCATCGCAGGCGCCCAGCGCGCCAGTTCAACGGAGAGAACACATGTTCAAGTTCACGGGGAAAGTGCTTTCCCTCTCGGCCGCGGCGCTCTTCGCGTCGACCGTGATTTCGTCCGCGGATTCGATGGACGATCTCGTCAAGGCCGCGAAGGCTGAAGGCCAGCTCACCACCATCGCGCTTCCGCATGACTGGTGCGGCTACGGGGCGGTGATCGACGCTTTCAAGGCTAAGTATCCGGAAATCACCATCAACGAGCTCAACCCGGACGCCGGTTCGGGCGACGAGGTCGAGGCGATCAAGGCCAACAAGGACAACAAGGGCCCGCAGGCGCCCGACGTCATCGACGTCGGCCTGTCGTTCGGTCCGACCGCCAAGGCCGACGGCCTGCTGATGCCCTACAAGGTGTCGACCTGGGATTCGATCCCGGACAGCGCCAAGGATGCCGACGGCGCCTGGTACGGCGACTATTACGGCGTGCTCGCCTTTGAGGTGAACAAGGATCTGGTCAAGGAATCGCCGACCGACTGGGCCGATCTCCTGAAGCCGGAATTCGCCAACTCGGTCGCGCTCGCCGGTGATCCGCGCGCGTCGAACCAGGCCATCCAGGCCGTCTACGCCGCCGGCCTTTCCGGTGGCGCCGCCGCTGGTGAAGCCGCGGGCACCGCTGGCCTCGACTACTTCAAGAAGCTCAACGCCGCCGGCAACTTCGTGCCGGTCATCGGCAAGACGGCGACACTCGCCCAGGGCCAGACGCCGATCCTCGTCACCTGGGACTACAACGCGCTTTCGGGCCGCGATACGCTGAAGGGCAACCCGCCCGTAGACGTCATCGTGCCGAAGACCGGCGTCGTCGCGGGCGTCTATGTGCAGGCGATCAGCGCTTATGCGCCGCATCCGAATGCCGCCAAGCTGTGGATGGAATATCTCTATTCCGACGAAGGCCAGATCGGCTGGCTGAAGGGCTACTGCCACCCGATCCGCTTCAACGATCTCGCCAAGAACGGCAAGATCCCGGCGGACGTGCTGGCCAAGCTGCCGCCGGCGGAGTC
>RXJA01000409.1 GCA_003963455.1 Hyphomicrobiales bacterium
TGCGCGGCACGGTGGAGACGCTGCTGGCCGACCACGAGGTCTATGTCACCGACTGGGCCAATGCCCGCGACGTGCCGCTTTCGGCCGGCAGCTTCGGCGTGGACGACTATGTCGACTACCTCATCCGTTTCCTGGAGACGATGGGTCCGGGCGCGCATATCCTGGCGGTCTGCCAGCCCTGCGTCCAGGCGCTGGCCGCCGTCGCCGTCATGTCCGAGGACAGGCACCCGGCAACGCCGCGCTCGATGACGCTGATGGCGGGGCCGATCGATCCGCGCGAGAGCCCGACCGAGGTCAATGAATTCGCCGTCAGCAAATCGCTGGCCTGGTTCAAGAGCTACGTCATCTCCCACGTGCCGTTCCGCCATGCGGGCGCCGGACGCCGGGTCTATCCGGGTTTCCTGCAGCTTACCGCCTTCATGGCCATGAACAGCGACCGCCACGTGACGACCCATCGCAAGCTCCACGATCACCTGGCGGCCGGCGAGACGACCGAAGCCGAGAAGATAAAGACCTTCTACGACGAGTATTTCGCGGTGCTCGACCTCACCGAGGAGTTTTATCTCGAAACCATCGACCGGGTATTCCAGAAAGCGGAGCTTGCCACCGGCACGTTCACCTTCCGCGGCAGCAGGGTCGATCCCGGCGCGATCCGCAACACCGCGCTGCTCACCGTGGAGGGCGGGCGTGACGACATATGCGCGCTTGGCCAGACCTCGGCGGCGCATGATCTGTGCCGCTCGCTGCGCCCGCACCTGAAGCGGCATCACCTGCAGGCCAATGTCGGCCATTACGGCGTCTTCAACGGCAAGCGCTGGGAGCGTGAGATCTATCCCGTGGTGCGCAATCTCATCCTGGCGATGGAATAGCGGGAGCGGCGCGGCCCTCGTCCACCCTCTGGGCTCCTACTCCCCGTGAACGGGGAGTAGGAAATGCGCCTCAATACTTCTCAGGCACATAAAGCTCGCGCGGCAGCACCTGGCGCTCGTAAGTGGGATTGAACACCCGCTCCGGCAGCGTGATGTCCTCATGCGGCACTTCCTCGTATGGCAACTGCTGCAGCAGGTGGTCGATGCAGTTGAGCCGCGCCCGCTTCTTGTCGTTGCCCTCGACGATGAACCAAGGCGCTTCCTTGATGTTGGTGCGGGCAAAGGTTTCTTCCTTGGCCTTGGTGTACTGCTCCCAGCGCACGCGCGACTGCAGGTCCATCGGCGACAATTTCCACTGCTTCATCGGATCGTGGATGCGCATCAGGAAGCGCATCTGCTGTTCCTCGTCGGTGATCGAGAACCAGTATTTCACAAGGGTGATGCCGGAACGGACCAGCATGCGCTCGAATTCGGGCACGTCGCGGAAAAACTCCTCGACCTGATCCTCATTGGCAAAGCCCATGACCCGCTCGACGCCGGAGCGGTTGTACCAGGAACGGTCGAACAGCACGATCTCGCCGCCCGCGGGGAGATGCGGCACGTAGCGCTGGAAGTACCATTGCGACTTCTCGCGCTCGGTCGGCGCCGGCAATGCCACGACACGGGCGATGCGGGGGTTGAGGCGCTGGGTGATGCGCTTGATGACGCCGCCCTTGCCGGCGGAATCGCGCCCCTCGAAGATCACCACCAGCTTCTTCTTGTGGTAGGCGACCCAGGACTGCAGCTTGATCAACTCGGACTGCAGCCTGAGCAGTTCGCGGAAATAGGTCATCCGCTCCATCGAAGGCGGATGCGACTTCTTGTAGATCTTGGCGATCTCGAGCGAGAGCGTCGGCTCGGAAATCTCCAGCTCATAGTCCTCGTCGAGCGTGTCCTCGAGTTCTGCCTCCAGCCAGTCCTTGGCCCCGGAATTCGGTTTCACTTCGTTCATCGCGCTACTCCGTCCGGCAGTCAGCCATCATCGCTTCGGAATGCGGCGACTCCAGCCGGATCCGCCACTCCGTAAGCCGACTGAGATACAGAGGCGCAATGACGGTTTTATTGCAAGCGGCGGACTGCCGGCATCTGTAATAGCCGATATGTGATCGGCCCGTATCGATAGCGGGGCGACAAGCCGCCTGAATTGTCCTACAAATCCCCTCGCCTTTCCCCGGCGCTCGCCACGGCGCTTCTTCAACCAAATCGCGAGGACTGACATGGAATACCGCACGCTGGGCCGATCCGGCTTGAAAGTCTCGACACTGACGCTTGGCACCATGACCTTCGGCGGCACCGGTCCGTTCGCCGCCGTCGGCAATTCGGATCTTCCGGAAGCCAAACGCATCATCGACACCTGCATCGATGCCGGCATCAACCTCATCGACACCGCCAATGTCTATTCCAACGGCCTGTCGGAGGAGATCATCGGCGAGGCGCTTGGCGGCAAGCGCAAGAACGACGTGCTGATCGCGTCCAAGGCGCGCATGCGCATCGGCACCGGGCCGAATGACGAGGGCCTGTCGCGGCACCATCTGATGCGCGAATGCGAAAAGAGCCTGAAGCGGCTCAAGACCGACGTTATCGACATCTATTTCGTCCACCAGTGGGACGGGCTCACCCCGGTCGAGGAGACGATCGCGGCGCTCGACACCTTGGTCAACCAGGGCAAAATCCGCTACATCGGCTGCTCCAATTACTCGGGCTGGCAGGTGATGAAGGCTCTTGCCGTCAGCGACAGCCGGCACCAGGCCCGTTTCGTCACCCAGCAGATCCATTACACGCTGGAAGCGCGCGAGGCCGAATACGAGTTGCTGCCGATCTCGGTCGACCAAGGCCTCGGCGTGCTGGTCTGGAGCCCGCTGGCCGGCGGCCTGCTCTCCGGCAAATATCATCGCGACAGCCCGACGGCGCGCCAAGTGGGCGGCTGGACGGAACCGCCGATCCGCGACCAGGACCGCCTGTGGCGGATCGTCGACGTGCTCTCCGATATCGGCAAGGCGCGCGGCGTGTCGGGAGCGCAGGTGGCACTTGCCTGGCTGCTCGGCCGTCCGGCCGTAAGCTCACTGGTGATCGGCGCGCGCAACGAGGGGCAGCTCAAGGACAACCTCGCCGCGGCCAGCCTGTCGCTCACCGAAGAAGAGCGGCAGCGCCTCGATGCCGTCAGCCGGCCGCCGGTGCTTTACCCGTACTGGCACCAGCAGTTCACTGCCAGGGATCGTTTCGGGCCGGCCGATCGGGTGCTCGACCGCTCCCACGCTTAGGGCTTCGGCCGGGCGATCAGCCGGCGATGAAGCGCCAGACTTCCGTGTCGGGCTTGATCTGCCCGCTCAGCACGAAATATTTATAGAGGACGAGCAGCGAGATCGCCTGCTCGTCCTGCTCATTGTCGAATTCGCGGCAATAGGCGTTGGCGGCGGCGGTTATCCGTCGAGCTTCGTCGGGATGTTTTTCGAAATAGGCCACCTTGTCGACCAGGTCGGAGAAATCCTGCTCGAGCGGCACGTAGTGGACATTGGGCTCGACCTTGGCTTCCGCGAACCAGGTTTCGTAGGTCGGTTCCGGCATCAGGCAGAGCGAATTGGAACTCATGATCCATTTCAGGTTCGTCGCGACGTCATTGCCCTCGAGCGAGACGATGTAGCGATAGCGCCGCTGCTGCTCGATGTTCAGGAACGGCTTGCGGTATCCGTCCGGCGCGTCGGTCCTGTGGGATCCCGCATCGCAGATCGGCAGGTTTGCGGTCTTTTCCACGAAGCGGGTGCGAAGCGGATTGTTGAGGTGACCGCGCCAGACCACCATCGGCCGCTTGGCGGCGAAAGGCACGCTGTCGGGCGGCATGTAGAAGTGGCGGAACTTGTTCAGCTTCATCAGCACGCCGTTCGCGTTGTCGTCGCCGATGGGCCGGTCCTTGACGATCCTCGGAATCTCCGGAACGCCGACGACGTCGCCGAATTCGAAATCGATCAGCAGGCCGGGATCGAAGTAGCGGGCGAATTCCTTGAGGTCGTAATAGTACATGCTGGAAGACGTCGGCAGCTTGCCGACGGCCACGGCGTCCGGACTGGGCGCGAACGGCCGTTCCAGCTTGTTGTAGTAGTTCAGCCGCTCGCGAACCGTCTTGCCTGAAAGCCTGGCCTGCTCGAGCCGGCCGGCCAGCCGGTCGCGGAACAGGGACTGCGGAGCGCGATCACGCGCGAAATTGCGAGCGTAGTAAAACAGCTTCGAGGCGGTTCGGGAGGGTGTGGCCATGCGTCCGAGAATTCAGCAAGGTGGTCAGTGGTAGTCGGCCTTCATCCCCCTGACCTCCTACAGCATTCTCCCGGCCATGTTGCAAGCCCGCCGGTGCTGCTGACGTTGCATGTATGTTCAGCTTCAAGCCGCGACCACGGCAAATCCGCGTGCGCGCAAACCGCGCCGGTCGTCATGCAGCGAGGTGACCAGCCGATCGCGGCTGCCGGCGATGTGAGCGGAAAGCAGCCGCGCCGCCTCATCGGCATCGCCGGCCCCGACAGCGGCAAGGATGGCGTGATGTTCGGCCCAGGCGCGGCCGAGCGCCTTCTCATCGCGCACCTCCAGCCAACGCGCCCGCGACAGCCTGGTCATCGCGTCGCGAACGGCCCTGAGCAGAAACTCGTTGCCGGAAAGCCTCGCCAGCTCGATGTGGAAATCCATGCCGACGCGATGCCACTCCTCGCGCGGTGTCCCGGCATCGCAGGAATCAAGCATCGCCGCGATGACGTCGATCCCGCCGCGATCCTCGAGCGCCGCCGTCAGGCGAACCGCCGCGACTTCGACCGCCTCTCGGTAGACGGCGATCTGCCCTAGTTCCGCGAGGTTGATCGGCGCCACCGTCCAGCCGCGGCCGTCACGACCGATCAGCCCTTCCGTTTCCAGGCGCAGCAGCGCCGCCCGCACCGGCGTGCGCGAGGCGCCGAAGCGGCTCTCTATCCAGCGTTCGGTCAGCCGCTCGCCCGGCCCGATCTCCAGGCCGAGGATCATCTCGCGAAGCTGCCTTTCGACATTTTGCATCTGTGACATCGTCGTCCCGCTTTCCAAAGCCGCATTGACAGCGGCAAATATCAGGTCCATTACGGATACCATCTTGGTATCCCAAATTGGTATCCGCAACAACCCCGGCATTGGCACGTGCGACATGACGCCGAAAGAATCCGAACAGAGCGGCTTCAACATCCATTGGCGGCGCAACCTTGCCGTCTGCTTCGCCGGCTCGTTCAGCACGCTTGTCGCCATGACGCTGCTGTTGCCGTTCCTGCCGCTTTACGTCGAACAGCTTGGCGCCGAGGGCCACGCGGCGATCGTGCAGTGGTCTGGCATCGCCTATGGCGCATGCTTCTTCGCGGCCGCGCTGGTCGCGCCCCTGTGGGGCCGGCTGGGCGACCGCTACGGCCGCAAGCTGATGCTGGTGCGCGCGTCTTTCGGCATGGCGATCTGCATGTCGCTGACCGGCATGGTTCAGAGCGTCTGGCAGCTGGTGCTGCTTCGGCTGCTGATCGGCTTTGCCGGCGGCTATTCGTCGGGCTCCACGATCCTGGTGGCGATGCAGACGCCCAAGGAGCGCTCGGGCTGGGCGCTGGGCGTGCTGGCAGCGGGCATCACCGCGGGCTCGCTGGTCGGACCGCTGCTCGGCGGCCTGCTGCCGCCGCTGATCGGCATCCGAGCGACCTTCCTGCTTTCCGGCGCCGTCATCTTCCTGGCTTTCCTGGCGACGACTTTCCTGATCAAGGAGAATCCGCCGGCGCCTAAGCCGGTCTCCGCGACGAAGCCCAAAAGCGGCTGGTCGCAGATACCCGACAAGCGGCCGGTCGTCGCCATGCTGACCACAGGCATGCTGCTCGCCTTCGCTACCATGTCGATCGAGCCGATCATCACCGTCTATGTGCAGCAGCTCGTCGCGGACCAGGGCAAGGTGACCATGGTCGCCGGCGTCGTCATGTCGGCGGCGGCGCTCGGCACCATCCTGTCCTCGTCCTGGCTGGGCAAGCTTGCCGACCGCGTCGGCCATTGGAACGTCGTGGTCGGCGCCCTCGCCGTTTCGGCGCTGCTGCTCGTTCCGCAAGCCTTCGTCACCAATGGCTGGCAGTTGATCGGCCTGCGCTTCCTGATGGGCCTCGCGCTGGGCGGTCTCTTGCCCTGCATCACCAGCGTCATCCGCCACAACATCCCGGATGGCGTCGGCGGCAATGTGCTTGGCCTGGCGATCTCGGCGCAATATGTCGGCCAGGTCGCGGGGCCGCTGTCGGGCGGCTTCGTCGGCGGGCATTTCGGCATGCGGTCGGTGTTCCTGGGCACTTCGGTGCTGATGGCGCTGGGTGCTGCCTACAACTGGATTGTCCAATCGCGGCGGACACGGCATATGCTGCTGGAGGCTGGCGAGTCCTGATCGGTCGCGCCGGCCAGCCAACAGGGAGCATCCGAAATGAGCCTTGCCGCGCAACTGTCGAACGGCGGCAACCGTATCCTGGTCTTCATCGCCGGGGTCCTCGGCGCGGCGGGCGTGGCGCTGTCGGCCGCGGCCGCGCATCGCGGCGGCGCCTTTACCGGCACTGCGGCCAACTTCCTGCTGATGCACGCGCCGGTATTCCTCGCCATCGGCCTTGCCGGCGCCAACCGTTGCCTCAGGATCGCCAGCCTCGTGCTGCTTGCCGGCCTGCTGCTGTTCTGCGGCGATATGCTCGCCCGCGACTTTCTCGGTTCGCGGCTGTTCCCCATGTCGGCGCCGATCGGCGGCACCCTGCTGATCGCCGGCTGGCTCGCGATAGCGATGTCGGCGCTGTGGCGAACCCGCCCTTAGCGCGATCCCAGCAAACCGGACTGCTTCCGGCCGGCGCCCCACCTGCGCTCGCGCGCGGCCAACTCGTCGGCGCGGCGCCGCTCGGGCTGCTCGGTTGCGGGCGTGATGCCCCAATAGTTGCGATAGATGTCCTGAAACAGATGACCGATCGGATGCATGACTGTTTCTCCCGTATATCTTGAATCGATCCAATCCAGCGATCAAAAAAGATGCCGCGGCTCAGCCGCGCTTCCGCTGCACGAGGAAGCGTGGCGCGCGCCGCCAGGGACTCGACCTGCCCCGGCGCTTCTCGCTGGCGGCGGCCGAGGCAATGCCCCAGTCGTTGCGGTAGACGTCCTCGAACAAATAGCTCACCGGATGCATGGCACCCTCCTGCTGAAACTTCACTTCACCATGAGGCGAAGAACTTGGATCGATTCAAATCATAGGCCTCGATCGGTCTAAGTCAAGCGGATATTTGAATCGATCCAACAAAAATGTTAGATGACCGGCGACAATTCAGCGGTCATGGTCGTGCCGTGACCGGATTCGGAGGAACGACATGGCTTCACTCCTCGAAGGCCAGGCAAGGCCGATCAGGCTGGCCGACATCGCCAAGGCCGCCGGAGTCTCGCATGGCACGGCCTCGAATGTCTTCAGCCGTCCCGAGATCGTGCGCGCCGAAGTGCGCGAGCGGGTCAAGGCGGTGGCGGAGCAGATGGGCTATGCCGGCCCGGACCCGAAGGGCCGGCTGCTGCGCGCCGGCAAGGTCAACGCCATCGGCGTCGCCACCACCGAGCCCCTCTCCTACTTCTTCGACGATCCATTCGCGCGCGCGATGATGGCCGGCATTTCGGAAGCCTGCGACGCCACAGGGGCGGGCATCGCGCTGGTGTCGGCCGCCAACCAGGAGAAGCTCGCCTGGAACATCCAGAGCGCGCTCGTCGACGGTTTCGTGCTGTTCTGCATCGAAGGCGGCTCGCGCCTTGTCGACCTGACGCGCGAGCGCAAATTGCCTTTCGTGGCGCTGGAACTGGGCTTCCAGGACGAGACCGTGTCCGCCATCGGCGTCGACAATGTCGCCGGCGCGCGACTTGCCGCCCGCCATCTCGCCGAGCTCGGCCATCGCCGCTTCGCCATCCTGTCGCTCGGATTTGCCGACAATCGCACCGGCTTCGCGACGCCGGAAGTGGTCCGCAGCGCGGTCTACACCGGTACGCGCGACCGCCTCGCCGGCTATTTCGAGGAGCTTTCCCGCTTCGGCGTCGATACGACGAAAATTCCGGTCTACGAGACCGAGAACGAGGAAAAGAGCACCCGAGCCGGACTGGAGGCTATCTTCGCCGAGGGCGAGCCGCCGACCGCCATCCTGGCGATGTCGGACCGCATGGCGCTGATCGCCATCGACTGGCTGAAAGCGCGAGGCCTCGACGTTCCCGGCGATGTCTCCATCGTCGGGTTCGACGGCGTGCCGGACGGCGCGCTCTGCATGCCGACGCTGACCACGATCGCCCAGCCGATCACCGAGATCGGCCGCCGCGCCGCGCGGATGATCCTCGACCATGACGGCGCGGTGCGCCGCGAGACGATGGGCGTCGAGCTGATCGTCAGAGCCTCGACCGGCCCGGCCCGCAAGGGCTGAACGCTCTTGTAGCGTTGCGCAATTCCGGACGGAAAACCGCTGCACACTTTTCAGTATCCTCCCGCCCTCGCCAGCAGCGGACGCGCGCCGAACGGCCTGTGGGCGGACTCCCCGCGCACAGGCCTGTCACGCGACGGGCCGAGGCCTGCGAGCCATTCGAGATAGAGCGCGAGCGCGAACTGCATGGCGATGCCGGCCGCGATCAGCAGCGTGTCGTAGGCCAGGCCGCCCGGGTTGATCAGCTTCAGCACCTGCGCCGCCATGGCAAGCAGCGTGCCGGCGATGAACACCGGCAGCGCGCGCTTGCCCAGAATGGCCAGCGGATTGTCGGGTCTGACGCGGAAAAGGTTGGAGACTGCCGGCAATGCGACGATCAGATAGCTGACCGATAGAATGTGCAACAGCCTTGGCAACGACAGGAAGGTCTTGTCGAAGCCGCCGATCACCACCGGCAGGTTGAACCAGGTGATTTGGCCCCAGAGCGGGCTGTGCACCCAGATCGCCGCGCCGACCACGTAGATGCCGGCGGCGCCAAGCAGCCATGGATTGACGGGGATCCGCCCGCCCCGCCTCACATGCAGCATGGCGGCAAGGCCGATGTTGAACAGAAACTGCCAGGACAGCGGATTGAGGAACCACAGGCCAGGCTCGGGATAGTTCGGCGGTGCGATCTGCCAGATGCCGGCGACGAGCCAGAGCAGGCCCGACACGATCAGGGCCGGCACCGGGCGATAGCTGACGAACAGCACGAAAGCGGGCGCCGCCAGAAGCAGCGCCGCATAAACCGGCAGGATGTTGTTGTAGCCCAGTTGGTGGCCTAGCGTGACGATGCCGACCAGCACTTGCGGCGTGTCCTTCATCAGCGGCTCGATGTTTATCATCGTCAGCATCTCGGGGCGGCGCGCGAACACCGCGGCCGCGCAAAACAGCGCGATCACCGCCATCGTGATGACGATGTGAGAGATGTAGAGAACGCCTGCCCGCCGCCACATCTTCAGGGTCGCGAGCAACCGGCCGCCTGGCTTGAACTTCGTGCCGTAGGCCAGCGCCACCGAGATGCCGGAAATCAGCACGAAGGCTTCGGCCGCATCGGAAAAGCCGAAATTCTTGTAGGTCCAGTTCTCGAAGACCGTGCCCGGCACATGGTCGACGAAAATGGTGAGCAGCGCGAGCGCGCGCAGCACGTCGATGCGCGTATCGCGCTCGCCGATACGCGTATCGCGATCGTTAGGGACAGGGGTGGTCATCGACAAAAGGCCTCAAAGCTGGTTGTTCATAGCCAGCAATGCGACCCCCGGGGCGCACCGCTTCGATTCCTCCCATGAGGAGTGTATCGGCGCAGAAACGGCCTGAATTGCGCCTGGTTCAATCAACTTTCGCGGAGCGCGAAAATATTCCGTTTTGAAGCCGGCAAATCAATGAATCTCTCATTGAATCAAATGGATGTGAGCATGTCCGAATATAGCGGCGAAAACAGCGTTCTTCGCAGCGATCTCGCTTTCGCCTACCGCCTGATGAGGCCGGCTAACGCAAGTGACAAGTGCCTTTTCGTGCTACATGGGTCGGGCGTCGACGAGACGACGATGCTGCCGCTGGCGAGGCAGATCGCGCCGCGCGCGGCGGTTGTCGCGGCGCGCGGCCGCGTCCGGCAGGAGGACGGATTTCGCTGGTTCGAGCGAATCACGCCGACCAGTTTCGAGCAAACCTCCATCCGCACCGAGACCGCAGCCTATGCCCAGTTCGCGGCGGAAGTCGCAAGGCAACATGGGCTCGACCTTCGCCGCGCGGCATTTCTTGGCTATTCGAACGGCGCAAACGTCGTCTCCAGCCTGATGCTGCTTCATCCCGGCCTCGTCAGGCAGGCGGTGCTCCTGCGGGCGATGCCGGTGCTCGACACCTCGCCGACGACCGACCTTCGGGGAACGCGCGTGCTGATTGTCGCCGGCGCCACGGACCAGACCTATGGCCCGTTCGCGCCTGCCCTGGTGACGCTGTTCAGCCAGCGCGGCGCCGAGGTCGATGCGCGTATCGTCGCCTCGGGCCATGAATTCGGCGATGCGGACGCCGCGATCGCGCGGGAATGGCTCGCGGCGCCTGTCGCGAGCTGACCGCGGCGGACTATCCCTGCCCCATCCGGTTCCAGGCGTCCAGGCCGGCGATCTTGTAGGCCTCGGCCAGCGTCGGATAATTGAAGGTGTTGTTGACGAAGAAGTCCACCGTGCCGCCGAGGTTGATCACCGCCTGGCCGATATGGATGAGTTCGGTTGCGCCCTCGCCGACGATATGGGCGCCGAGCAGCCGGCGCGTTTCGACAGAGAACAACAGCTTCAGGAAGCCCGAGTTGACTCCCATGATGTGGCCGCGCGAGGTCTCGCGGAAACGTGCCACGCCGACCTCGTAGGCGACGCCGCTCTCGCGCACCTGCTCCTCCGACTGGCCGACCGTGGAAATCTCCGGCACCGCGTAGATGCCGTAGGGAAAGGTCTCGGGCGGCGGAGGCAGGGTGACGCCGAAAGCGTGGCAGGCGGCCACCCTGCCTTGTTCCATCGAGGTGGAGGCAAGGCTGGGAAAGCCAATGACGTCGCCGGCGGCGTAGATGTTGGGCGCCGCGGTCTGGAAGGTCTTCGGGTTCACCTTGATGCGGCCGCGGCCGTCGGCCTCGATGCCGACCGCCTCGAGGCCAAGGCTGGCGACATTGCCGGTCCGGCCTGCGGCATAGAGCACGATTTCGGAGCGGATGGTGCGGCCATCGGCCAGCGTCACCTCGGCATGGTCGGGCTTCGAGGCGATTTCCTTGACCGCGCTGCCTAGCCGGATCGTCATGCCGCGATCGCGCATCTGATGGATGAAATCGTCGACGATCTCGCGGTCGACGAAGTCGAGGATCGAGTTGCGCGGTTCTACCAGCGTCACCGGTACGTCCAGCGCCGAAAAGATGGTTGCATACTCGACCCCGATGACGCCGGCGCCGATGACGGTCAGCGTGCGCGGCAGGCGGTCGAGCTCGAGCATCTCGTCGCTGTCGAAGACCCGCTTGTTGTCGAACGGCACGTCATCGGGCCGGTGCGGCTTCGTGCCGACGGCAATCAGCGCATGCGTGAATCCCACCTCGCTGTAGTCGCCGTTGTCGGCGGTCAGGCTGACCCTGTTCGGGCCAAGGAACTTCACCGCCGCCCGCGCGCTCTTGACCGTGTTGCGCATGAACTGGTGCTGCAGCACCTCGACCTCGTGATCGAGCGTCTTGTGCAGCCGCTGGACGAGGTCGGTGACGGAGATATCCTGCTTGACCCGGTAGCCGCGCCCGTAGAAGCCGCGCTCGCGCCAGCCCGAGAGGTTGAGCACCGTCTCGCGTAGCGTCTTCGACGGGATGGTGCCGGTATGCACGGAGACACCGCCCAGGCGCCGACCCCTGTCGACCACCAGCACCGACTTGCCGAGCTTGGCCGATTGCACCGCGGCGCGGCGTCCCGAAGGGCCGCTGCCGATGACCAGCATGTCGTAGTCCATGTCCCGTCCCCTTTGTGCGCCGCAGCAAGCTAGACCGGGAAGAATGTCATGTTCAACTGGCAACGCGCCGTTCCCGCCGGCCGAACCCGCCAATGCGAGCAAGCATGCGAACCCTTAACCGGACGGCAAGGCTTGCATGCAATGGTTCCGAACGAGGGGACCACCGGGGTAGTAGAGTTGACCATTCTCAAAAGTGATGCGCTGGCTGGCGCGGAAACGGGCTTTTGGTCCGGTCTTCAAAGCAGCACCGTTCTCACCGACCTGCGTGAAGGCCTGTTCCGCTTCATTGCGCTCGCGGTGGCGGCAGTCTTCATCTATCGCGGCGTGCACAATCTCGTCATCGACAGCGGCCGGCTCAACGTCCTGATGCTGCTGATCTCCGAGACGCTCACCTTTGTCTGGCTGCTCTTGGCGCGCCGGCCGCTGGTGCGTGACTGGAGCCCTTTCACCGTTTTCATCTCACTGACCGCGGGCTTTGGCTCCGGCCTCGTTTCGCTGCAGGAAGGCATCGCAATCGTCCCGCTCTATGTAGCGGCACCGCTGCAGTTTCTCGCGCTTTGGATGGTCATATGGGGGAAAATGTCGCTCGGCCGCTCCTTCGCCATCCTGCCCGCCAATCGAGGCGTCGTCACAGGCGGCGCCTACCGGTTCGTGCGGCACCCGATCTATGCCGGCTACCTGGCAGGGCACATCCTGTTCCTGCTGTCGAGCTTCTCGGTCTACAATTTCACCGTCTACGCGATCATCACCCTGTTCCAGATCCATCGCATCCTGCGCGAGGAGCGCATCCTGGCGCTGACGCCGGAATATCGCGACTATCTCGGGCAGGTTCGCTACAGGCTCTGCCCCGGCGTCTTCTGATACCGCGCCGGCCCGCCGGCGGGCATGTTCCTTGAATTCCAGGCCGCCCTCACCATTTGATAGGGCGGCAGGCGTCCCTATACGGATGCTACGGTCGAGGAACGGACATGAACGCACGCGTATTGGACGGCGAGATCATCACGACCAGGTTCGAGGACACCCGCGCCTATCGTGGAGTGCGCACAAGGCGTATCCTTGCTTTCCTGCTCGACTATTTCTTCGTCGCCTTGCTGACCATTCCTTTCGCCATACTGGTCGCCATTCTCGGGCTCTTGACCTTCGGCCTCGGCTGGGCGCTGTTTTCCGTGCTGGTGCCGATGGTCGCCATCCTCTACATCTGGAACACGCTGGGCAGCCGCGACCAGGCGACGACCGGCATGAAGATCATGGGCATCCGCCTGGAAAAGCTCGACGGCAGCCGCATAGACGGCATGACGGCGGTGGTGCATTCCGTGCTGTTCTGGGCCGGTAACGTCATCCTGACGCCATTGGTGCTGCTGGTGACGTTGTTCTCCGACCGCAAGCGCACGCTGCACGACCTGCTGCTCGGCACCGTGGTCACCCGCACCGACATCTGACCGGTGGCCGCGGCCGTGCCGATCAAACCACCGCGCCGCCTGTACTTAAATATGAACAGGCCGAGGACGTCGCGGCAGCATAATCCTGTTGAATTTTTCGCCGGCCGGGCCAAAGGTAGGGCGATTCGCAGGAGCGTTTCCAAGATTAGATGACGCAGCATCCGACCCAG
>RXJA01000401.1 GCA_003963455.1 Hyphomicrobiales bacterium
CGGCAAAGGCCAGGCTGTGCGCATCTTCACCGGCGCGCCGCTGCCTGAAGGCGCCGACACCATCGTCATCCAGGAAAACGCGCGCGACCTCGGCAACGGCAAGGTCGAGGTGACGGAGCCGACCGTGGAAGGACGCAATGTCCGCCGCCGCGGGCTCGACTTCGGCCAGGGCGACGTGCTGCTGCAAAAGGGTCGCGTGCTCGACGCGGCAGCCCTTTCGCTGGCAGCTTCGGCCAACCACCCTGCCTTGAGGGTCGTGCGGCAGCCGCTGGTCGCCATCATCGCCACCGGCGACGAGTTGCTTCCACCTGGCAGCACGCTCGGCCCCGACCAGATCATTTCGTCCAACGCCTATGGCGTCGCCGCCGCCGCCCAGTCGGTCGGCGCGCGCACGCTCGATCTCGGCATTGCCGCCGACCGCCAGGAGGCGATCGCCGCGCTGGTCAGGAAAGCGGTCGAGGCTAACGCCGACGTCATCGTCACGCTCGGCGGCGCCTCGGTCGGCGATCACGACCTGATCCATGACGTGCTCACCGGCGAAGGCATGCGGCTCGATTTCTGGAAGATCGCGATGCGCCCCGGCAAGCCGCTGATGTTCGGCCGGCTTGGCGATGTCCGTTGCATCGGCCTGCCCGGCAACCCGGTGGCCAGCATCGTCTGCTCGCAATTGTTCCTGAAGCCGCTGCTCGCTCGCCTCGGCGGCCGCGATCACAGACAGGACGTGCGAATGGCCCGGCTGGGGGCCGCCATGCAGGCCAACGACCTCAGGCAGGACTATGTGCGCGCTGTCGTGCGGGAGGACGCCGGCACGCTGGTCGCAACCCCTTTCGGCATCCAGGACTCCTCGATGCTGCGCATGCTCGCCGACGCCAACGGCCTGATCGTGCGCGAGCCCTTCGCACCGGCCGCGCAGGCCGGCGACGAATGCAGCGTTCTGATGCTCCGCTGAGGTCGATCACTCGGGGCGTCGATGGCTATTCGTCGACCAGCGTGCGGGTCAGAGGATGGTCCGGATCGGCGAGACCGTCGATGACATTGAAATGATGTCGATCCGGCTCGACCACTGAACCTGTGGCGGCACCAAGCCCGGTCCAGATATTGGCAAGCAACGCGCTCTGGCGCAGGAATTCCGAACGCTCGCCGCCGCCGGCCCAGCAGGTGATGCGGGCTCCCTGCCGGGGCCGCAGCAATGCCGGGCTTTCGGTCGACGCTTCGTGCTCGTCGATGTTGAGGGTATCGTTCAGCGTGGTGGACATCAGCGGCCGAAGGTCGTGCAGGCCTGAAATCGAAACGACCTGGCATATGCGCCGCGCCACGTCGGATGACAGCGGCGAGGTCGCGGTCACTATGCGGCTGGCGAGATGTCCGCCGGCCGAGTGCCCGGTCAGCATCAGCGGACCATCGACCATGGCAGCCGCCCTCTCGACCGCCGCCGTGACCTCGCCGACGATGCCGCTGATCCTGATCTTCGGGCAAAGCGTGTAAGAGGGCATTGAGACGGCAAAGCCGCGGCCGACCGCGCCTCCGGCCAGATGCGACCAGGACTCCCGGCCCGACCCCATCCAGTAGCCGCCGTGGATGAACACGACGAGCCCCTTTGGCGTCGCCGGCGGGAGAAACAGATCGAACCGGTTGCGCGGCGCTTCGCCATACGCGATATCGAGCCGCGCCCTGCCCTGTGCCAGCAGCCTTTCGCGAAATACCTGCGCCGGTTGATCCCACGCCGCTGGCCAACGATCGCCGCCGGCGATGTTCGCGCCGTTGGCATAGGCGTCGTTCCAGTCGGCAATACGGTGTTCGAGCACCGGCCCCTCCCGCGATCAGATCAATGTTGAGTGGATTTTCTTCGCATCGCCGACCCGAAACTCAGGTGACGGTCGTCTTGACGGCGAAGCGCGCTTCTCGCCAAGCGCCGGTTCGCAGGATGTCTTCAAGCACCTCCACGGCGCGCCACACGTCGCTGTAGCCGACATAGAGCGGCGTGAAGCCGAAGCGCATGGTCGACGGCGCCCGAAAATCGCCGATCACGCCGCGTTCGATCAAGGCCCGCATGATCTGATAGCCATGCGGGTGAATGAATGAAACCTGGCTGCCGCGTTTGGCGCTATCGCGGGTACTTTCGAGAGTAAGATCGTAACCTCCGCATCTTGCCTCGACGAGTTCGATGAACAGATCGGCCAGCGCGATGCTCTTCCTCCTCACCGTCGCCAGGTCGACGCCGTTCCAGACGTCGAGCGCGCCCTTGAGCGTCCGCATCGACAGGACTGGCTGCGTGCCGCACAGGAATCGGCGGATGCCGGTGCCCGGCGCATAGGCTTGCTCGAAGGCGAACGGCCGTGCATGGCCCCACCACCCGCTGAGCGGCTGCCGCACATCGGCAAGATGCCGCTCGGCCGCATAGATGAACGCGGGAGAACCCGGCCCCCCATTGAGGTATTTATAGGTGCAGCCGACGGCGAAATCGGCGTTCGCCCCGTCAAGCTCAACCGGCATGGCACCCGCGCTGTGGCAAAGATCCCATACGATCAGCGCACCGGCGTCATGCGCCTTGCGCGTAAGAGCCGCCATGTCGCGCAACTCGCCGGACTTGTAATTGACGTGGTTGACCAGCACCACCGCGGTGCGTTCGTCGATCAGTTCCTCGATGGTCGGCGCGTCCACGCCGGCCAGGCGCAGGACGGTGTTCTTTCCGGTCGAGGCCACCCCTTCGGCCATATAGAGATCGGTCGGAAAGCTGTCGCCCTCGGCGACGATCACGGTTCGGCCCGGCCGCATTGCCATCGCCGCATGCAGCACTTTGTAGATGTTGATCGACGTGGTGTCGCAGACCACTGTCTGGCCAGGCGCGGCGCCGATCAGCCGCCCGAGCTGGTCGCCCAGCTCGACCGGCATGTCGAACCATCCATCCTTGTTCCAGGCACGAATGAGGTCATGCGCCCACTCCTCGGTAGCTGCCTTGCGCAGTTCGTCGAATGCGGCGTGCGAGGCCGCTCCCAACGAATTCCCGTCGAGATAGATCACCCCTTCCGGCAGGGCGAAGCGATCGCGCAGGGCGCGCAGCGGATCCGCGGCGTCCATCGCTTCGATCTCGGCGAGACCAGGAATTTCCTCCATTATGCTACCGCCTCCATTTCGGCATGCCGCCTCTCACGGGTGGCCAAGAGCGGTTGTCTCACCACCGTCTGCGTCGGGGCAAGAACCTTTCGTCCTGTGTTAGCTGGTCCATAGACGGCGAGAACCGTGAACCGGCAAATCGCCGAAGTTGGCATTTTGGGTTCGTTTCGTTCACGGTATTGCATGCGCGGTGGGCGGCCCACGCGATCCCATCCAGCACTTTCGTGATGGCGCCTCCCCCTGTTTCCATTTAAGCAGCGTTGCAAAACCAAGCGGAATCAATGCCACTGCCCTACTGGCGGCGGCGAGGGCGCCTCGGACGCAACATTGTTTCGGCCGCCCTAACAAATTCACTAAACTTTAAACGGTTGCGGAACACAACTGGAACAGATAGTGTTTGTTCTGGGTTTGTTTTTCTGATTCTGGTTTCAGAACCCGTGGGGGCCGCCAATGCTGACGCGCAAACAACATGAACTCCTGATGTTCATCCATGAACGCCTGAAGGAGAGCGGGATTCCTCCATCCTTCGACGAGATGAAGGAGGCGCTGGACCTCGCCTCGAAGTCCGGCATCCACCGTCTGATCACGGCGCTGGAGGAGCGCGGCTTCATTCGCCGGCTGCCGAACCGGGCGCGCGCCCTGGAAGTCTTGCGGCTGCCCGACTCGATCGCGCCTGGCCTGAATGCCGCGAAGAAGTTCTCGCCGAGCGTCATCCAGGGCGGCCAGGGCAATCTCAGCCGTCAGGTCAAGCCGGCAGCCCCCTCGCGTACGCCGACACCCAGCAATGACGACGATGCCGTTTCAGCCGTGTCTATTCCGGTGATGGGCCGTATCGCCGCCGGCGTGCCGATCGACGCCATCCAGCATCAGACGCATTCGATCACCGTGCCGCCGGACATGATCACTGGCGGCGAGCACTACGCGCTGGAGGTCAAGGGCGACTCGATGATCGAGGCCGGCATATTCGACGGCGACACGGTCATCATCCGCAATGCCAACACGGCAAGCCCTGGCGAGATCGTGGTGGCGCTGGTCGACGACGAGGAAGCGACGCTCAAGCGCTTCCGCCGCAAGGGCGCCTCGATCGCTCTTGAAGCCGCCAACCCGGCCTATGAGACCCGGATCTTCGGACCGGATCGGGTGAAGGTACAGGGCAAGCTGGTCGGGCTGATCCGGCGTTACTGAGCCGGCGCCGGTTTGAAGTCAGCTTTTTCCGGTTTCTTGTACGGAGGCAGCCCCCTCGCCTCACGCGCGTATTTCCGCTGCTCGTGCCATGGCCGATACGGTTCTTGGACAGCGTAGCTGATGGCCGGCCGGGCGGTTGCCGATTGCGGATCGAAGAAGACGGCGGCGCTGCCGTCGCGCGCCAGCTGCCGCTTGGTGACGACGAGCACGCGCGGATCGCGACATGGGTTGTAGGCCGTGGCGTCGTTGATGACGATGAGGTCGGCGAACCCGCATGCCGCCCGGGCGCTGTCGCGGGTCTCGGCAAGCGCCACGATCGCCCCGGAAGGATGCCTGCCGATGCAGAGATCGCCGATGCAGTAGAAGGGCGAACCCGTCGGCAGGTCGACGGGGTTGGCGATGTCGAGCGCACCCTTTGCGAATGTCTCCGGCGGCACGATTTGCTCGGCTTTCAGCGCCCGTTTCCAATTGTCGGTGGTGAAGTCGTTGGAGCGTTCGCGGTTGATGGCAAGTTCGCCGCCGCCGATCGGCATGGCCACCAGATGCGCGTCCTCGGAAATGAGCACATCGGGCGTTCGGACATGCGGGATGGCCAGCAGCGCGGCGAGCGCGAACGGAACGGCGGCCAGCCTCAGCCAGGTGGTGGCCATGGTCGCGATGACGAGCGCGATCGTCGCCAGCAGCACAGACTGGATCGAGATGAGCCCGACGGCATCGACCGGTGAGCGCTCGGAAATCCATGCCGAAATGGCGATCATTGCGGTGAGCCCCTTGCCCATCACATAGAGGAACGGGCCGTCAAAGCCGAACGGCATGGCCAGCGCGCTCAGCACGGCAAACGGCATGACGATCAGCGAGACGATCGGCATCACCGCCAGATTGGCCAGCAGGCTGAGCGGCGACACACGCTGGAAGTGCCAGATCGCGAACAGCAATGTCGCGCTGCCCGCAATGAGCGAGGTTATCGCGGCTCCGCCCACTCCAACCGCCAGCTTCCGCGATACGAACCCGAGGAACGAACGTTTTGCCGGCGGCGAGGTCGTTTTGCCGGCGCGATAGTCGGCAAAGCCGGCATAAGCACCGACCAGGGCCGCGGTGGCGGCGAAGGACATCTGGAAGCTTGGGCCGACCACCTCATGCGGCGAGACGAGGATGACGGCGACGGCCGAGATCGCCAGGTTGCGCATCGTCAGCGCCGCGCGGTCGAAGAGCACGGCGACAAGCATGACCGCCAGCATGATGAAGCTTCGCTCGGCCGCCACCACGATGCCGGAGATCACGAGATAGGCGGCGATCGAGATCAGCGCTATGGCCGCGGCATATTTCTTCACCGGCCGGCGCGACGAGAAATCAGGAAACAGCGCGAAGGCGCCGCGCAGCAGGACCATGATCGTGCCGGCGACCAGCGCCATGTGCAGGCCGGATATCGAGATGATGTGGTAGATGCCGGTTCGCCGCATCGACTCGTTGATTGCCTCCGGAATGCCGGCGCGCACGCCGACGATCAGCGCCGCCGCGATCTCGCCTTCGGACCCGCCGATGGCGCTCCTGATGTGGTCGGCGATGCCTTCGCGCGCATTTTCCACGGCAGATGCGACGCGCGCGCCGAAGGGTGCCTCCGTTGGCGTGGCCGGAGTCGGCGCAATCAGTTTTGGATCGCCCAGGAAAAAGCCGCTGCCGCCAATGCCGCTAAAATAGCTGTCGAAGGAAAAGTCGTAGCTTTCGGGCCGAACCGGGCCCGTTGGAGGCAGCAGCTTCGCATAGCCGGTCAGCATGGAGCCTGCCGTCATGTCGGGCGGAATCCTGCGCGCCGACAGCCTGACGCGGTCCGGCGCGTAGCGCAGCTTCGGATGCTGCGTGGAAATCAGATCGATGGTCAGCCGGACACGGCCGTTGGCCATCGCCTCGGCGACGACGAGGCGGCCGGTCAGCCGCGTCTGGATTTCGGACCCCAGCATCGGGGTCGCCATCCGCCAGGTTTCCACCTTGGCCGCGAGAAAGCCCAGGGCGCAAAGAAGCGCAGCCATCAAGGTCAGGTGAGTCCTCCGCCAGGAACGCGAGACCGCCGCGCAGACGGCCATCAGAGCCACCGCCGCCAGCGGCCTGTAGAGGTCCGGCTCGGCGCTCAGCGAAAAGTAATAGATGACGCCCGCGGCCAGGAAAACCGGCACCAGCAGGAAGCCGATGCCGCGGTCGAGCTCGGTGGCGGCGGCGGTACCGATGCTTCGGTGGAGTGCAGGAAGCGAGGCGCGGCCAAGCTGTTTGCGGATCCGGCCGATCGTGGCTGTTGGCGAGACCGGCTGTATTGCACCGTCGCCGGACGGCCGAAGCTCCGCCGGCGGATGCAGCTCCGGAACCGAAACCGGCGCCGCTTCGGCCGATATGGCGTGAGCAAACATCAGGCGTTCGCTGACGCCTGCTGTCGTTTCCCCGCCCTCTTCCGCGCCCCGGCCACGTCCAGCCATCGGGTCTGCCCCTTGCGCCCCAGACCGCCTATGCTACATGAACGCCGGTCGCGTGGAAGTCAGCGCGAAACATGCATTTCTTCAGTGCTTCTTCGAGAGTTCCATGTCCGACAAGGTCGTCACCCGTTTTGCCCCCTCGCCCACAGGCTACCTGCATATCGGCGGGGCGCGCACTGCGCTGTTCAACTGGCTCTACGCCAGGCACATGGGCGGCAAGATGCTGCTGCGTATCGAAGACACCGACCGCGAACGCTCCACCGAGGCGGCCACGGCTGCCATTCTCGACGGACTGACCTGGCTTGGCCTCTCCTGGGACGGCGAAGCCGTTTCGCAGTTCCAGCGCGCGGCGCGCCATCGCGAGGTGGCCGAGGAGCTCGTGCGCATGGGCAAGGCCTATTACGCCTATGAAACGCCGGCCGAGCTCGAGGCGATGCGCGAGGCGGCTCGCGCCAAGGGCCTGCCGCCGCGCTACAACGGCCAGTGGCGCGACCGCGATCCGTCCGAGGCGCCTGCGGGCGTCAAGGGCGCCATCCGCATCATGGCGCCGACTGAGGGCGTGACGGTCGTGCATGATCGCGTGCAGGGCGAGGTGCGCTTCCCGAACAAGGATCTCGACGACTTCATCATCCTGCGTTCCGACGGCGTCCCGACTTACATGCATGCCGTCGTCGTCGACGACCATGATATGGGCGTCACCCACATCATCCGCGGCGACGATCACCTGACCAACGCCGCGCGCCAGACGGTGATCTACAATGCGATGGGCTGGTCGGTGCCGTCGATGTCGCACATCCCGCTGATCCACGGCGCCGACGGCGCCAAGCTGTCGAAGCGGCACGGCGCGCTGGGCGTCGAGGCCTATCGCGCCATGGGTTATCTGCCGGAAGCTCTGCTCAACTATCTGGCCAGGCTCGGCTGGAGCCATGGCGACGACGAGGTGATGTCGATCAAGGACATGATCGCCTGGTTCGACATCGGCGACGTCAACAAGGGCGCGGCCCGCTTCGACTTCGCCAAGCTCGAGGCGCTGAACGGGGTCCATATGCGCAAGATGGACGACCATGCGCTGTTCGACATCTTCGAGGCCACCTTGCCCTATCTCGAAGGTGGCCCAGCCCTTTCGGCAAAGCTCGACGACAAGCGCAAGGCGCAACTGCTTGCCGCGATGCCCGGTCTGAAGGAGCGGGCAAAGACCCTGGTCGAGCTGGTCGACGGCGCGGCTTTCCTGTTTGCCGAGCGCCCGTTGCCGCTGGACGAGAAGGCGGCGGGCCTGCTCAACCCCGAGGCGCGCGCGATTTTGCGCGGCGCGCATGGCGCATTGTCTTCTGTCCAGGGCGAGTGGAGCGCCGCTTCGGCGGAGGCTTCGATCCGCGCGTTTGCGCAGGCCGGTGGGTATAAGCTCGGCGCCGTGGCGCAACCGCTCCGGGCGGCGCTGACCGGCCGCAGCACCTCGCCCGGCGTGTTCGACGTGCTTGCCGTGCTGGGCCGTCAGGAAAGCCTGGCGCGCATAGGAGATCAAATCGATTAGGAGCGGACTGGCCCAAGAAGATTGGCATTGAAAGGTGTGTTTCGCAGTGCAACATTAGGCCTTGGCCCAATCTGGCACGCACCTCCTAAAATGCGGTGGCGAGTTCGCGCATTCGGTGACTTCGACGTGTCGTTTGCAGGAAATTTGCCTTGCCGGCATGAGGAAACAAAAAGGAGTTTGCAATGAGCGAAGCTGCGACAAAACTGGATTTGGGCGGCAAAGCGAGCCAGCCGACCGCGAAGCTTGAGCTTGCCGGCAAGACGCATGAATTCAAGGTGCGAAGCGGCTCGGTCGGACCTGACGTCATCGACATCGGCTCGCTCTACGCCACCACCGGCGCCTTCACTTACGATCCGGGCTTCACCTCGACCGCGAGCTGCGAATCCGGGATCACCTTCATCGACGGCGATGCCGGCATTCTCTTGCATCGCGGCTACCCGATCGACCAGCTCGCGGAGCATGGCGATTTCCTCGAGGTCTGCTACCTGCTGCTCTACGGCGAACTGCCGACCAAGGCGCAGAAGGACGACTTCGACTATCGCGTGACGCGCCACACCATGGTGCATGAGCAGATGTCGCGCTTCTTCACCGGCTTCCGCCGCGACGCGCATCCGATGGCCGTTATGTGCGGCGTGGTCGGCGCGCTGTCGGCCTTCTATCACGACTCGACCGACATCTCGGATCCCTACCAGCGCATGGTCGCCTCGATGCGGCTGATCGCCAAGATGCCGACGATCGCGGCGATGGCCTACAAGTACCATATCGGCCAGCCCTTCATTTACCCGAAGAACGATCTCGGCTTCGCGGCAAACTTCCTGCACATGTGCTTCGCCGTGCCCTGCGAGGAGTACAAGATCAATCCGGTGCTGGCGCGCGCCATGGAACGCATCTTCATCCTGCACGCCGATCACGAGCAGAACGCCTCGACCTCGACGGTCCGTCTCGCCGGTTCGTCGGGCGCCAACCCGTTCGCCTGCATTGCCGCCGGCATTGCCTGCCTCTGGGGCCCCGCGCATGGCGGCGCCAACGAAGCGGCGCTCAACATGCTGGGCGAGATCGGCCATGTCGACCACATCCCGGAATTCATCGCCCGCGCCAAGGACAAGAACGATCCGTTCCGCCTGATGGGCTTCGGCCACCGCGTCTATAAGAACTACGATCCTCGCGCCAAGATCATGCAGAAGACGGCGCATGAGGTGCTGGGCGAGCTCGGCATCAAGGACGACCCGTTGCTGGACATCGCGATGGAGCTGGAAAAGATCGCGCTGACCGACGCCTACTTCATCGAGAAGAAGCTTTATCCGAACGTCGATTTCTACTCGGGCATCACGCTGAAGGCGCTCGGCTTCCCCACCACCATGTTCACCGTGCTCTTCGCGGTCGCGCGCACCGTCGGCTGGATCGCCCAGTGGAAGGAAATGATCGAGGACCCGCACCAGAAGATCGGTCGCCCGCGCCAGCTCTATACCGGCGCCACGGAGCGCGATTACGTGCCGATTGCGAAAAGGTAATTAAGCGAATAGCGAGATAGCGAGTGGCGAATAGGGGAAGAAGGGCAAAACCGACACAGCCCTACTCGCTATTCGCTACTCCCTTTTCGCTTTCTTGATACACCCCATCACCACTTCCGCGGCGATCTCGCCCGAAGGCCTGTCGGTCGCCATCCGCCTGGCGATCTCGGCAAAACCGGCCTTCTGCCAGGCGCGCATGCCGGTGTCGGCAAGCAAGGCTTCCAACTGCCGGGCAATATTCTCCGGCCGGACATACTGGTCGTAGAATTCCGGAACCAGCGCGCGGTCGGAAATCAGGTTGGGCAGCAGCGCCGACCATGTCGTCACCAGATGCTGCAGGATCTGGCGCGCAATCGGGTCGAGCTTGTAGCAGGAAACCATCGGAACGCCGGCGAGCGCCAGCTCCAGCGATACCGTTCCTGACGCGATCAGCGCCGCGTCGGCCTTGCCGAAGGCCTGCCATTTGCGCTCCGGCTCGACGATGATTTCCGGCTTGTCGTCCCAGCTCGCGACCGACGTCCTCACCAGTTCGGCGACATGCGGCACGGTCGGCAGGATGAGGCGCAGGCGGTGGCCGCGTTGGCGCAACGCCGACATCGCCTTGCCGAAAGGTTCCATCAGCCGGCTGACTTCACCGCGGCGCGAGCCTGGCAGCACCAGCACGGTCTTGACGCGGTCCTCGGAGAGTTCGCGCGGCTGGCCCTGCGCCTTGGCGGCGCCGAGCACGCCCGGGTCCTGCGTCAGCCGATGGCCGACATAGGTGCCTGGCGGCCCCCCGAGGCGAGCAAGCGCCTTCACCTCGAAAGGCAGGATACAGAGAATGTGATCGACATAGGGCTTCATCGCCACCGCCCTGCCCGGCCGCCAGGCCCATACGCTCGGACAGACATAGTGAATGATCGGAATGGCCGGTGCTGTTGCGCGAACCTTCTTCGCGACGCGCAGTGAAAAGTCCGGGCTGTCGATGGTGACCAGGCAATCGGGCCGTTCGGCCGCGATCATCGCCGCCGTCTGGCTGATACGGCGCATCAACCGCGGCAGGTCGCGCAGCACCGCGCTGAAGCCCATCAGCGCGATCTCGCTGCCGTCGAAGAATGGCGTCAGCCCCAGTTGCTGCAGGTGGCGGCCGCCACTGCCGACGAGTTGAACCTTGCGGCCGGTCAGACGCTCGAGCGCCAGCACGATGTCGGCGCCGAGCAGATCGCCGGATTCCTCGCCGGCGACGATCGCGAGCTTGAGCGGCTTGTCAGCGGCCATCAGCCTGCTCTCCACTGGCCCGCTCCGTTGAAGGCAGGCCGACGATGAACAGGCCAAGCGCATTGGCACGCGCCAGGGTTGCCGGACCTTCGAGAATGAGCGAACGGCCAGCCTCGACGGCTATGCCGGCCAGGCCCGCCGCATGCGCGGCCTCAATCGTCTGCGGGCCGATCGTGGGCAAGTCGGCGCGCAATTCCTGGCCGGGCTTGGCGCATTTGACCAGCGCGCCCCGCATCTTGCCGGCAAGCCTGCCGTGGCCGCGCAATTCGCGCATTCTGTCGAGCAGGCCGGCGGTGCCCTCGATGCCTTCCAGCGCGACGGTTCGACCTCCGATCGCAATTGCTGCCTGGCCGATATCAAGCGCGCCAATGGCCTTGGCTGCCTGACGCGCGGCCTGGATGTCGCGCCAGTCGGATTGGCTCGGCTCGGTCGCCGTCAATGTGCCTTCGCCAGCCGTCAGTTCCGGAACGACTTCATGCGCGCCGACGACCCTGACGCCTCGCCTTTCAAGGGCTCGGGTCAACATCCTCAGCAGGCCATCGTCGCCGTGTCGCAACGCCCTGACCACGGAGGGAATTATCGCCAGCAGACCAAGTGCCGGCCTTATCTTGCTCAGCCGCGGCCTGCGCTTGATCTCACCGGCAAGGACAAGATGGGTGATGCCTTTGCGCCTCAGCAGCGGAAACAGCAGCCCGATGTCCTCCAGCGCCAATTTTTGCTGTTCGTAGGCCGCAAAGTCCGCCTCGCGGTCCACCTCACCGGCGGCGATGATGATGAAGGGCGCAAAGCCGTGCTTGACCAGGCCATCGGCGACTTCGACGGGCAGGCTGCCACCGCCGGCAATAATGCCGACCTTCGAGCCCGGCGCGAGTTGGAACCCTGATGCGGCGCGCTCAGGCCTCGTCATCGCCGCTGTCATCGTCGCCGCCACCACCCTTCAGCGGCGGTATCGCGTAGTGCCGCTTGCCGCCGCTGGCGATGAAGTCGATCATCTTCATGGCGGCGGGAGACGAGGAGGCGAATTCCGCCCTGGCAAGCTCTACATTCTCGGCGACGCTGCGGGACCGGTCGAAAATTGACCGATAAACCTTGCGCAGCAAGTAGATTTCGGCGCGCGGCAGGCCGGAACGCTTGAGTCCAATGATGTTCAGGCCACGCAGCTTGGCGCGATTGCCGGCAGCGATCGCATAGGGAATGATATCGCCGACGACCGCTGAGCAGCCGCCGACGAAGGCGTTATCGCCGACGCGCACGAACTGGTGAACCGCGGTCAGGCCGCCGATATAGACGTTGTCGCCGACCTCGCAATGGCCGCCGAGCGTCGCGCCATTGGCGAAGGTGGCATTCCTGCCGACGACGCAATCATGGGCGATGTGGGCATAGGCGAGGAAATTGCCGTTGTCGCCGACAGTGGTCTCGCCACGGGAGGAATCCGTGCCGACATGCATGGTGACGCCTTCGCGCAGGGTGCAGTTCTCGCCGATGACCAGAGTGGTGCGTCCGCCCTTGTGCTTGGTGTTCTGCGGCGGCGCGCCGAGCGTCGCCATCGGATAGACCTTTGTCCCGGCTCCGATGCTTGTTGCGCCCATCACCGACACATGGCTGACCAGTTCGACGCGGTCGCCGATGATTGAATCCGCGCTGATATGGCAGAAGGGGCCGATGCGGACGCCTTCGCCGAGCCGGGCTCCTTCCTCGATGACCGAGGAAGGATGGATGGATGTCTCGACTTTCATGAGCATTTCGAACTGTCAGCCGGTAACCATCATGGCCGAAACCTCGGCTTCGGCCGCCTTCGCGCCGTCAACCATCGCCTCGCAGGCGAATTTAAGCAGGTTGCCGCGCTTCTTGATCTTCTTGACATGGATCCTGAGCTGATCGCCCGGAACCACCGGTTTGCGGAATTTCGCATTGTCGATGGTCATGAAGTAAACCAGCGAGGGTTTTTCGGCGTTCAGGCTGCGAATGCAGATCGCGCCGGCGGTCTGAGCCATCGCCTCGATGATCAGCACGCCGGGCATGACCGGCTGCTGGGGGAAATGGCCCTGGAAATGCGGCTCGTTGATGGTCACGTTCTTGATGCCGACAGCGGATTCGTCGCCGTCGATGTCGACAATGCGGTCGATCAGCAGAAACGGATAGCGGTGCGGCAGGAGCTTCATCAGCCCCATGATGTCGGCCGCCTCGAGTGTCGTTGCCACCATATCAGCCATTTCCGTCGCCTTGCTTGCGCGTCCTGGCCATCCTGCGCAGCATCGCTATCTCACGCATGGCTTCCGCCATCGGCTGTGCCGGATAGCCTCCCCAGATCTCGCCCGCCGGCACGTTGTTCATGAATCCACTTCTCGCAGCAAGCTTGGCCCCTGGCCCGATGGTCAAATGATCGG
>RXJA01000132.1 GCA_003963455.1 Hyphomicrobiales bacterium
CCGCGGCACGCGGGCGAAGCCTCCCTTGACGCGCCGGCCGGGCATGCGGCATCGCGCCTTCATTCCTCTTCTTTCCTCCCTTCTTTCTGCTCCTCCGCGAGACGCCGCTCGGCATTGCCGATCGCGCCGAGCGCGGCCTTGAAGAGCGCCGAGCCTCGTTCCTCCGCGAGATCCGTGGCGGCCACGGCGGCGAGGCTCGCGGCGTGGATGTCGTCGTCGCTCACCGCATCCGGCGACAGGCGCGTCAGCGCACCGTCAAAGGCGATGACCTCGCCGATCATCGTGCGCACTTCGGCTTCGTCGAAACGCAGGAGCACATGGCTGGGCGGCGCGGCCGCCGCGGCAGCTTCGTCGCGGAATTGCGCGATCATCTCGTCGGTCGCGCAGGATCGGATCGCGTCGGCGGTGATGAGGGTGGCCATGCCGCCGAATCCGTCCGGACGCATCCGCGAGCAGGTGAACGCCGACGTCACGACAATTTCCCCGAGCGTTGGCGATCGCCGCACGATGTCCTGGAAGATCGTCGCCCATGACGTCATGGATAGGTCGAGCTCGATGTGGGTGTCGGCATCGGCGGTCTCCGCCAGGCGCTCTGCGGCGATGGAGTCGAGAACGCAGTCGACGCCGGCCGAATCCCGGTGCGCGGCGCGCAGCTCGGCTGCGTCGACCTCGATGCACTCGGCGGGGCTTTCCTCGGCGAAGAAATAGAGCCCGTCGCCATCAGGCTCGGCCTCGAAGATATGCGAGAGCACGAGCCGCTCGAGCGGCGTCATGTCGGGGTTGGAAATCGTCGTCTGCACGACGGTCGGCACGAAGTAGCTGGCCATGTCGGCCTCCTGAAAATGACAAAGCCCGGCAGGGCCGGGCGTGATTGCGGGGATGGTGGATGCCGGCGCCGGATCAGTCCGGATCGCGGGCGCCGGCGAGGATGGCTTCGGCCTTGGCGATCGCGGACACGGCGCGGTCCTGCCAATAGGCGCGATCCGACGCCTCGGCGCCGCTCAGCACCTTCACCAGGCCGAGCAGCACCTCGAAGTGATCGGCCTTGCGCTGCACGGTCTCGCGATAGTGCGATGGGACCAGCACGGACGGGCCCCTATAGGCGCTGTCGCGGCCTTCCCAGACGCCGGTGACATAGGTCTCGCCGGCGGTCTCGTAGTCGTGCTTCTCGTTGTCCCAGTCGTCGTCCTCGACGGCGAGCCGGCAGGCCTCGGCGAGGCTCTCCGCCTCGTAATTGCGCTGCCGATAGACCGGCAGGCGATAGGTGGTTTCGATCGTGAAGATGGGCATCGGAGTCGTCCTTCCCTTCGGGTGTTGAAGACACCCTCGGGGCGGCCGCCTCTCCGGTCCGGCGGGTCAAGGGCCGCTGGCCAAGCGGGCGAAGCCCCCCTTGACGCGCCGGCCGGGCATGCGGCAGCGACGCCATTGCCTCTTTCCTCCGATACCCTCTTGCCCGCTTCGTCGACCCTTCGAGCGGTAGGGTTGAGAGCGGGTCGGTCAGCCGGCGGCCGCAAGCGGCTCAGCGAGCCGGGCGAGCAGCAGGTTCAGGTCCTCGTTCCAATCGCCGGCGCGCGGTCGCGCGCGTGCATAGGTCGCGCTCGTCTGGGCCGCGATCGCCTGGACGCGCTCGGCATAGACATCACCCTGGCGATTGTTGTCGGTCGCCGCGACGAGATGCGTGTTCGGCCGTGCCGCTAAGCGGCGGATCGCATCCTCGCTCGCAGGAGACCAGCCGCCGCCGGTGCTGACGTAGAGCGTATCGGGCCGCATGACCTGGATCGCGGCGAGACTCATGGCATCGATCGCCGCTTCAGTGATGCAGACGCGCGCGGCGGCCGACGGGCCGAGCCGGAACAGCTCTTTGGCCCCGCCGGTCGCATATCCGCGCCATTGGGGGCCGCGCTCCTCCCAACCGACCACGATGCCGTTCTCGCTGCGATGAGCCGCCCACATGCTGCCATGCGGCCCCTCGCGGACCATGCCTTGGCCGACCGCCACGGCGACGATCGTATCGGGAAGCCCGCGTGTCTCGGTGAGATAGCGCCAGGTCGCCGAGCCCGACCGCGGGAGACTCCGACGCGCCCAGCGGTCGGCGATGGAGCTAAGCGGGGAGGACCGGACCTCGCGCTGCCACGCGAGCGGGGTGGGCACGAACCCGACCAGGGACGCGACCCATGCGCAGGCTTCGGGAAAGCCCTGCGCACCGAGATGCTCGGCGAGATCAAACACGTCGCCTTTCGCGGTCGACAACGGGTCAAACCAGCCGCGATCGTTGTGAATGACGATAATGATATTGGCATCGCGGCGGAATTTCATGGCGCGCCGCGTGCTCTCCTTTAGATCGATTTTCCAGCCGTCCTGTTGAAGCAGCGCGGCGCAACCGACCTTGCTTCGCAGTTCTTCGATTTCCCTTTTCTCCATCGCCTTCACCGGGCGCGCATCGCACATACCCCGGTCCTTTCTTCGGTTGACCTGCCTCGCCTTATCCCGAGGGCACGGCGCCCGTCTGCCGCGAAGCGTGCCGGATGCAAGGGCGCGCTGGCAAGCCGTCGCGGCCCGAGATCTCGACCGCGGCGAAGCCTCCCTTGCGTCCAGCAACGCGCCAGCGGCATCGATCACCAATTCGAAAAAACAGGCACCACGTACTTTGCCGGCAACCTGCGCTCTGGTCGGAATTGGCATGCGGAATGAGAAGCCGAGATCAGCGAAGCCCGGCGGCCTTTTGGGTGGAGGCGAGCGAACGGGCGTCTGGTGTGGTGACGAAGTCGGCGAACGCGGTAGGTCCGTCTTGCGGCCTATATGCGCCCTCGCTCGCCAGCGGCGGCGACGGAGATCACACACAATCGACGAATTCAAGTTTCAGACTCATCGGACGACGCGAACGCTCCTTGCCTGGCAATCGATGGTTTACCGAAATTGATCTAGAAGCCGAGCGAACGAACGGTTATGAGTCGAGTGGGGCAGTACGCGCTGCCCTGGGGCGTCGAAACCCCTGCTAGCGGTTGGTGCCGGCCGACACGGCACCGCACTCCTTGACCTTATGGTCGGGGAGCCTGTGGCGTATGCAACAGGTTCACCCGAACTAAAGGCCACAGGGCCGTCTAGCACGGTTTCGAACTCCCCGATCACCAAGAGTCAGAGAGGGTTCGTTTGCGGGGGCGTACCGCAGGCACCTCCCCACGGAGGATCGAGTGATCAGGGCCAAGGCGCGAGGGCGCACTTCTCTTGAATCGCGCACGATTGAGGCTCATCGCGCCTATGTGCAGGCGTTGGTGGAGTGGGAACGGGTTTTTCACCTCGGCACCTGCTCGGTCTGCCGCCCCGAGGGTCTCACCGACGAAGAGCACGGCATCCAGTGCGAATTGGCCGAGGCGCAAAAGGAGCGGCGGCGGATGACTTTTCGGGAACGCTGCGACGAACTGGGCTACATGCCGTCAGGGGCAAAAACCTCGCTTCCTCTTCACACGTCTTGTGGAGCGGTTCCGCGAAGACGAAAGAATTGATTGGCGCAAAGAACCGGGCCGTGGTGCAAAATCTGGCTTTGCGATGCCCCGGCGTAGCGTTATTGGCTAGCGCCGTGTTTATTCGGCGGGTTTCATGGTCGAAATCTTAGCACGACCAGAAGCGGATCAAGAACAAAGGCAGATGACCTGGCGACCTTTATAGCGATGATAGTGTCGCCGCGATCGCACCTGAGCTAAGTCCGCGAAAGAGTCGCCGTACTAATAGGCGTTTCGTTTTTTCATTTATTGAAATATCTCCAAGAACGGACAATGCGCGCGCTAGTCTGATTGCAATGGACCTTTGTGCCCATACCGCGCTGGCGATGGACATGACCAACTCGGCTCTGTCATCTGGTCGAGGTGCATTTCATGCTGATGGTCATTCCAGGCTCGGACGTCGGTCGATACGAGACATTGATGGACCGCGCCTTTCGGTTTCGGCATTCAATATTTGTCGAAGAAAAGGGCTGGGAGGAACTGCGCCAGCCGGGCGGTCGCGAGCGCGATCGATTCGACGATCGGCATGCAATCCATCACATCTGTCTGCGCGACGAGGAGATCGTCGGCTATCAGCGACTGTTACCAACCACTCGCCCGCATTTATTGAGCGATGTGTTGACGGATCTGTGCCGGCACACGCCGCCACGCGGCGAACATGTGTTCGAGTGGACACGCTTCAGCGTTGCGCGTAGCTATCGCGAACACCGACCGCGCGGTGACAGTCCCTTTCTCGAACTCGCCCAAGGCGTCGTCGAATGGGGCATTGAGCATCAGGTTGACACAGTCACGGTCGCGATCGACTGGCGGTTGATGTTAATCGCGATGCAATTGCGGTTCTTCGTCCGATCACTCGGTTTTCCCCAGCGTATTGGCCGCGACGAAGTTGTTGCCCTGCGCATGTCCTTCAACCGCGAAACCCTTGAAACAATCCGGGCCGCGCGAGGCTCCAACGAGTCGGTGCTGCCGATGTCTAACTGGCCGTCAGTTGCGTGATGGTCCGTATCAGCATGGAGTTATTCTATGATAAGAACTGCGGATACTAAGATCATCGCTCACGAACTTCACGCCCGCTATGAACATTCGCGGGCGGTGACGCTGATCGGTCGCACCTTGCAAAAAGCTTTGTTCGCCGGGCGCTCCGACGAGGTTGTGTTTTGGGCCCTGGTTCATGCTCATTATCGTGGCGGAGATCTCTGTTCCTCGACCGAGGAGGAACTCAATTATTTTGCTCCCTGGATCATCCGCGACCCTTCCGAGAAAAACTGATCTGGGCGGTACCTAGACGTCTGTCGGATTGACGATGATCGACGCTGTCGATGGCGGTGGCGGATTGGCGGCTATACCGGTCGAGGTCGGAAAATCGCCCGGCCCGGTCGGCGTCTGCTGGCAAACCGCCGACTGGCCTCCGGTAAAGCAGGAGGCGTCATATCCGGCGCCGCGGATGAGGTAGCTGCACACGCTTACCCCGTTGCCATCCTTGACGTTGCGGGCATTGCAGTCGCCGCTCGCAGCGTAGTTCGCGAGCTTCCCGCGCTGGCCGCAGCCGAACTGGCAGGCCATGAGGATGGAAGATTGGTCGATCGTGGCGCAGCGGCCGCCGTAACATACCTGCTGTCCGATCAGCGAGGTCATGTCGTTACTCTGCGCCTTCGACCACTCATTCTGTTCGTACCGGGTCCAGGCGGCGACCTGGGCGGAGGGATCGTTGAGAAAGCTTTGCGCGCTGCCGCTGTAATAGCGTTCGAACGTGCCGGGGCAAAATTGGAATGCTCCGAGGCAGCCGAACTGATTTGTGGTGCCGAAATTTCCTTCGCTGCTGGACACTTTCGCAGCGAAATCCGCACAGTTCGACGGGATGCCCGCCGCGGTAAGATTGGCGGCTGATTCTCCGGCGAACGCTGCCGCCCCCGACAGACACAGCAGGAGACCCGCATCGGCCAGGATGCCGCGAACGGCGCGCGCTGTCATGGCTTGCCCTCCGGAATCGCAAAGGTGAAATCGCCGTTGACGAGCGTCTTCCCGTCGTCGGTCAACGCGAAGGGACGCTGTGCGAACGCCGCCTGCGCCTGGTCGGCGGCCATCGCGGCGAAGCGCGGATCATCAGGAGGCACGATCTGATGCATCATATCGTCGACCAGGACGGTCGGCTGCTGATGGGGGGCGACGCGCACAAGGCGGGTAGGGCAGGTGCCGGATGTGCAGTCGTCGTTCCAAATCTGCGAGATCAAGAAGTCGCCGCGCGGCGTGCGCAATTCATATTCGTGAATGGTCACGGTGCCGGACGAGCCGGCCGCGAGCGCATCACCCGTCCAGACCTTGTCGGGGTCCTGGGTCACGTTGCGATACGAGGTCTTGTATCTGAAAGCCGCGTCGGCCGCGGCTGCTGGCACCGCGCCGACAAGGGCGGTCGCAGCAAGCAGACAGATCATCCGAGAGTGCATTTTCTATTGTTCTCCTCAATCCGCGTCGCGGCGGTTCAGCGGCACATCCAGCGAGCAGCCGTCGACAGCCTTATGGTTGACGATCATGCCCGTCTTCAACGTCCGGTTCGGAACGTCGTAGGATGCATAGGCCGCGGACACCGTCGGATCAGGCGATGCGCCTGGCTCAAGCTCAAGGAAGCAAGCGCGGCCGCCCTCGAGAGTGCGCACCTGGATCCCCTCGTAAATCGCAATCCGCATGGGGCAGAGCTTCACCGTCGCACGCGCCTGCGGCACTGCGGTCTTGATCGTGCATCCAATCGCCGTGTTGAGGATACTGAGGACAACGGAACGACCGCGGCTCCAGATGACGAAATGGGCTTCGGTGACGGGCGCATTGCCGCCCGCGAAGCGATGATCCCCACGCTGCCGATAGCCTTGGTTGTTGCGTTCGATCGCGTCCTTCCAGATGTCGGTGTAGGTGGCGGTCGCGCGAGAGGGCAGCTGAAGATCCGCATATGCCATCGGTCGCCAGGTCCCCGGATCGGGCGTCACCGTTTGCGCGCGGGCTTGGGTGTTCATCATCCCTGCGATCTCCATCGCCAGGACAAAAATGGCAGAGGTGCGAAAGGCCGGCGATGTACCTTTAATACAACATCTAATATAATGACTCAACTGCCTTGCCGCGCGCATTGTGCCGCCTGCTATTCGTAGCGGTCGCGGCCGGGCAGCCACCGCCAGAAATCCTTCGGCGAACGCTCCCGATTGCGCCATGGCACCGCGCTGCGCGGCGGGTAGACGGGCTGGATGTTCCAGACGTCGCCGTAGTAATAGAAATTTACCGCTTCGCGGCGAACGCGACGGCCGCTGCCGTCCAGAAAATCCGTCGCGCAATGGACGACGGGCCCGCGGTAGCGGATCACACGGGCGGTTTGTTCGTCCAGCGCGCCCGGCTTGCACCCGAACAGCCACACCGATGCGGGGAAGTTGCCATCCCTGGCAGAGCCGGCGAGAAGCCGACGATAGGCCGCGTTCGCCTCCGGCTGGGTCGGATAGGGAAAACGCTCGGTAAGGATGGGGGCAAACGTCGACCGATCGGGGGCATATTCCAGACGGCCGGGCTTGACGGCGGCGGGCGTGTACATCGGTTCGCGCGCGGGCGGCCCATAGTCCGTCACCGGCCATGGCTGCGGCGCGGCGCAGGCTGACAGCACGAGCATGATGGGAAGAGAGAGAACGACGGCGGCACGGCTCATGGCGTTGCCTCGGACCGGGCGAGCGGCGGCGCGGCCGGGCGTTTGGCACGCCACTCCCAGGGCATCTGGAATGTGCTCGACCAGAGCCCCCGATAGGCTTTGCGCGCGTCCTGCTCGGCTTTGACGTAGGCACGGATCGCCGGGTCCCTGTCCGTTCCGGGGAGCGCTACGGCGATGCCGGCGCGCAACATATCGGCAGCGATGTCGGGATGGCCCGCCGTGGCACACCGCACCAGGTGCTCTGACGCCTCGTCCCGCAATGTCGTGCAGGCGAGCCAGGCGTTGAGGGTCGCCGTGACGAGCCACGATGTCGCCATCGTGCCGCACGGCCAGGGCTGCCTGCCCAAGCGCGCGGTCTGCTCCGGCGCGCAGGTATCAATGCCGTAGAGCCGGTAGGCCGCGCCCGTCTCGATTTCGCGGAACCGCACTCCATCGATGACCTCGACCCGCAGCGGCGGCGATTGAAGCGGCAGCTGCGGCGCGTAAATGCCCTCGTTCCGATCGGCCGGCTGCGCGCCAGCCTCGGTTGTCGTCGCGGCCGCCAGGAGCGAGATGGCGAGAAACACGGTGTCACGCCGCGGCATCGTCGTGCGCACCGAGATCGAGCTTGTGGAAGACGTTGGCGATGATGTCGGTCGTGTAGATCGTCTCGCCGTCCTTCTTGTAGGAGCCGTCGGCGATGCGGCATTCGGCATAGACCGGATCGCCTTTCGCGACATTGGCGATGACCCAGGCCGCGGCTTTTTCATTGAGGATGCTGACCGTTACCCAGTCGGTCTCCTCGTGCCGCTCGCCCTTGGCGTCAGTCCACCCGCGGTCGGTCGCGATGTGGACCTTGGCGGCTTTGTTAAACGCCTTCGGCGCCTGCCCGACAAAGCCACGGACGATGAAGAGATTTGTGGTTCGCATGGTCGCTCCTCGTGCTGACGTTGATCCTATGGGGTCGCTGGGTTTGCTCCTGGCATCCCGGACGCGGGAGCAGGCGAAGCCTGCCGCAGGGCGCGCAGAATGATCGCGTTCGGATCGGGGAGGTCGGCGAACGCCCACAATCCCGCCTTGGATCTCTGGGCTACGAGCTGGGCCACGAAGTACGGCGCGTGAACCGGCTGGCCGTCCGGTTTGAGCGCGGCGAAGGCGAAGCCGGTTGAAATCAGAGCTGTGCCGAGATCGATGCGTGAGCCCGCCGCGGCGCCCTTGCTCGGGCTGGCCAGGCAGAACACGAAGACGGTTCGCAGCTGCGGCGATTCGGCCGCGTCGTAGCACTGCGGTCTGAGATCGCGAACCAGTGCGACAAGCATGGCGAGCGAAGCCTCGCCGCAGTCGCGCTTGAGGCCGTGGCCGTTGGTGAAGCTCGTGTCACGCAGGCAGGCCTGGACGCCATAAAGACGATAGGTCACGTCGCCGGCCGACCAGCTGTCGCCTGTCAGATAGATGGCGTCCGCTGGAACTGGAAACCAGGGCGACGCGGATTGCGCCGTCACCATTGTTGCGGTGAGTGGCAGGGCCAGAATCGCGGCCATCAGCCATGCCCGGCCCATTCTAGTAGCCCTGCAGCGAGAAATAGAAGCGCTGCACGCCGTTGGCCGAGCTGATGTCGACGTAGTAGGGCTCGCTGCGGCGCTGGCGCGGCGGCGTCGGATAGGTCGTCGTGCAACCGCCATCGCTTCCTGAGCACACGCGCTCGGGCTTGGACAGATCGGCGCACAACTCTCCGCTGGCGGATGGCGATGTTTCTCCGCCCGGCAAGCCTGCGACCGGTGTTAGGCCTACCGGACAGGCTTCGTAAGGCTCATAGCCCGGGCCGCTGGCATGCCCTTCAGAACAGGTCGGCCAGCCGCCGCCGCGGGCGAGCCGGCGAAACAATTCCTGCATGACCGGCACGCAGTAGGGGATGCTGGACCATCCCGGATTGCTGGCCGCCGCGCACAGCAAGACCTTGCACCCGAACGAAGCGTCCTGCGCCGCCGCAGGTGGGGCGGGTTGCACGAGGCCGAGGCTGAGGCCGGCCAGCAGGACTGAGCAGCGTTTCATTCCATCCCTCCGGATCGAGCTGGGGACGTCATTCACTAACCTGTTGCCAAGGTAACAACATCTAATATATTGTCTATTGAAAAGTGGAGAGCCTAGGGGCATGTCAAAGCGAATCGCGGCGATCGGATTGGGGATGATGGTGGCCTGCGCCGGCGCAAACGCTCAGGACGCAGCGAACGTTTCGCACCTCGCGACCGTCGATGCCTCCGGCCGCGTCGTTCCACTGGACACGCAGCGATTCCGCCTCGACGCGAATGAAGCGGCGCGGCCGTGCGGCGGCGCGAAGGCGATGGCGCCTGACGAGGCGCGAGCGCTGGTGGCACGCATCGCCACAGAGGAGAAGTTCTCGCCCGAATTCGCTCAGTCGGTGGCGAAGAGCGAAAGCCAGTACAACTCGATGGCGCTCTCCGGAAAGGGGGCGTTCGGCCTGATGCAGCTGCTTCCGCAGACCGCGCAGCGCTTCAACGTCGACCTCTGCAGCCCCGCCGATAACGTGCGCGGCGGCATCCGCTTCCTGCGCAGCCTCCAAGACAAATACAAGAACCCGTTCTTTATCCTCGCGGCCTACAACGCCGGCGAGGAAGCCGTCGCCAAGAGCCGTGGTGTTCCTCCCTATCCCGAGACCGTCCGGTTCGTCGCCCAAGTCATCAACGATTTCTACAGCTGGCCGGATCCTCGCGGCGCTGGCGCTCTCGCGTCCGCCCAGCCTGACGTCGTCGAACTCGCCACGCGGCCCGATGCGGCGCGTCCCCAAGCCGGAAGGCATTGGAACGATGGTTTCGTCATGCACGTCGATTGACAGGGAGGACTAGATGACTCGATGGATTTCGCGCACGCCCCTCGCTCTGAGCCTTGTGGCGCTCAGCGTCGTCGACGCCGCGGCACAGTCGGGCGGGACGCTGCAACCCGTGCAATCCACGCTCACGCAGTTGGTTCAGGCTTTGACAGGCCCGATCGCCACCGCGCTGGCGACACTGGCCGTCATCGCGTGCGGTCTGTTCGCCTGGTCCGGCCGCCTGACGTGGGGCATCGCCGGTAGCGTCATTTTCGGCATCGTTCTGGTGTTCGGCTCGGCGCAAATCGTCCAATTCTTCCAGTCGGCGGTCGGCCAATGACCGAAGCCGAGCTCGATGATCCGCTTATCACCCCGCTGGTCAAAGCCCTCACTCGCGCGCCGACGCTGATGGGCGTGCCGTATATGTACTTCATGTTCAACGGCGTGGTCTCGAGCGTGTGCTTCCTTGTCACCCACAATCTCTTCATGCTGCTGGTCGCGATTCCGCTCCATCTGTTCGGCTACGTGATGACTCTTCGCGACGACCGTATCTTCGAGATCCTGTACGTCCGCTCGACAAGATGTCCGCCCCGCTCGCGCTCCTTCTGGGGCGCCGACAGCTACGCCCCGTGAGGCTGCCATGGTCGCCCGCGCCCTTCTCGACGAGCTCACCTTCGGCGCCGTGTCCCGCCGTGAGCGACCGGTGGCGTCGCACATTCCCTATACCCGCCACGTCGACGATCACATCCTCAAGACGCGAGACGGCCTGCTCCTCACGGTGTTGAAGCTCGACGGCTACTCGTTCGAGACATCCGACATGAGCGAGGTCAACGCCCGTCTGCTCGGCCGCAACGACATCGTCCGCACACTCGCCAACTCGCGCTTCGCGCTCGCCGCGCACATCGTCCGGCGCGAGGTGCAACCACGGATCGCGTCGACCTTCGACAACGCGTTGTGCCGCGAGATCGACGAGCGCTACGACGCCTCCCTGTCGAAGCGTCGAATGTTCGTCAACGACATCTATCTCACGATCGTGCGCCGTCCGCTCCAGGGCCAGGCCGGAACCTTCGACGTCCTGATGACGAAGGCTCTCGGCCGCAAGAACGAGGCCGGCGAGTCGGTGGCCATTCAGACCGCCCTCAACGAGCTGCGCGATGCCGCGACGGCGGTTCGCGAGAACCTGGCCGCCTATGGCGCGCGGCAACTCGGCGTGGTCCGGCGCGACGGCATCTGGTTCTCCGAGCCGCTGGAATTCCTCGTGCAGATCGTGAACGGCGGCCTACCGCGGCCGATGCATCTGCCCCGCATGGACCTTGCGGACGCGCTCTCGACGAAGCGTCTCTTCTTCGGCCGCAACGCCATCGAGATCCGCGGCGCCAGCCGCGACGACACGCGCTTCGGCGCGATGATTTCGATCCGCGAATATCCGGCGCAAAGTGGTCCCGGTTCGTTCGACAATCTCCTGCGGGTGCCGCACGAATTCATCGCCACCCAGACCTTCGCCATCGTCGATCGGCCGGTCGCCGCCAAGCAGATCGATCGCGTGTCGCGGCAAGTCGATATGTCCGACGAGGCCGGTTCGATCGTCGCGGAGCATCTTGACGAGGCCCGGGACGAATTGCTGGCTTCCGAGGCGATCTATGGCGAGCACCACATGACGGTGATGTGCCTCGGCCGCGATCTCGCCGAGGTAGGCGCGGCCGTGACAGCGGCCGGTGCCGCGCTGACGGATCGGTCGGTGATCTGGGTGCGCGAAGACCTCAATTGCGAACCGGCGTTCTGGTCGCAGCTGCCGGGCAATTTCGCCTATATCGCCCGCAAGGCTGTGATCTCGTCGAAAAACTTCGCCGGCTTCGCCTCGCTGCACAACTATCCGAGCGGGCGCCCCAACGGCAACCACTGGGGCCCCGCAATCTCGGTCTTCGAGACAACGTCGCAGACGGCCTACTATTACAATCACCACGTTCGTGACATCGGCAACTTCACCGTCGTCGGGCCGACCGGGTCGGGCAAGACCGTGTTTCTATCGTTCATCGCGGCGCAGACGCAGCGCATCCAGCCGCGCCCCAAACTCGTCTTCGTCGACAAGGATCGTGGCGCTGAGATCTTTATTCGCGCTCTCGGCGGTCAATATGAAGCGCTCATTCCCGGCGAGCCCACCGGGTTCAATCCGCTGTCGCTGCCCGACTCGGCAGCGAACCGCGAGTTTCTGTACCAGCTGTTCGCCTTCATGCTGCGTCCGGCCAAGGGCGGCGATCTCAGCGCTTCCGAAGAGCAGGTGATCCGAAACGCAATCGCAGCGGCGCTTTCAGCGGGTCCGGACGGGCGGACGCTGAAGGCGTTCTCGACCTTGCTGCGCGGTCGCATCCGGGCGGGGGAGGGGGATCTCCTCGCGCGCTTGGAAAGCTGGATGCGGCCGGATCAGCGGGGCTGGCTGTTCAACAACGATGAGGACCAGTTCTCGATTTCGAGCATCTTCGGCTTCGACATGACGCGCGTCCTCGACGATCCCGTCATCCGCACCGCCGCGCTCATGTACATCTTCCACCGCACCGAGGAGTTGCTCACGGGCGATCCGGTGATGATCTTTCTTGATGAAGGCTGGCGGCTGCTCGACGACGAGGTCTTTGCCTTCTTCATACGTGATAAGCTGAAGACGATCCGCAAGCAGAACGGCATCATCGGCTTCGGCACGCAATCTGCGGCCGATATCGTCCGCTCACGCGCGTCCAACACGCTGATCGAGCAGACCAGCACCAACATCTTCTTTCCGAATCCCAAAGCCGACGACGAGAGCTATCGTCAGGCTTTCCGCCTTTCGGGCCGCGAGGTCGACTGGATTCGCAGCACCGTCCCCGAAAGTCGGTCCTTCCTGATCAAGCACGGCCGGGACAGCGTCGTGGCCCGGCTGAACCTGTCGAGCATGCCTGACCTCATCAAGGTGCTGTCCGGTCGGACCGAGACCGTGGCCGAGCTCGACGCGCTGCGCGCGCGCGTTGGCGACGATCCAGCGGTGTGGCTGCCGATCTTCCTGGGGAGAGACCCTTCATGAAGACCATCCTGATCATTGTCGCGGCGGCGGCTTTGGCCACCCCGGCGCACGCGGCCATCCCGGTCGACGACGCAGCACAGCTCAGCCAACATTCGTTGACAGCCAGCACGACGGTCAAACTCGTACCGGTGACGACGCAGCGCAAGGACGCCAATAGCGGCGTCAAATGCGCGGTGACCACGGGCAAGAAGGCCAACGTCACCGATCCGACCGTTAAGCCGCAGGCGGGCGCCGGAAGCCAGGCCATTCGCTCCTATGCGCCGGACATGCCCGCCGCTCCCGATCCTGGGGCGCAAGGCGGCGCGCTGAACAGCCAGACATTGTTTCAGTCGAGCGGCAATGTCGTTGCCGGTCTCGATGCCAGTCGCTCGACGCTTG
>RXJA01000591.1 GCA_003963455.1 Hyphomicrobiales bacterium
CTGGTCATGCGGCCCAAGGTGCTGCTGCTCGACGAGCCGCTTTCGGCGCTCGACAAGAAGCTGCGCGAGCAGATGCAGGTCGAGCTGCGCCGCCTGCAGCAGGCGGTCGGCATCACCTTCGTGCTGGTCACGCACGACCAGTACGAGGCCTTGGCGATGTCGGACCGCATCGCCGTGATGTTCGGTGGCCGCATCGCGCAGGTCGCCTCGCCGAAGGAGATCTACCAGCGCCCGGTCAATCGCCAGGTCGCCGATTTCCTCGGCGGCATGAACTTCGTCAAAGCCGAGATCGTCGAGGAGAACGGCGCTTCGCTACTGCTCGACACGCTGGGTTTCGGCCGCGTCAGGACCGAAAAGCCGAAGGCCTTCGTGCGCAATGGCGGCGCGGCCACGCTCGGCATCCGGCCCGAGCGGCTGCGCGTGCTCTGGGACAACGCGACAGCCAAGTTCGAAGTCGCCGGAAAGGTCGTGGAGCGCCACTATTTCGGCGAGATCACACATCTGATCGTCGAGATACCGGGGCTGGAAAAGCCGCTCTCGGTGACCGAGACCAACGATTTCGGCGCCGACGACATTCCGGTCGGCGCGCCGATCCGCCTTGCCTACGACCCCGAGGCGCTGGTGGCGATGGCTGACTGAATCTTCCCGGCCGCTATCCGCCCCGCCACGATGGCGCCTTCGACATAGCCCGGGAAAGACGGCGACACTTCCGAAGCGGCAAAATAGACCGGCGGAACGCCGGCAAGGATCGTGCGCTCGGCATCGCGCGCCGTCACATCGACGATGAGGTCGCTATAGGCGCCGCCGCTCCAGCGATCATGCGTCCAATCGCGCACGCTGAAATCGACGATGCCGGCTGCATCCGGGCCGAGCGCGTCGACGAGCCTTGCCGCCACTTGCGCGCGCAACTCCGCTGCGCCTAGCTGATGCCAACGCAGCGCCAGCGGCCCGCCGACGAAGACGGTGAGCGCCGCATGTTCTATATCCTTGCCGGTGTCGCAGGCGAACAGCCCCGGCAGGTCGCGCCACATGACCATGCCGCTCAAATCGCGCTCACGCCAGAACGGCCTGGGATAGCGCACCAGGATCTTCAGCACCGCGCCGCTTTCCCAGACGCCGAGCGCCTTCGCCAGATTCTGCGGCAATGCGGGAGTGAATTCGAGCTTCGCGGCCGTCGCCGGCGGCAGCGCGACCAGCGCCGCGCGCGCCTCGACAACGCGGCCGGCGGTGACCGCGCGCACGCCTTGCCGCCCGCGCTCGATGCGCTTGACCGGCGCGTTCAGCCGCAGCCGGCCGCCGAGATCGCCGGCGATATCCTCGGCCAGCGACTGCATGGTCTCGCGCAGGGAATATTGCAGCTCCGGCACTTCGTTGGTGATGCGCCGGTCATTGTCGATCAGGTACCACAACGGCACCTTGTCCAGCGCCAGGCACCACAGGCCCTCGATCATCGAGCGGAAGGCTGCCTTGGCGTCGGGCGCGTCCTTCTGACGCTCGAGCCATGTCGCGACGGTCAGTCCGGCGATCGACGGATCATCCGGCTCGATCGCGTTCATGCGCTCGCGGATCGCCATTGCGGTGACATAGGTCCGCTCTGCCTGTTCGACCGACATCGACGGATGGGTGATGAAATCGCCCTCGACATAGGTCGCGATGAAGGTCTTGCGGTGCGCCTTGGCGAGCGCCATCAGCTCAGGCATGTCCTGGCACAGGAACTGGCCGCCGCTGTCGATCAGCTCGCCGAGCCCGTTTGGCTTTGCTTCCACACGCCCGCCGACACGGTCGCGGGCCTCCAGGACAAGGAAGTCGATGCCGGCGCGCTGAAAGTCGAGCGCGGCACACAGGCCGGTGAAGCCGGCGCCGACGATGACGACGTCGGTCCTTTCGATGATATTGCTCAATAGCCGGCCTTGATCTTCTCGAACTCGGCGACCATCCGCTGCTTGAGGCCGGGGGCAACCGGCTGCTGGAACAGCGTTTTGTCGAGGAACTTGTCGAGATTGTCGAAGCCGCGTTCGGTAAGCAGCTTCTGGTCCATCGCCGCCATGCCCGCGCTGTTGCCGTGACCGTAGCCGAAGGTCTTCACCATATACTCCGAAACACCCGGAGCGTTGACGGCGCTCAGGAAATCATAGGCCTGGTCCAGCTTGCCCGGCGCATCCTTGAGCAGCACATAGCCGCACACCCAGGTCGAGATGCCTTCCTTGGTGTCGCGGTTCATGGCGATCGGCAGGCCCTGCCCTTTCAACGTCACATAGGTCTCGTTCCAGCCCCAGACCAGGTCGACCTCATTGCCCGTGAAGGCCTGGTTGAGGTCGGTGTCGTCGGTCCAGTAGAAGCGGACATTCTTGTGCACGTCGCGCAGGAAGGCGGAAGCTTGGCTGAACTGCTCGTCCGTCATCTTGGTCCAGTCCTTGAGCCCGATGACCAAGCTCGCCAGCGCATAGGCGTCATCGACATTGTCGCCGATGGTGACGCGGCCCTTGAATTTCGGATCGGCAAAGATTTTCAGCGACTGCGCCTCGTCCGCCGTCACCTTGTCGGTTCGGTAGAGCAGCGAGGTGTTGCCCCAGTCGAAAGGCATGAACCAGGCCTTGCCGTCGGCGGTGACGGCGAGGTCCTTCATCGCCATGATGCCTGGATTGAGGTCCTTCCAGCCGGCGATCTTCGAGGTGTCGAGCGGCTGCAGCAACCCGGCCTCGCGCCATTTCACCACGCTTTGCGAGCAGGGATGCGCGATGTCGGCCTTGAAGCCGGCGCGCATCTTCTCGAAGGCCTCGTCCTCGTCGCCGAAGAAGGAGAAGGTCGGCTCGGCATTGTATTTGGCGGTGTAGGCCGGGTGCAGCAGCGGGTCCTCGTAGCCGGACCAGTCGAAGACGACGAGATCGCCGCCTTCGGCAAGCGCATGGGCGGTGCCCGCGCCAACGGTGACGACGGCGGCAAGGGCAAGGCGGCGAAGCATGGATGTCATGGCGCGAGAACTCCCCCATTGCGGATATGTCGAGGGAGGTTAAGAGGATTCCCGGGCTTTGGCGAGCCCGCCCGCTCCGGTTTGGACCGAAGCGGGCGTGCGAAGAAAACAAGCCTCAATAGCCGGCTTTGATCTTCTCGAATTCGGCGATCATCTTGAGCTTGAGCGCCGATGGCAGCGGTTGCTGGAACAGCGTCTTGTCGACGAATTTCTCGACATTGTCGTAGCCCTTTTCTTTCAGGATTGCCGGGTCGACGCCGGCCATGCCCTTGGCATTGGCCTGGCCGTAGCCCCAGTCCTTGACCAGCGTCTTGGCGACCTCGGGGTCGTTGACGGCGTTGAGATAGTCATAGGCCTTGTCGATATTGCCCGGTGCATCCTTGAACAGCACGTAACCGCACACCCAGGTCGAAATGCCCTCGTCGGTATCCTTCTTGGACTTGATCGGCACGCCTGCCTTGACCGACTGCACCGTGGCGTCGTTCCAGGCCCAGGCGAGATCGACCTCGCCGCCGGAGAGCAGTTGCACGATGTCGGTGGTGTCGGTCCAGTAGGAGCGGACATTCTTGTGCACCTGGCGCAGGAAGTCAGACGCTTGGCGGAACTGGTCGTCCGTCATCTTGGTCCAGTCCTTGAGCCCGATGGCGAGGCTGGCCAGCGCATAGGCGTCGTCGACATTGTCGCCGATCGAGACCCTGCCCTTGTATTTCGGATCGGCGAACACCTTCAGCGACTGCACGTCCTTCTCGGCGATCTTGTCCGAATTGTAGGTGAGCTGGGTATCGCCCCAGTCCCAGGGCATGAACCAGGCCTTGCCGTCGGACGTTGTGGCCAAGTCCTTCATCGCCATGATGCCGGGGTTCAGATCCTTCCAGCCGGTGATCTTCGAGGTATCGAGCGGCTGCAGCAGGCCAGCCTCGCGCCATTTCACCACGCTCTGCGAGCAGGGGTGGCCAAGATCGGACTTGAAGCCGGAGCGGATCTTTTCGAAGGCCTCGTCCTCGTCTCCGAAGAAGGCGAAGGTTGGCGAGTCGCCGTTCTTCTCAACATATTTGCCGTGGAAGCTCGGATCCTCGTAGCCGGACCAGTCGAACACGATCAGGTCCTTGTCGGCGGCGACGGCGAACGCTGCCGCGGAAGCCGCGAGCGCGCCGCCAAGCGCCAAAGTCAATGTCAGGCGTCGGCTGAGTTTTTTCATGCTGTTCCGTCCTCTTTTGGTCTTGCCGGTCTTGGCGGCCGGCTGTTGCTAACCGTAATGTTTGGGGAAGGCGGCGGCCAAGAATGCGTTGGCCGCCTGCAGCGCGGTTTCGCGGGTCGTGTCCTCCGTTCCCATCATCAGCCGCAGCCACAACCCTTCCAGCATGGCCGACAGCGCCAGCGCCATGGCCTGCGGCTCATAGGCATAGGAGCCGCTTTGCTTGAGCGTCGTGCAGAGGTCGATGAAGACCTGCTGGTAGTAATTGTCGCGCGAGCTGCTCAGCGCCTGGTAGGTCGGCCGCGACTTGGCCTCGCCCCAGAAGGCGAGCCAAGCGGCGAGCTTGCGCTTGTTGCAGATCGAACGATCGAAATCGGCCCACACCAGTTGTTGCAGCTGTCTCGCCGGATCGGCACCTGCCTTCTGCAAGGCGGTTCGCCAATGCGCCGAATACTCGTCATACATATGCTGCAGCGTGGCGATGAGCAGCTTTTCCTTGCTCTCGAAATGGAAGTTGACGATGCCGCGCGAGAGACCCGCGCCGTCGGCCACGTCCGCCATCGTCGTTTCGGCATAGCCGCGCTTGGCCAGCGAATCGATCGTCGCCTCGATCAGCTGCAGCCGCCTGACCTCTTTCGAGGCCTTGCGGCCGCGCTTTTCGGCATCGCCTTTCCGCGCCGTTTCGGGGAGAGCCTCGCTCGCCTCTGCGGTCTTCATGGGTGCAACGGTCTCCAGCATTGCCGGCTATCCAACCGGCTTCCAACCGCGCAGATGAGTGGGGCGGTGCTCGCCACTGTCAAGCACCTTCTGCATCGCCTCCCAGGTCTTGATGTTCTTGTCGACATAGGCCGCGCCGACCGCGGCGGCGACGGGTTGATAAAGCGGCCCCTTCAGGCGCGCCAGTTCCTCCCGCGCCACCTCGCGGTACCACGGATTGCGGTCGCGGACCGTGATGTTGGTGAAGCCGGCGCGCCGCATCGCTTCGGCATAGCGCGCCGGCGAGGCCATGGCGAAGGACAGCCCTTCGGCCGCCACATAGGCCTTCATCTCAGGCGACGGTTCACCGTCATGCGAGATCATCCAGTTCGACGCGGCGAAGACGCCGCCCGGCTTGAGCAAACGGAAGATCTCGGCGAACAGCGCGTCCTTGTCCGGCACATGCAGCAGCGCGTCCTTGGAGAAGACGACATCGAAGGAAGCGGCCGCGAAAGGCAGAGGCCCCGGCGGCGCTTGGACGAAGCTGACGCGGTCCGCAAGGCCCTGCCGGACCGCCCCTCGCCTCGCCGTCTCGATCACCGGCTTTTCGACGTCGAAGCCGGTGGCCCGGGCCGCGCCATGGCGCGCGACCAGATGCAGCGTGATGCCGCCGGCGCCGCAACCGATATCGAGGATCGTCTTGCCGTCGAGGGAGAGTCCTTCGACCACGCGGTCGACCTCTTCCGGACCGCCCGGCGACAAGTAGCCCTCGCCCCACAGCGCTTCGAGGAAGCGGATGGCGGTGTCGTCATATTCCGGCTCGGCGTCAGCCGTTTCGATCATCGGATCGTCAACCCAAAATGCCGATGTGGATCAATCCAGAATGCTGGCAAAGCCTAGCGCATCAACGGGAAAACGCAACACCGTTTGTTGAACATTCATTCAATATGACTGGACAAAAAACCGTGACCCGTGCCAAATTCGAGTGATCAGGGAACAAAACGCGCCGGGCATTTCCAGGAAAAGCGTGAAGCGGTCTTCCGTCCGGGATTGCGTGAAAACAAGAAGATAGGCAACCGGATGGAGGTTCAGCGCGCATGAAGGCATGGGACGCGATCGTCATCGGCGGGGGCCACAACGGCCTGGTCAATGCCTGCTACCTGCAGCGCGCCGGGCTCGACGTGCTGGTGGTCGAGAAGAACGACTGGGTCGGGGGCGCGGCCACCAGCCGCGAGCTGACGCCGGGCTTCCTCTATTCCAACTGCTCCTATGTATGCTCGCTGTTCCGGCCCGAGATCATGCGCGATTTGGAGCTGCCGCGCTTCGGCCTGCAGGTGATCTCCTATGAAGGCGGGGCGGTCTTCACGCGCGACGGCGACTATCTCGCCAATTATCGCGACCACGATGCGCATCGCCGCGAGTTCGCGCGCTTCTCCAGGCGCGACGCCGAGGCCTATGACCGCTATTCGCGCGACGTCACGAGGCAGTGCCGCTTCATCCAGCCGCTGTTGATGCGCACCGCCCCCGACCCGACCAGCTTCAGGCCGCGCGACCTTGGCGAATTGCTCTATCTCGGCAGGAAATTCGCCGGCCTCACCGCCGAGGAGATGGCGCTGACCTTGCGCTTCTGGACGATGTCGATCTCCGACTTCCTCGACGAGTATTTCGAGACCGACGTCATCAAGGCGAACTTCGCGCTGTCCGGCATCATCGGCACGGCGCTCGGGCCGATGTCGCCCGGCACGGCCTATGTTCTGCTGCACCATTATATGGGCGAGGTCGACGGCTCGGTCGGCGCCTGGGGCTATGCGCGCGGCGGCATGGGCGCCGTCACCAAGGCGCTGGCCGCCTCCTTCAAGGCTTCGGGCGGCACCATCCGCACCGGCGCCGAGGTCGACCATGTGCTGGTCAGGAACGGCAAGGCCAGGGGCGTGGTGCTTTCCGGCGGCGAGGAGATTCTTGGCAAGCTCGTCGTCTCCAACGCCGACGTCAAACGCACCTTCCTGAAGCTGGTCGAGGAGAAGGAACTGCCCGACATCTTCCTGCGCCGTGTCCGGAACTTCAAGATCCGTGGCTCCTCCGGCAAGGTCAACATCGCGCTGGATTCGCTGCCCGAATTCCCGGCTTTGCCGAAGGATTCACCGGTCTACCGCGCCGACATGCACTTCACCGATTCCATCGAGCGCATGGAGCGCGCCTATGACGACTGGAAGGCCGGTCGCTGGTCGGCCGACCCCTTCCTCGACATGATGATCCCGACGACGCTCGACCCGACCATGGCGCCGCCGGGCAAGCATTTCATGAGCTGCTTCGTGCAATATGCGCCGCCCAAGATCGACGGGCGCGACTGGACCGACGCCGACCGCGACGGCTTCGCCGAAAGCGTAATTGCGCAGATCGCCGCATACTCGCCGGGCTTCCGCGACCGCATCGTCCACATGGAAGTGCGCACGCCGCGCGAGATCGAAGCCGAGGTCGGCCTCACCGAAGGCAATATCTTCCAGGGTGAGCTCACCTTCGACCAGTTGTTGTTCAACCGCCCGGTGCCGGGCTACGCGCAATACCGCTCGCCGGTCGGTGGGCTTTATATGTGCGGCTCCTCGACCCATCCGGGCGGCGGCGTCATGGGCGCGCCCGGGCGCAACGCCGCCGCCGAGATCCTGCGCGACCTCGCCAAGCCAACCCTGCATATGAGTCCCGCCCATGACGTCATCTGATTCGAACCGGGACGCCATTGTCATCGGCGGCGGCCATAACGGCCTCGTCGCCGCCGCCACGCTGGCGAAGTCGGGCCGCAAGGTGCTGCTGCTCGAGGCCGGCAACGAGGTCGGCGGCGCCGCGCGCACCGAGGAGTTCGCGCCGGGCTTCCGCGTCTCCGCGGTCGCGCATCTGCTCAACCGCCTGCATCCCGATGTGGTGAAGACGCTTGAGCTGGAGCGGCACGGACTGACGGTCGAGCGCGGCGACTTCGTGCCGTCGGTGGCGCTGTCGAAGGACGGCCCGCTGGTGCTGCACGGCGCCTATGGCGAGGTGCTGACGGGCGCCAGTCCTTCGGAGCAATCCGCCTGGAAGGAGCTGCGTGCGCAATTGCTGCGCTATGCCGGCGTGCTGAAACCGTTCCTGTCGCGCCGCCCGCCGGACCTCGGCAGCATGTCGCTGGCCGAGATGACCGGGCTCGGCCAGACCGCGCTGGCGCTGAAGAAGCTCGGCAAGGAAGACATGCGCGACTTCCTGCGCGTGCTTCTGATGAATGTCTACGACCTGCTCGACGAGCAGCTTTCGGACGACCGCTTGAAGGGCCTGCTTGCTTTCGACGCGACGCTGGGCAGCCATCTCGGCCCGCGCTCGCCGACCTCGCTGCTCGGCCTCTACTACAGGCTGGCCGGCGAGATCGGCGGCCTCGCCGGCGCACAGATGCAGCCCAAGGGCGGGATGGGCGCCGTCGTCGCCGCGATCCGCGCGGCGGCGGAAAAGGCCGGCGTTTCCATCCGCCAGGCTTCGCCGGTTGCCAAGGTGATCGTCGAGAAGGGCCGCGCCGTCGGCGTTGTCACGCAGAGCGGCGAAACGCTGCGCGCCAAGACTATCATTTCCGCCATCAACCCGGCGACGACGATCCTCGACCTCGTCGGCCCGCGCGAGGTCGATACCGGCTTCGTGCGCAAGGTTAAGAACATCCGCATGAAGGGCGATGCGGCCAAGCTCCATCTGGCGCTCGACCGGCCGCCGCAATTTACCGGCGTCGACGATGCCGGCCACAAGGGTCGCCTCGTCATTGCCTCGTCGCCCGACCATGTCGAGCGCGCCTTCAACCCGTCGAAATATGGCGAGTTCTCGCCCGAGCCGGTGATGGAGATCACATTGCCCAGCCTCGTCGATCCATCGCTCGCCCCGTCCGACGCCTGCGTGCTGTCGGCGGTGGTGCAGTATGCGCCCTATGCGCTGAAAGAGGGCTGGGCCGCCGGCAAGCCGAAATTCCTCGAGGCGATCATGGGTGAGCTTGAAATCCATGCGCCCGGCATCGGCGCGACGGTGCGCCATGCCGAGCTTTTGACGCCCGCCGACATCGAGGCACGCTACCGCATGCCCGGCGGCCATTGGCACCATGGCGAGTTGCAGGCCGACCAGATGCTGATGTCGCGGCCGGTCTCCGGCTGGTCGGGCTACGATACACCGCTCGAGGGGCTGTTCCTTGCCGGCGCCGGCTCGCATCCGGGCGGCGGCATCTCCGGCGCGCCCGGCCTCAACGCCGCGCGCCGCATCATCGCGATGAGGGCATGAGCATGGCACAGGCAACCAGGAAGAAGCTCATCGAGACAGAGGCCGACACGGCGCTCGACGCCCGCATCGCGGGGCAATCCCATTTCCGCACGCTACGGCTCGGCACGCCTTTCCAGCCGCGCATCGACGCGCTGGGGCTTAAGCAGGACTGGTACAATTGGGCCGGCTACCGCGCGCCGCATTCGCTGTGGGACGAGGAGCTCGAATATTTCGCCATCCGCAGTCAGGCAGCACTCTTCGACATCTCGCCGATGACCAAATACCGGATCGAAGGCAAGGACGCCGAAGCCTATCTCGACCGCGTCACCCTGCGCGACGTGACCAAACTGAAACCCGGCCGCGTCCACTACACCGCCTGGTGCGACGACGAGGGTTTCGTGCTCGACGACGGCACATTGTTCAGGCTCTCGCCGACACGCTTCCGGTTGTGCTCGCAGGAGCGACATCTGCCGTGGCTGCTGGACAGCGCGATCGGCTACGAGGTCAGCGTCGAGGAAGAGACCGAGGCCGTCGCCGGCCTGGCGCTGCAGGGCCCGACCTCCTTCGCCATCCTGCGCGACGCGGGCTTTGCCGGCGTCGAGCGGCTGAAGGTCTTCGACCTCGCCGAATTCGCGCATGACGGGGGAACCGTCATCATCTCGCGCACCGGCTTCACCGGCGATCTCGGTTACGAGCTGTTCGTGCCGTCGGACAAGGCGCTGAGCCTGTGGGACCGGCTGATGGCTGCGGGCGAGCTGCGCGGCATCCGCGCCATCGGCTACACCGCGCTGAACCGGGCGCGGCTGGAGGCCGGCCTGATCGTCGCCAATGCCGACTTCACCACCGCCGAGCACGCCATCCGCGCGGATCGCCTGCGCAGGCCGGACGAGATCGGCCTCGGCTTCATGATCGATCCGGAAAAAGGTCCCTTCAACGGCCGCCGCGCCATCCTGGAAGCCCGGGCGAAGAAGAAATTGCGCCATGTCCTGGTCGGGCTGGAGATCGAGGGCAACATCCCGGCCGAGCACGCTATCGTTTACCACAAGAAGAGCCAGGAGGTCGGGCTGGTCAGCGGGGCGATGTGGTCGCCCATGGCCAAGCGTAACATCGCGCTCGCCTCGCTGCAGCGGCCCTATGGCGACACGATCGTCGACGACCTCTGGGTCGAGATCTACGCCATGCGCGAGCTGCAGTACCAGAAGCTGATGAAGAAGGCGAAGGTGGTGCCCCGGCCCTTCATCAAGCTCGATCGCCGGACCGCCAATCCGCCTGCGGACTTTTGACTATGGCAAGCGATGCCGAGAAGCTGGAAGCCGAAGCGGAGGCCGCCGAGCAGTGGCAGCTCATCAACACGCCGCTCGGCGAGATGTGGTCCGGCCGCACCCGCTACGCTGCCGCCATGTATTTCTTCAAGCGCGGCGAGATGAATGCCGAGACGCTGGAAGTCTACCGCATCTGCGCCCGGCTCGATGCGGAAGATCCCCTGCCGATCATCCGTGACCGCGGCGTCGGCAAGGAATGGTTGAAGCGCATGGGCTTCGGCCAGTAGCCGCGCTTAACCTATTGTGCGCTCCAGCACGCTCAACCAATTCCGATAGGCGATCTTCTCGATCAGCCCGCGCCCGAAGCCGCGCGCGGCCAGCGCGTCGATGAGCTTTGGCAGGCCGGCGACATCGCCGATAGGAGCCGGAATCATGGCACCGTCGAAATCCGAGCCTAGTCCGACGCCGTCCTCGCCCAGCGCCTGCAAAAGCGAGTCGATGTGGCGCACCATGATGTCGATGCTGGTGTCGGCATTCATGCGGCCGTCCTCGCGCAGGAAGCCGGTGGCGAAGTTCAGGCCGACCATGCCGCCCGATTCGCGGATCGCGCCGAGCTGCCAGTCGGTCAGGTTGCGCGAATGGCCGCAGATCGCATGCACGTTGGAATGGGTCGCGACCAGCGGCGCATCGCTCAAGCCCGCCACGTCGCGAAAACCCTTCTCGTTGAGATGCGAAAGGTCGATCATGATTTTCAGCTTGTTGCAGGCCTTGACCAGCGCCTTGCCGGCATCGGTGAGGCCGGGCCCGGTGTCGGGCGACGAGGGGAAGCGGAATGGCACGCCGTTGCCAAAGGCGTTCGGGCGGCTCCAGACGATGCCCAGGGAACGCAGGCCGGCGGCATAAAGCACATCGAGCATGGCAAGCTCGGGGTCGATCGCCTCGACACCTTCGATGTGGAACACCGCGGCGATCGAGCCTTTCGCCATCGCGTCCCGCACATCGCCGGCGCTGCGGCAGACAGTCAGCGCGCCGGCGCGCTCCAGACGGAACAGGATCGAGGCCATGCCGATGGTCGAGGTGATTGCCTCGGCCTGCGGCAGTTCCGGCGGCAGGGGCTCATTGTCGCTCGGCGCCGGCGGCACGGCGCTACGCTTCGACTTTTCGACCGGCGGCGGAAAGATCGCGAACATGCCGCCGGCAAAGCCGCCCTTCCTGGCGCGCGGCAGGTCGATATGGCCGCCCGGCGTCCCCTCGATGAACAGCTTTTCGACATCGGCTTCCTTCGATTGGTAGAGTCGGAGAAGCGTGTCGTTATGGCCGTCGAAAACGGGGATCAAATCGGTATCGGTCATCAGGGAAGCCATTTCGAATCAGTGAAGGGCGGGACGACAGGTGTCGTCCGAGCGAACCGTCAACTTAGGCAAGATGACCGGGCGGTGCAAATGCGAAGACTTCTCCTTCCCCCTGTTGGAGAAGGTGGATCGGCGCGCAGCGCCGAGACGGATGAGGGGTGTTCCAGCGGAGTGAGACGTTGGCGTTCCCTGGATCACCCCTCATCCGGCCGCTTCGCGGCCACCTTCCCCCGCAAGCGGGAAGGAAAGAATGCTACTGCTTCAGCACGTCCGCCCATTCCGGATGACGGCGGAACTGGGCATTGGCGAAGGGGCATAGTGGGATGATCTTCTTGCCGGCGGCGCGGGCGTCCTCGACGGCGCGGGTGACGAGCCGAAGCCCGGCGCCCTGGCCGCGAAAAACGTCCGGCACCTCGGTGTGGTCGATGATGAGCTGATGCTCGCCGATCTTGGTGAAGGTCATCTCGGCCTCGGCCCCACCTGGGCCCCGCAGCACATAGCGCCCCTTGGAGCCGCGGTCTTCCAGTTCGATCTCAGGCAGTTGGTCAGCCATGTTTCTTCACTCCTTCAGCCGGCGCCGGCGCGAAGAGCCGCCGCGCCGCCTCGATTTCATTCGGCCGAACCTCATGCCCGCCATCGTGCCATTCCACTGTGACATCGGCGCCATCGGCGCGCAAATAGGCCTCGAGCCGCGACGTCAGATTGGGCGGGCAGATCGGGTCGCGCCTGCCGGCCGTGATCAGGATGCGGCGGCCGGCAAGGCTGCCCTGCACCTGCGGCTCGAACGGGATCAACGGGTGCATCAGCGCCACGGCGTCGAACAGGCTTGGCTCGGCAAACACCACCGACGCCAGGATGTTGGCGCCGTTGGAATAACCGAGGCCGAGTACCGCCGAAGGTTTCGCCGCCTCGACATGCGCCCTGACGAAGCCCGCCATCTTCGATGTCGCGCGCGCCAGGTCGTCCATGTCGTAGACGCCCTCGCCGGTGCGGCGGAAGAAACGGGCAGCACCATGCTCCGACACATCGCCACGCGGCGAGATGATCGTCGCCGAAGGCACGAGCTCTCGACCGAAATCAAGCAGCTGGTTCTCATCCGCGCCGGTGCCGTGGAAGACGAAGAGCAGCGGACCGCCCGGCGAACCGGGCAGCACCTTGTGGATGTAAGCGTCCTTGTTCATGGCTCAGCCTTCCAGCTTCTGCAGATGCTGTTCGAGATAGGGCCTCAGATGCTGGTGCTGCGTCGGCAGCTTCAGCGCCTCGCCGAGATGCGCGGTATCCTCGTCGCGGTCGAAGCCCGGCTCGTTGGTCGCGACCTCGAACAGCACGCCGCCCGGCGTGCGGAAATAGATCGCCCAGAAATAGTCGCGATCGATGACCGGCGTCACGCCATAGCCCGTGTCGATCAGCGCCTTGCGCACTTCGAGCTGCCTGGCGCGATCCTCGACCGCGAAGGCGACGTGGTGCACCGAGCCGGCGCCGAGATTGGCGAAGCCGGCGCCCGGCAGCGATTCGATGTCGACGACATCGGCGCCGTTGCCGTTCTTGATGGCCAGCCGGCGGACGTTGCCGGACTTGTCGACCTCCTCATAGCCCATGAACTTCAAGAGCTCCTCGGTGGCGCCGCCATCCTTCAGCCGGAGCGAGACCGAGT
>RXJA01000468.1 GCA_003963455.1 Hyphomicrobiales bacterium
CCCCGAGCAGCAGACCGTGGTCAAGGAATATGTCCACAAGCATCCGATCGCCTCGGTCAACGTGCTCGGCCTCGAGCTCGGCGTCGGCTCGACCGTGCCTGACACCGTCGAGCTGCAGCAGGTGCCGGACGTCAAGTATCGCTATGCGGTCGTCAACGACCACACGGTGCTGATCGATCCCGGCACGCGCCGCGTTATCCAGGTGATCCAGTAACACCTGGCTCCGGCGAGCCCGGTCCTCCCGCCAAGGCATGGGCGAAGGATCGGGCTCTTCACGCTTCCCGGCAAAACGCCTAAACTAGGCAGCGGTTTGGGAGGCAACGAAGCAAGGAGTCGTTGCCATGCATCATCCACATGTCGAATCACCTGACATCGCGCGCCAGGTAGACAAGCTGCTGGCCGAGCGCGGCGATGGGCTGCTGTCGATCAGGCAGGCGGTGGCGCTGCTGCGCGAACGGACCGGAACCGACCGTTCCGACGCCGACCTCACCGGACTGATCGTCAAGAAGGCCGCGTATCTTGGCATTACCGTGCTTTCCGAGGATCGCTGAGGCCCTGATCTTGCCTCAGGCTAAGGACCCTGATCTTGCCTCGAGAAGCGTTTGTGCGCCGCGTCAACACCCAAGACGCGGCGCGAAAATTCCGCTACTGTTCGCGCCGGGGAACCCGTCCCAACCTTAGGAGGCGACAGTGACGGACGACAGGCACGAACGCATTCGCCAGCGCGCGCACGAGATCTGGGAGCAGGCCGGCCGGCCCGAGGGCGCGCATATCGAGCATTGGGACCGGGCGACGGCCGAGATCGACGCGGCTGCCAAGCCGAAGAAAGCTCCGAAGAAGGCGGCTGCCGCCAAGGTCGAAAAGCCGAAAGCCGCCAAGCCCCCCGCCAAGGCAAAGGCGGCCAAGCCGAAAGGCAAGGCCTGAGCCGTTCGCCTTCTGGCAGCGGGCTATCGCCAATTCTTGTTCGATCCGCCGACAGGTCGAGGGCGGTGCCTTGGCGCGCCCTCGGGAGCGTCGAGCCACGAACCTTTAAAAGTAGCGAATACTAATATTAGGGATAGATAATAGATAAGCTTTCCGCCGGGGGGCTTTTACTGATTATCTAGCGCTTTACCTGTGTCGTCTCGGCAACACGGGGAGTTTTCCACCCAATACCCCCAGTAAAAGTCGGCCTTTGGTCTGACAGGCCGGTTGACTCATGGTGTTTTGCCGTGCGCTCTTCCGCCCCGGGCTTCAACTTGGGGATTGGGTATGCGGGGGATCAACCGTTTCATTTCATTTGCGTTTCTGGCCGGAGCCGGGACAAGCGGCTTTGCGGCTGCGGCTCTGGCTCAGCCTGTCGAATACGTTCGTGTCTGCGATGCGTATGGCCCCAACTACTACTACAGCCCGGGCACCGAGACCTGCATCAATGCCCAGACTGGCGTGACCAAACGGGAAGTCGACGACGGCGCGGGCGGCACGAAGACGCTCACCGGCAAGACGGCGCTGGCGAGCAAGGTCGACGATGTCGACAAGCGCGTCCAGCGCGCCTTTGAAGGCGCCTCGGTGGCCTCGTCCTTGACCAGCCCGGATCTGGTGCAGGGCGAGCATTTCGGCGTGCGCGTCAACTGGGGCAATGCCGGCCAGTCCAACGCCATGGGTGTCACCGGCGCGGCGGTTCTCGGTGAAGGCTTCATGCCTGGCGGCAAGGGCCGGCTGGCCGGCGCCGCGGGTGTCGGTTTCTCCGGCAAGACGGTCGGCGGCAATGCCGGCCTTCAGCTCACCTGGTAAGCGCGGCCGGGGGGCATCATGTTCAGATATCTGCTTGCGTCGGTGACGGCCGGCGCATTGTGTGGCCTGTCCTTTCCGGCGTTGGCTGCTGAGCCGCAGCCTGTCGAATATGTCAGGGTGTGCGACATGTACGGCGCCAACTATTATTACAGCCCGGGCACCGACACCTGCATCAACGCCCAGACCGGCGTGACCAAAAAGGAGGTCGACAATGGGGAGGGGGGGTCGAAGACGGTCACCGGCAAGACGGCATTGGCCGCCCAGGCCGACGACATCGACCATCGCATAACCCGCGCCTTCGAGAACGCCTCGATCTCGGCCGCGCTCGCCGCGCCAGATCTCGTCCAGGGCGAGCATTTCGGCCTGCGCGTCAACTGGGGCAATGCCGGCTACGCCAATGCCTTCGGCATCACCGGGGCCGCCGTGCTGAGCGAAGGCTTCCATGGCGGCCGGCTGACCGGCACGCTCGGCATCGCCTTCGCCGGCAGCCAGATCGGCGGCAATGCGGGGCTGCAGTTCAGCTGGTAGGAGAAGGAAGGCGCCTCACCGAATTGCTAGCGCGCCGCCTTCCTGGCGTATTGCGCGACCGCGCAGATGAGGGCCAGCGCCGCCGTGTCGCAGGCGGTCCGCGACGGCGACGGTCCCCTGGCGAAAAGGACAGCGTCCGCGACCGGGATCGTCAGGCCATGCTTCCTGGCAAATGAGGTGACTTCGTAAGGCTGATCCTCGGGCTGTATACCGATGTCGATTTGCTGATCCATCAAACGAGTTCCTCCCTGATATACGGTATTACCCTCCTTCGCCCGAAAGGAATTAACCACCGGTCGCCCGTCCGCGTCCACCAATTGGCAATTGTGTGAAACGATGCATTTTTCGACGGGCGGCCCAAGGGTTGTACCGTCCGGGCCTTTGGAGCGTCTCCCATCCCCATTTGCATGGGAGGGAGGCCCTTCGCTCACCACGCATCGCTCGACTTCGCAAATCGCATCCCCGCCGCGATCATCGCGCTTTCGCATTCGCTGATCAGCCTGAGGTTGCGCAGATAGCGCCCCACCGTTTCCGGCAGCCAGGCGGCGCAGGCCTCGACATAGGCGCGGCCATGCACCAGCGTGCCGGTCGACAGCCGCTCGTCCTGCTCGGCGATCACTTTCAGATATTGCCGGATGAAGCGGATGTCGTCGGAGATGTCCTGGCTGGCCATGCGCCAGGCGCCGGCAAGGCGCTCGCGCTCGGCGAGTGGCAGCGGCGACAGCAAGGGGCGGGAGAGGTCGGCAAAGGCGGCATGGTTGGCGGTGTTCAAGCAAATCCCCTCAAAGGAAGGGGGTTATCGTACTTTATGTACGAAGAGCTGGCAAGCGGTTTTCGTACAATTTGAACGATAGCGCGGTTGATAGTGCAGTTATAAGAAATCCGCGAAGATCTTATAACGCCCGGCATCTCCCAAAGGGAGATGAGGCTCCTGGCCCAACCGGCACCGAAAAAAACCGCTTCCCCAGCCCGGCAAACAGTGCTTTAACCCGGCCATCCACAGGGGTGCTCCGTACGGTCGGGGCTGAGATGGGGGCGGCAAGCCTCCGGACCCTAAAGCTGATCTGGATAATACCAGCGGAGCGAGGCGGGCCATGTTTTCCGGCGCACAGATTTCCCTTTATCCCATGGCCGACGATTTCGTCGGCGTCATCCTCGGCGCGTTGGGCGCGCTCGATCCTTACCGCGACAGGCTTAGGATCGAGACCGACGACATCTCGACGCTGCTGGTCGGCCCGCCCGAAGTGCTGTTCCCGGCCATGCGCGACCTGTTCGTGGCGGCGGCCAGAAGCGGCAAGCATTGCGTGCTGTCTGCCGCCGTCTCGCGCGGCTGCCCCGGCGAGCCGGACGACCCGATCTGCCGCTCCGACGAGATCGGCGGCCCGGCGGTCTCGCTCGACGAACGCAAACGCTCGGCGCTCAACGCCGTCGAGGCGACGCCCTCGACCAACCAGCCGGCGGCAGCGCAATTCTCGCTCTATGTGATGGGCACGGGCGACCACATGGACGAGATCTATGGCTGCATCGACTTCCTGAAACAGTCCGGCGTCTTCGACCGTTCGAAGAACTTCTGCACCAGGCTGCGCGGCGACGCCGGCGCGGTGTTCGCCACGCTCAATGAAGCCTTCTGCCGCTTCGGCCCCGGCGCGGGCCACGTGACCCTCGACATCACCATTTCGGCGAACAGCCCGACCGCGGTTTGAGCCGCCGAGGTAGATGCCATGGCTGTTTCGTTTGATCCGCTGCGCGGGGGAGAGGACCCCGCATCTGATCCTATTTCGGAAGAGGGATGGGGGCCGTCGGCGATTGGCGAAAGCGGGCGCGACAGCCAATCTCCCCCCTTGTGGGGGAGATGCCTGGCAAGGCAGAGGGGGGCGCTGTCCCGCCGACGTTTCAGTTGGTTACGCCCAACACCCTCGGCCCAAGCTTTGGAAGCAGGCTTTCCTTCGCGCCCCCCTCTGGCCTGCCGGCCATCTCCCCCACAAGGGGTGAGATCAGCTGCCATCGCCGCCTTCGCCAAGCTCGCTCCCGCCGCCCTCGCTTTTGCCCTTCTCCTCACCGCCTGGGAGCTCTGCGCCCGCCTCGGCGGCATCGCGCCCACCGTGCTGCCGGCGCCGTCCCGCGTGCTGGCGCAGGCCTGGGAGAACCGCGCCGCACTCGCGGAAAACACGCTCCCCACCATCCGCGCCACGCTGGCGGGCTTTGCCTGCTCGCTCGTTGCCGCCTTCGTGCTCTCGGCGCTGGTCGATTTCCTGCCACGCCTGCGCCGCGCGTTGTTCCCGCTGCTGATCGCCAGCCAGACCTTGCCGCTGGTGGCGATCGCGCCGCTGGTGGTGCTGTGGTTCGGCTTCGGCCTGCTGCCGAAGATCCTGCTGGTCGCGCTGGTCACCTTCTTCCCGATGATGGTTGCGCTGGTCGAAGGTTACGCCGCGACAAGTGCCGAAATCAGCCAGATGCTCGCCGCCATGGGAGCAGGGCGCTGGCGCATATTCTGCCTGGCGCGGCTGCCGTCGGCGCTGCCCTATTTTTTCGCCGGGCTGCGCATCTCCATCACCTATGCCGTGGTGGGCGCCATCTTCGCCGAATATGCGGGCGCCGCGAAGGGGCTGGGCATCTACATGCTCAGCGCCAAGAACAACTTTCGGCCCGACCTCGTGCTTGCCGCCGTCGCCGTCAGCTCGGCTCTGACGCTGGCATTGTTCGGCCTGGCCGTGCTCGTCCAGCGCCTCGCCATGCCCTGGGAGAGGGCGGGGCGTGACCGCAGGGCCGAACCTTCTGGGGAGCGCGGGCCATGACCCGGCTCGAGCTTCGCGATGTGCGAAAAAACTTCGGCGCGCTCGAGGTGCTGGCGGGCGTTTCGCTCGATGTCGGGGCGGGCGAATTCGTCTCGATCCTCGGTCCCTCCGGCGCCGGCAAGTCGACGCTGTTCCAGCTCCTCACCGGCGCGATCCGGGGCGAGGGCGAGATGCGCTTCGACGGCGCGCCGCTCGATGGCGCCCGCTTCGCCTTCATGCCGCAGCGCGACGCGCTGCTGCCGTGGCGTCGCGTCATCGACAACGCCACGCTGGGCCTGGAGGTGCAGGGCATGAAGCGCAGAACAGCGCGCGAGCGCGTCGCGCCGCTGTTCGCCGAGTTCGGCCTTGCCGGTTTCGAGCGCGCCTGGCCGGCCGAGCTTTCCGGCGGCATGCGCCAGCGCGCGGCCCTGCTGCGCACCGTGGTGCAGCAGCGCGACATGCTGCTGCTCGACGAGCCGTTCGGCGCGCTCGACGCGCTGACCCGCGCGGCCATGCAGCGCTGGCTCGAAGGCATGTGGCGAAGCCACCGCTGGACCGCGCTGCTGATCACCCATGACGTACGCGAGGCGGTGCTTCTGTCCGACCGCATCTATGTGCTGTCGGCGCGGCCCGCGCGCGTGGTCCGCGAGGTGGCGGTGCCGCTGCCGCGCCCGCGCACCGAAAGCGCCGCGCTCGCCCGCAAGGCGGCCGAGATCGAGGCCGGCATCCTCGACACACTGCTCGGCCAGCCGAATTCCCGATCATCCGATGGAGAGACGAAATGATCGACCTTACCCGCCGCCAGGCGCTGTTCCTGGCCGCCACCCTGCCTTTTGCGGGAGCCGCTTCCCGCGCTCGCGCCGCCGCGCAAAAGATCACCGTCGCGCTCGACTGGACCGTCAACACCAACCACATCGGCCTGTTCGTGGCCCGCGACAAAGGCTTCTACCGCGACGCGGGGCTCGACGTTGAAATCCTGCCCTACGGCGACACCGGTTCGGGCACGCTGGTGGCCAACCGCGTCGCCGATTTCGGCGTTTCCGGTTCGCTCGGCCTGTTCACGCAAAAGAGCGCGGGCGCCGACCTGAAGGCCGTCTATGCCGTCGTCCAGTCGGAGACCGGCCGCGTCGTCTTCAACGCCGACCGCGCCGCGATCAAAAGCCCGAAGAATCTCGACGGCCTGACCTATGGCGGCTTCGGCAGCGCCTGGGAGAACGCGCTGTTGCAAACCATCATCCGCCATGACGGCGGCAAGGGCGATTTTTCGACCGTGACGCTCGGCACCTCGGCCTACGAGGCGCTGGCCAACGGCGCGGTCGATTTCACGCTCGAGGTCTCGACCTGGGAAGGCGTCGAGGCGAAGCTGAGAGGCCTCAAGCAGCGCAGCTTCCGCTATGCCGACTATGGCGTGCCGGACGAGCACACGACGCTGATCGTCTCCAGCAACGCCTATCTCGCCGCCAATCCGAAACAGGCCGCCGCCTTCGTCCAGGCGGCGCGGGCAGGCTATGAACTTGCCGTCGACCACGCGAAGGAGGCAGCCGACCTGCTGGTCGCCGCCAACAAGGACACGCTGACCAACCCGGCGCTGATCGATGCATCGCTGAAGGCGCTGAATGACGGCCATTTCCTGAAGAGTGCCAACGGCGCCATCGGCACGATGGATAAGGCCAAGATGGAAGCGATGGGCGGCTACATGTTCGCCTCGGGCATATTGCTCGACGGCTACGGCAAGGCGCTGAAGCAGAAGCCGGATTTCGGGGCCTATTTCACGAATGAGTTTCTGGGGTAGGGGAAGTTCAGGCGCCACGGAACACAGTGTAGCGCTAGGATCTTGCTGGAGAATACGGCGCGGCGCCTAATTCTTCACAACGGCGTAGAGCAGGGCAGTTTTGACATGTCGTCCAGGTTCGCCCTGCAGCGAAAGGGCCGCTGCAAGCAATTTCGCCGTTGCAGAGCACAGGCCCGCGAAATCCTGATTGGCGTGAGCAATGGCCCCCATCTCGGTCGGTGTGCCGCCGCTTTTGGTAAAGGCGTCGGCGACGAGCGACCAGTCCTGATCCTCGGGTTCCGCAGCCGGCAGACCGCTTCTTTTGGCGGCGCCAAAAGCGCGAAACAGCGTCGCGCCCATCTTGTCCAGATGCGCCAGAAATTCACTATCAGGCGCGCTGACGGCATCTGGTCCGCTGCGCAGGTAATTGTCGCAGGTGGCTGGCGTTTGCCGCGCCATCAGGTAGTTGATCATGGCAAGCTGGGCCGAGAGCGCCTGCGAAGCTTCGTTGTCTGGAGTGGAAGGCAAAAGCGGCGCATACCTGCGCCGCAGTTTGGCGACAGCAACGCGGCTGGTATTCTCCACCGCCTGCTTGCCTCCCAAGCGGGCCACGACCAGGACGTCGTCGAGCAGTGCGTTGTAGTCGTCCGGGAACTCCTCGGCGATTGCTTTCAATATCTGCGAGTCCTGCTTCTGAACCTCGGCGTTAATGTAGGCTCTGGTCAATGCTTGGGGCGCGGGCGTCTGCTTGCCGGCTTGACTGGCGAGCTTGCCTGACGTCCTCGCGGCAAGAGCCTTTTTCTTGGCAGCCATCGCCAGTTTACGACCTTGCCGGGCCATGTCGGATTTAGGATCGAGCCTGAGAGCCCGGTCGAGATCGGTGGCGGCGCGATCGAAGTCCCCGATAGAGTACCAGGTGCTGCCGCGCCCGAAATAAAGCGGGGCAAAGTCCGGCTTCATTTCGATCGCACGGTCGTAATCGGCGATGGCTTGTTCCGGCTCGCGTTTCTTTATCAGTATAAGAGCCCGGGCATGGTAGGCCGTGATGTAGGATGGATCGATCTCAAGCGCTCGGTTGACGTCGGCCAAGGCCCCGTCATAATCGCCCTTTTGCAGGCGTGCTCTGGCGCGCGCCGAATATGTCGACGGTTCGTTCGGGGCAAGCGCCACGGCGCGGCTGTAGGCAGCGACGGCGCGATCGTATTTGCGTTTCTTGTAGAACGCGTCGCCGCGCTCGAGCGCTGCTGCCAAGGCGACTGGGTCCGGTGCGGCTTCAGCCATCGCCGCATCGTTTTCGCCTTTCGCCGCCACGGCTGCCTTGCGGGCGACGGTGTAGTCACCATTGCCCGGATCGAGCTTGAGCGCCTGGTCGAAATCGGCGATGGCGCCGGCATAGTACTTGCTGTCGGCGCGTGCCATGCCGCGCGCGTAATAGCTGGCATCGGCCTTGGGATCGATGCCGATCGCCACCGTATAGGCGGCGACCGCGCGTCCTGCGTCGCCCTTGGCGTGCCAGGCCATGCCCTTGCAGTAGTGGGCGTCCCGCGATTTCGGGTCGAGCATGGCGGCTCGGTCGCAGTCGGTAAGCGCGCCGTCGACATCGCCGGATGTCACCTTGGCGAGGCCGCGGCGAGAATAGGCAGGAGCAAAATTGGGGGCGAGCTGGATCACCCTGTCGAAGTCGGCGATCGCTTGGCCGTAATCGGCTGTGGCGGCCCTGGCCTTTCCGCGGCCGAAATAGCCGAAGCGGTTGTCGGGTTCGAGCGCGATCACCACGTCATAGGCGCCGATCGCCTTGTCGTATTTGCCCATGTCCAGCCATGCATCGCCGCCGAGGATCGCTTGCAGGGCGCGCTGGTCGTTTGTCTCCAAGGTCTTTGCGGCCAATGAGTCGTCCGTGGCCGTCAAATTCGGACGGACGATCTGCGGCTTTGGAGCGGCAGCCGTCGCCTTCGGCTGCTCAGGGTCCTGCGCCGGTCCAGTTTTGCCCTCAGCGCCGGCAGCCTGCTCGTCGCAGCTTCCCGATCGCGCGGAATCCAGCTCCACGGCGCGCCGGCAATCCGCCGCCGCGCCCGCCTGGTCACCCTTGAGCATCCTGGCGCGGCTGCGGCCGAGATAGGCGTCGGCATTCTTGGGATCGAGGCTAATCGCCTTGTCGAAATCGAGCAGCGCGCCGTCGACCCCGTATTTCACCAGACGCGCGCCCGCGCGTTCGACCAATATCCTGGCGGCGGCTTGATCCTGGGCGGCCTGATCCTGGGCAGACTGGTCCGAAGTTCCCGTTGCCGGAACGGCTTTCTGGCCGGCCATGAGCGGAGCGCACGCGCCGGCGCGGCGCGGGTCTAGCTCGACGGCGCGACGACAATCGCTGGCGGCGAGATAGTTGTGCCCTTGCGAGGCCTCGGCAAGCGCTCTGTAGAAATACGCCTCGGCGTTGTCGGGATCGAACTTGATGGCATAGCTGAACAGATAGACCGCGCCTTTCACGTCGCCTTCCCGCTGATCCTTCAATCCTTGTTGGATGTACCAGGTCGCGGGATTGGAGGGGTCCAATGAGGCAGATGCCTGGTCGGCCTCGTCCGAAGAGGGCTGCGTGGAGTCGGCGGCCGTGTCCGCGGCCGCCGCTTCGCCGCCGTCCTGTCCCGTTTCGCAACTGCCAGTCTTCTTCGGATCGAGAGCGATGGCCTTGCGGCAGTCGGCCGCCGCGCCGGCGCTGTCGCCTTTGCGCGAGCGCATCAGCGACCGGCCGAGCCATGGCCGGGAATCGGTCGCATCGAGCGCGACCGCCTTGTCGAAATCGGCAAGGGCGCGATCGTCATTGTCCTTGTTCGCCCAGGCGACGGCTCGGGCGTAGTAGCCGTCGATGTTCCCGGCATCGAGCTCGATCGCCTTGTTGGCATCGGCGATCGCGCGCGCCCAGTCGTTCTTGCCGATCCAGGCGGCGCTGCGGTTGGCATAGGCGTCGGCGCTCCTTGGGTCGATGCCAAGCGCGGCGTCGTAATCGGCAATGGCGCGGTCGAACTCGTCCCTTGCGGCGTAGGCGAGGCCGCGATTGAAGAGAGCGATGAAATCGGCCGGATCGATTCGGATGGCCTTGTCATATTCCGCAATCGCCTTGTCCGGCTGGCCGGTCTTGCTCAAGGCGGTGCCGAGGCCGGTATGCGCGTCGCCGTTTTGGGGATCGGCTTCGATCGCCTGCTGGAAATCGAGCATGGCTGCCTCGATCTTGCCTTGGCGAAGGAAGGCCAGGCCACGGCTGGAATAGGCGTCGCTGGCGGAAGGCTCGAGGCTGATGACGATGTTGAAGTCCGCGATGGCGCGGTCGTCGTCGCCCTTGTTGGACCAGTCGGTGCCGCGGTTGAACAAGGCCGATGTCCGCTTGGGATCGAGCGCGATCGCCTTGTCGTAGTCGGCGATCGCGCCGGTCCAGTCCTGCTTGTCGTCCAGGGCGCCGGCTCGATAGAAATAGGCCTTGGCGCGCAGTTGCGGCGTCTCCGTGCCGTCCTCGGCAATCGCCGTGCAGGCCGCGATGCGCTGGTCGGCCAAGACCTCGCCGGCATTGGCTCCCGCCTTGTCGATCGGGCCACTGTCGGGGCTTCGGTCGCCGCCTTCGTCGCCGAAACAAAGCGCATAGTCCTTCGCGACGGCGGATGCTGGCGCGGCGATAGCGCCAAGCACCGCCATCCCCGCAAACACCAGAAGCGGAGCGCGCGAAAGCACGGCAACGAACATGCGCGAGACCGCGCCGGTGCGGCGAGACATGGTTTGATCCTCCCCCCGGAGTTGCCGCGACGGCGGCTGCAATTCCTTATATAGTTCTGTCTTTGTTCTAAAATGCAAGCATAAATTGTAGTGGCCGCCGAAGTCGATCTCCCATCGGGGGATCCAACCCTCACATGTCGATGATCGACCGTCTCACCCGTCCGATGATGGTGATCGCGCCCTCCAGTTCCGGCGGCGGGATATCCAGGTAGGAAGCCGGCTGGAACGGCGGATTGTCGTTCGGGCGGTAGCGCTTGTAGGTGGCGCGTCCCGTCTCGTCCGAAATCACGTAGCAGCCATTGGTCACCAGCCGCTTGTCGCGCAGATTGACGAAGATGATCGAATCCGGCGGCGAGATCTTGTTCATCGACGGGCCGTCGACGCGCAGCGCGATCCATTCGCCTTCCTCGAGGTCGGCGGTGGGGATGGTCGGGTAGTCGGAGAGGTTGACGACGCTGTCCTGGCTGCCGAGCTCGCCGGCGCTGATCCACGACACGATCGGCACGTCGACGGTGACGGGCGAGGGCATGAGATTGACCGGCGCCGCCTCCGCGCCGTCAACATTGAACAGCAGCCAGCCGGGATCGACACCGAACAGCCGGCCGTATTTCTCGGCGGCTTTCCGGGACAGCGGCCGGTTGCCGTTCTCGTGGCTGATCAGCGTGTTCTTGTTGATGTCGCGCAGCGCCCGCGCGGCGTCGCTGGGCGTGGCATAGCCCGCCTGGGCGCGCGCCTGCTGCAATCTGTGCCGGGAATCCATCATCGTACAAAATGCCTGAAATTTGTCGTCCAAAGTGTACGATTTCGCTTGCGCGTCATTCGTACATAACGTACGCTTAACGCATGAATGAGCATCCCGCAAGCATTTCCGCATTGCCCGTGATTCTTCCAACCCAGCCCACGAGTGTCTCGGGGCTGCCCATGAGTATCTCAGGGCTTATCGACCGCTGGGGCAGCATCGGCGCGTTCGCCGCCGACGTCGGCTGCGGCTACGAGGCGGCGCGCCAGATGCGCCGCAGGGGGCGCATCGCGCCGCAGCACTGGCCGCATGTCGTGGCGGCCAGCCGCCGGCTGGGCATTGCCGGCGTCAGCTACGAATGGCTGGCCGGCCGCGCGATGCGGCGGGCGGCCGCCATGCAAGGGGAGGCGGCATGAACGCGCCTGCCTCGCCGCGTCAATTCCAATCGTCCGGACTGTCCTCCTCCCCGGTCCGGACGCATCCCGGGGCCGTTGCCCCGGATCCGGTTGAACCGCCCGCACCCCGGTTCACCGGAACGGCCGGAGCCGTTCCTCCCCCGGCTCCGGCCCCCAATTCGGGCACAAGCTGCATCCGCACCGAGGACGGCACCGTCATCCTGTTCGACCGGGCAACCGGCCGGGCGGTGTCGGGCCTGACGCGGGCGGCGGCCGAAGCCAGGCTTCGCGAACTGGAAGGGGCCGCGCGCCCCGCCTGATCCCGACCCTTTTTGCGAACCCGACCGACGGCCTCGCGGCCGAACCCAGGCGCTTGGCCTTCAGCCCAGCCCAATCACCAGCCCATGCCCAGCAATCGACGGAATGAGAAGATGGCAGCCGCCTACACACAAAAGGAAATCGACGAGATCGCCGCCTGGTTGAAAGAGGGGCTTTCGGCCTCGCGCATCGCCGGCCGCTTCAGCGCCCTGCGCGGCGCCCCGGTCTCGCGCAACGCCATCATCGGCATCGTCCACCGCAACGATGGCTTGCGCGCCATCGGCTTCGCCAACCCCAAGGGCGGCCGTGCCGGCGGCAGGCCGAGGAAACACGCCCGGCCGGATCGCCCGGGCAGGCGGGGCAGGACCGTGATTGGAGGGATGGCGCTCTCCGAACCGGCCGCGCTTTCCAGATACGCCGAGTTGGTGGAGGACGCCGGCGGCGAAGCTGCCAATCTCCCCCCTTGCGGGGGAGATGTCCGGCAGGACAGAGAGGGGTGCTGTCCCGCCGACGTATCGGTGGCTGGCAGCCCCACACATGCCCAAGCCCCTGCCACCCCCAAGCCCAAGAAACCCAACGCCCGCAAACCCGCGCGCACCTTGCCGCCGGCCTGGCTCGCGCCAGGCGAGCGCCAGAAATCCGAAGCCCAGCTCTACAAGCTCCCGGCGCCGCCGCCTGCGGTGAATCCCGGCCGCCAGCCGCATGTCGCGGCCATGCGCTTCCTCGATTGCCTGTTTGGCCGCTGCCGCGCTCCGCTCGACCTCGCGCTGCGCGAGGACGCCGAAGCCGATCCGGTCGGTGCGCGGCCGGGGCCGGACATGCTCTGCTGCGGCCTGCCGACCTCCGCCACGCGAAGCTACTGCGCGCATCATCACGCCAGGTACCACGGCCATCGCGGGAGGGGGATGTGACCGCAGCTAACCCGCATCGCCCTGCCGCTTCGGCAAACCCATGAGCGGCACGATCTGGTCGAAATTCTTCTGGTCGGACTGGGAGTCCGATCCGAACCTGCGGCTGTGCTCGCTGGCGGCGCAAGGCTTGTGGATGCGCATGCTGTGCATTGCCGCCGCGCATGAGCCGGTCGGCTATGTCGCCATTGCCGGCAAGGGGCTGGACGAGGCGGCGCTCGCCCGCCTTGCCGGCTGCGCGGAAGCGGAGCTTGGCGCGCTGCTCGGCGAGCTCGAGGGCAACCGCGTCTTCTCGCGCGACCGCCACGGCCGCATCTATTCCAGGCGCATGATCGCCGACGCCCGCAAGGCGCGTGCGGCGCGCAAGAACGGCTTGAAGGGCGGCAACCCAAGCCTTTCGAAGGAAAGGGCTTTTCCGGCCCCGGATAAGCGGCGGGCAAGGGCCGGGGATAAGGGGAAGGATAAAACCCAGAGTCCAGACTTCCAGAGTCCACGATCCATGAATCCAGAATTCAAGGGTCCAGAAGCCGATAGCCTATCGGGAGAAAAAGCCCCTGCTTTTTCTTCCCGCGCTTCGCGGAACGGCAAACCACCTTCGGGACGCACAGGCGCTCCCGGCGAAAAATGGCATCGCCGCAAAACCCATGTCGATGCCGCCAACGCAATCATCGAGGAGATCAATGACCGCAGCCGAATTGCAGCAGGCGGCGAAGGCGCTGGCCGCGATGTTTTCCTGCTTCCCGCAATCCGCGCTCGCTGACGCCGAGATGCAGCTGCGCGGTTATCTGGCCGCCGTGCAGGACGCCGAGCTTGCCGACGTCGAGGCCGCGATCCGGCGCTTCATCCGCGGCGAAGCCAAGGTCGACAACGCCCAGTTCTGCCCATCGAGCGCGCAGTTGTCGATCGAGGTGCGGGAGCGAAGGTTGATGCGGGAGCTGACGGCGAAGCGGGGCGGGCAACTAGGCGCCATTGTCCAGCCGATAGATGGGTAACAGTTTGAACCGGATAGATGGGTTACAGTTTTCCCCCTGAGTTGCTGTCCGCCGCAGGGCCGT
>RXJA01000134.1 GCA_003963455.1 Hyphomicrobiales bacterium
CATCCGCACCGGCCGGGTGATCATCGCGGCCTATGTCATCTGCGGCGTGCTGACGGCGCTGTCGGCGATCTATTTCGCCATGTACACGCGCTCGATCTCGCCGGCGAGCCACGGCCAGTTCTATGAACTCTATGCCATCGCCGCGGCGGTGCTCGGCGGCTTCTCGCTGCGCGGCGGCGAGGGCTCGCTGGTCGGCGTCATCCTCGGCACCGTGCTGCTGCAGGAGTTGCAGAACCTCGTCAACCTGCTCGGCATCCCCTCCTCGCTCAATTTCGCGGTGATGGGCGGCGTCATCCTGATCGGCGTGCTGGTCGACCAGCAATGGGGCGTGTTCCGCGCCCGGCGCCGCATGATCGAGGCGGCGCGCCGCAATGTCGTCGGCGCCCCGGCGGAGTAGCCTCCCCCTTTCAGGCCGCCTCCCTGATTGGATCGATGCTCGCCGGGATCCCGCCGGGCGGGGCCGGATTCGCGGGCGAATTGCAACAACGCGTGAACCGGAAAACTGCCCTTGTCGCAGAATCGGGGCTGGGCTAAGCAATTGGTATCCGAGGGTTCCAAGAACAAAATACGGGAGACACTGCTGTGACACCATCACGTTGGATTGCGCTCGCTGCGCTGGCGCTGACCTGCTCGACCCCTGCCATGGCCAAGGACTGGAAGACCGTGACGGTCGCCATGGAGGGCTCCTACGCCCCGTGGAACCAGACCGACGCCAGCGGCAAGATCGTCGGCTTCGAGGTGGACATCCTCAACGACGTCTGCGCCCGCGCGAAGCTCGAATGCAACATCGTTGCGCAGGACTGGGACGGCGTCATTCCAGGCCTCACCGCGGGCAAGTTCGACATCGTCATGGACGGCATGTCGATCACCGAGGAGCGCATGAAGACGATCGATTTCTCGATCCCCTATGCCTCCTCGCCGGTGGCTTTCCTTGCCGACAAGAACGGCCCGCTGGCGCAGCTCTCCAACAGCGGCAAGATGATCGATCTGTCCAAGGACGACGCCGAATCCAAGGCGGCGCTCGACACGCTGCGCAAGGAGCTCACCGGCAAGAATGTCGGCCTGCAGGTTTCGACCACGGAGGCGACCTTCGCCGACAAATATCTCAAGGATGTCGCCAACGTCCATGAATACAAGACCACCGACGAGCACGACCTCGACCTGATGGCGGGCCGCATCGACGTCGCCTTCGCCGATACCACCTACTTCCTCGGCACGCTGGCCAAGCCCGATGCCAAGGACCTGGAATTCGTCGGGCCGCAATTCAAGGGCGGCCCCATCCTTGGACCGGGTATCGGCGCTGCCTTCCGCAAGACCGACAAGGACCTGCAGGATATCTACAACAAGGCGCTCAAGGCCGCTCTCGATGACGGCTCGGTGTCGAAATACTCCATGCAATGGTTCAAGATCGACATTACCAAGTAATGTCGCAACGGGAGCAGCCAAGGCTGCTCCCGTTTTGCATTGAATGCATGTCGCCCAAAGTTGCGCCGCGGTTTTGGAGAAACGGCATGCATAAGGCGAGCAACCCGTCGATGCCTATCTCGGCGCCAGCAGGAGCCGTAAGTGGAGTTTCTCAACAATCTCAGGGACCAGGCGTCGACGGCCTATGAGCTCCTGGCCGCCGGCTGGGGCGCGCAACTGCTCTGGGGCATCGCATGGACACTGGCCGTCACCATCGTTTCGATGCTGATCGGCGCGGTGCTGGGGTCCCTGGTGGCGGCCGCCAAGCTCTCGCATCGCGGCGGGTTGAGATTCATCGGCGAAAGCTACACCACCGTGTTCCGCGGCGAACCGGAACTCCTGATCATCTACCTTTTCTACTATGGCGGCACACAGGTCCTGACCGGGGTAGCACGGTCTACGGGATCGATAGGCTCGACCGACATTCTGAACATGCCGAGCTTCCTCGGCGGCGTGCTCGCGGTCGGCATCATTTCCGGCGCCTACCAGGCCGAGGTCTTTCGCGGGTCGTTCCTGGCGATCCATCGCGGCGAGCTGGAGGCGGCGCGCGCCTACGGCATGTCGGCCTGGCTGCGCTTTCGCCTCGTGATCGTGCCTCAGGTCCTGCGCCTCGCGGTCCCGGGGCTGGGCAATGTCTGGCAATTGACCATCAAGGATTCGGCACTGATCTCGGTCACCGGCGTGGCCGAGCTCATGCTCACCGCCAACAAGGCCGCGCGCTCGACGCATCATTCGCTGCTTTTCTACACGCTCGCCGGCATCCTCTACCTGGTGATGACCTCGATCTCGACGCCGATCTTCGAGAAGGCCGAGCGCTACACCTCGCGCAGTTTCACGCGGCCGAAGTGAGAGGTGGCGGTGGATTTCGACTTCTACCTTTCGACCATGTGGAGCGTGCTGAAGGCACTGCCGCTGACGCTCGAGATCTGGTTCTTCGGCATCGCCTTCGGCCTCATCATCGCCACCGGCCTGACCTGGCTCCGGGCTTCCGGCTACAGATTGGGCGAATATTTCACCCGCGCCTATGTCTTCATCTTTCGCGGCTCGCCGCTCCTGGTGCAGCTCTATCTGATCTATTTCGGGCTCTCCCAGTTCGATTTCGTCCGCCACAGCCCGATCCTGTGGCCGATCCTGCGCGACCCGATGTATTGCACCATCGTCGCCATGGCCTTGAACACGGCCGCCTATGAGAGCGAGATCTTCCGGGGCGCGCTGCGGGCGATCCCTGTCGGCCAGATCGAGGCGGCCAAGGCCTTCGGCATGTCGGCTTTCACCCGCTTCCGCCTCGTCACGCTGCCGATCGCGCTGCGGCTTGCCCTGCCGGCCTATTCGACCGAGATCATCCTCATGACCAAGGCAACCGCGCTCGCGTCCGTGGTCACCATCATGGAGATGATGGGGACGGCGCAGAAGATCCAGCACGACACGTTCCGGCCGATCGAGGTGCTGACCTGCGCCGGCGTGATCTACCTGCTTCTCAACCTGTCGATCGCCCGGCTGTTCGCCTGGGTCGAACATCGGCTTTCACCGCATCTGCGCCCGCCGCCCGAGCAGAGCCAGCAAGTCAGACCCGTCCCGGAGGTGTTGTGATGTCGGCAAATGTCACCGCTGCCGCGCAAGCGGCATCGTCCCCGGATGACAAGGCAGCCATCAGCGTGAAGGACCTGCGCAAGTGCTTTGGCGATCATGAAGTGCTTAAGGGCATTTCGCTCGAGGCTCACAAGGGCGACGTCATCTCGATCCTCGGCTCCTCGGGGTCCGGCAAGAGCACATTGCTGCGCTGTATCAATCTCCTGGAAATCCCGGACTCAGGCGAAGTGCGGGTGGATGGCGAGCTCATCCGGATGAAGCGGGGCCGCGACGGTCACCAGACGCCGGCCGATATCCGCCAGGTGGAGCGGATCCGCGCCAACCTCGCCATGGTTTTCCAGAGCTTCAATCTCTGGTCGCACATGACCGTGCTGGAGAACCTCGTCGCCGCGCCGACGCATGTGCTGAAGCGGCCGCGCGCCGAGTGCCTGGAGCAGGCCGAGGCATTGCTGAAGCGCGTCGGCATATGGGAGCGCCGCAACTACTATCCGCCGCACATGTCTGGCGGCCAGCAGCAGCGCGCGGCGATCGCCCGCGCCCTGGCGATGAACCCCAAGGTGATGCTGTTCGACGAGCCGACATCCGCGCTCGATCCTGAACTGGTCGGCGAGGTGCTGCGCGTCATGCGCTCGCTTGCCGAAGAAGGGCGCACCATGCTGGTCGTCACCCACGAAATGGGTTTTGCCCGCGACGTGTCGAGCAAGGTGATGTTCCTGCACAAGGGCGAGGTGGATTCTGTCGGCGAACCGAAGGAAATGTTCGCCAGGCCGCCGACGCCGCAGTTCAAGCAGTTCATCGCCAACTTCAACAAGTGAGCGCCTCTCCTTCTCCCCTTGTGGGAGAAGGTGGATCGGCGCGAAGCGCCGAGACGGATGAGGGGTGTTCCAGCTTGGCGATGGCGTTCGCCTGGCAGCACCGTTGTGCCCAACCGCCAGCGCTTCATTCCTTCCAGCACCCCTCATCCGGCCGCTTCGTGGCCACCTTCTCCCACAAGGGGAGAAGGAGAAGGCGCTTAGATCATGTCCGACAGGTCGGAGAACGCCATCGCCTTGCGCAGCACCTCGGCGAAGCGCTCGCCGGCGGTGTCCTTGTCGCCGCTGTTGTCGATCGACGTGACGTCAGGCCCCGTCAGCTTGACGCTCGCGCTGCGCGCCAGGCGGGCAAGCACCTCGCCGCGCGATTCACGGCCGCGCGCCGCCAGCCGCTCCGCGAGAATCTCGGGCGCGGCGGTGATCTCGACCACGGAGAGGTTGGCGTAGCGTTCGCGCAGCGCCGGGATGACCGCGCGCGAGACATTCGCCACGGCCACGTGGCCGTTCGCCACGGTCCAGTCGACATCGGCCGGCAGGCCGTAGCGCAGGCCGTGCGCGTCCCAGCACAGCGCGAAGGCGCCGTCCGCCTCCGCCTCGGCGAAGGCGGCATCGGCCAGCGTGTCGTGGTCCTCGCTTGCCGCGTCGCTCGGCCTGGTGATGACACGGCGCACGAATTCCAGCCGGCTCTCGCCGACGAAGCGTGCCTTCGCGTAGCCGATCACCGTATCCTTGCCGGCGCCGCTCGGGCCGACGACCGCGACGAACACGCCGTTGCGGATCGGCAGGCTCTCGGCCAGCTCGCGCTCGATGAGGGCCGAGACCATCATGCGACCCGGCGGCCCTGGCGCCACACGGTGCGCACGACCGGCACATGGTCGTCCACGCGCACCCGCACCAGGTCGGCGCGGCGGCCGGGCTCGATGACGCCGCGGTCGGCAAGGCCGACTGCTTCGGCCGGGTTCTTCGACACCATGGCGACCGCCTGCGGCAGCGAAATCCCCTCGACGACATCGCCGAGGAAGAAGGCCGACTGGATCAGGCTGAAGGGGATGTAGTCGGACGACAGGATGTCGAGCAGGCCGTCGGCGGCCAGCGTGCGCGCCGAGACATTGCCGGAATGCGAGGCGCCGCGCATGACGTTGGGCGCGCCCATCAGCACGCCGAGGCCGGCCGCCTTGGAGGCCTTGGCGGCCTCTTCCGTCGTCGGGAACTCGGCGACGCGCACGCCCTGCTCGATCGCCTCGTCGACATGGCCGGATGTCGCGTCGTCGTGGCTTGCCAGCACGATGCCGCGCTCCCGGCAGGCGGCCGAGATGAAGACCCGGTTCGGGCCGGAATTGCGGGCCGATTCCGCCATCCGCTTCTCGCAGAACTTCTGGAAGTCGCGGTCGGTCAGCTTCAGCTTGCGCTGGTAGTAATAGGCATAGGTCTCGAGATTGACGAACTGGCGCTGTCCGGGCGCATGGTCCATCAGCGAGGCCAGCTTCACCCTGTCGTCGGTCTCGAAATTGGCGAAGGCTTCGAGGCAATCCGGCGCCGAGACCTCGCAGCGCAGGTGGATGAAATGGTCGGCCCTGAGCCGATCCTGGCGCACGCTGTCCTCGATGGCGTCGGCCAGCTTGCGGACGTCGTCGGACTTCAGGTCTGCGTCCTCGTCCATGCCGACGCGCAGCGCGTCGAGCACCGTGGTGATGCCCGCGGTCGCGACCTGGGCGTCATGGGCAAGCACGGCCGCGATCGGGTTCCAACGCACTTTCGGGCGCGGCGCGTAATGGCCTTCGAGATGATCGGTATGGAGCTCGACGAGACCCGGGATGATGTAGTCGCCACCCATGTCCTCGCCGGTGCGGGCAGCACCCGGCTCGACGGCGGCGATCAGGCCGTCGCGCAACAACAGCGAGCCCTCGACGATTTCGTCGGGCAGCACGATGCGGGCATTGGTGAGAACGGTTTCGGCGGTCATCTCGGGCGGTCCTATCTCAAGCGGTCATTTCAGAGCAATTCCAGGAAAAGTGCTTTGCGGTTTTCCGTCCGGAATTGCGTAAACAAAGAGATAGGGCGGTTCAGCGTTTCCGCTGAACAGCCCTATGCGGTCTTGCGGGCAGGGCCGCGGCCAAGCGCATGGTGGGAAAGCACCATGAACGGCGCGCCGGGCTCGCTTTCCACGAACAATGTCAGCGCATCCACCGGCACCGGCTGCCGCAGGATGTCGGCGAACAGGCCGTCTATCGCTGCCCGAAGACGTGGGCTTTCCTGTGGCCCGACGCGTCCCGAAAGCGTCATGTGGAAACGGAATGTTTCGAACACATAGGGGTAGCCCCATTGGCAGAGGTTGCGGAACTCGTCCGGCTTCAGCGCATCGGGGCTGCGGCGCTCGATCTCGGCCTCGGTCAGCGGCGCGCGGAACGGATCGAACGCGCGCACCACCTCGCCGGCGAAATCGTTGAGCGGCGCGAACCGCGCTTCCGGCACCAATGCGAAGAAGCCGTCGATCTGCCCGACGACCAGACGCGGGATGACGACCGGCGGCGTCGCCTCGGCGAAGCTGTCGAGCGCGGCGCGCAGCGAGGCTTCCGTCTCGTTCGGCGCCAGCCGGAACGGCGCCTTCAGCGTCGCGTGGAACCCGTAGCGCCTGGCGGAGGCGGTGTGGAAGGCGACTTCCGCGGCCGACAGGTCGCCCACGGCCTCGACCGGCCGCGTCGCCCCGCCGAACGGGTCGCGGCCCAGCCAGTTGGCGGCAACGCGCGCCAGTGGCTCATCCTGTCCCGGGGTGTAGTAGATGGCGTAGCGCATGGGCGTTCCTCGTCAAGCGCGCTGCGCGCGCCCCGAAGGATCATGCGACGCGCTTCAAGTCATTGTCTTGGCAAGTCGTGAGCCCGAAAACGCCGGAGCGCTTGCGGCGACATGCATCAGACCCGCTGCCATAGGTGATTTCCATGACGGATTGACGAAGCTTTCATGGGTTTTCGAAGGCAAGTCCAGCCGCGAGGTGCTTAGCCGACGATTTTTCCGGACTGGACCAACGGCTCGGCCGGCCTGCCGGTCAGGCTTTCATCAGCCATTCGTGCTCGGCCGCGTTGTGGAATTTCCACGTCCGCTTCGGCCCGGCCATGACGTTGAGGTAGTAGAGGTCGTAGCCATGGCAGGCGGCGCAGGGGTGATAGCCCTTCGGCACCAGCACGACGTCGCCGTCCTCGATCGCCATCGCTTCGTCCAGCTCGCGCACGCCGTTGCGGTCGGCATCGGTGTAGACGCGCTGGAACGCAAAGCCCTGCGGCGGGTTGAGCCGATGGTAATAGGTCTCCTCGAGATAGGATTCCGCCGGCAGGTTGTCCTGGTCGTGCTTGTGCGGCGGATAGCTGGAGGTGTGGCCTCCGGGCGTGATCACCTCGACCACCAGCAGCGAATCCGCCGGCTTGCCCTCGGGCAGGATGTTGGTGACGTAGCGCGTGTTGGTGCCCTTGCCGCGCACCTCCTGGCCGAGATCGTCCGGACCGATGACGCGAACCGGCAAGCCGCCGCCAAGGCCGGGCGCCGAGCAGACGGCGAGCTCCAATTCGGTGTCCGCGGTCACCGACCAGTCGGCGCCTTGCGGCACATAGACCGACCAGGGCTTGCCCTCGAATGGCGACATGCGCTCGCCGAGCAGGCCGAGGTCCTTGCCGCCGGCCGAGGCCTTGCCCTTGCCGGTGACGAACACCAGGCACACCTCGCGGTCGCCGGTCTTGCCCGACGCCGTCTCGCCCGCCTTCAGCCGGTGCAGATCGAAACCGACATAGGTCCAGCCGGCGCTTTGCGGCGTGACGTGAGCGACGTGGCCGTGGCCCTTGTCTGCCTTGACGATGAGTTTCGACATGCGGAGCTCCTCAGATTATTCCTTTGGCTCGGCGGGAGGCTCGGCCTCCTCAACCGGCTTGTAGAGATAGAAAAACTGCCACACGGCGTAGCCGGCGAAGCCGAGCGCGATGACGCCCCAGAAGGGCGTGCCGGACGCGAACTCGATCACCGACCAGACCAGGCAGACCGCGACGACGGCGACGCGGCGCCACAGTGGCCGGAAGAAGGGGTGTTCATAGTCTTTCATCGCGCCAATCCAGGATTTGTCCAAAGCGCATCAGATAGACCGGGCGCCCCGACGAATCCACCGTTCAGGCCGGAAACCCTTGTGTCTCCACCGTATAGCCGGCGGCCGTCATCACCCGCATCAGCTCCTTATGGCCGACCTGAGCCATCTTCAGCGGCGGGTTCTTCTTCGGATCCTGCTCGGCTTCCACCACGAACCAGCCTTCATAGCCGTGATCGGCGAAGCGGTGGACGATGGCGCCGAAATCGAGCGAGCCGTCGCCCGGCACGGTGAAGGCGCCGAGCGCCACCGCGTCGAGGAAGGACTGTTTCGCGCGGTCGAGACCGTGGATCACGCCCATGCGCACATCCTTCACATGGACGTGGTTGATGCGCTTGTGATGGTTGTCGATGGCGCGCAGCACGTCGCCGCCGGCAAAGGCGAGATGGCCGGCGTCTAGCAGCAGCGGAATGCCTTGCCCGGAGCTGCGCATGAAGGCGTCGAGCTCCGGCTCCGTCTCGACCACCGCGGCCATGTGGTGGTGGTAGGAAAGCGGCATGCCCTGGTCCGCGCACCATTCGCCGAATTCGGTGACGCGGCGGCCATAAGCCTTCATCTCGTCCTCGGTGAGCTTCGGCTTGGTGGCCAAAGGCTTGGAGCGGTCGCCCTGGATCGAACGGCCGACCTCGCCATAGACGATGCACGGCGCGTTGACCGCCTTGAACAGGTCGATCATGGGCTGGATGCGGTCCTTGTTCCTGGCAACGTCCTCATCGACCAGCGTGCCGGAGAACCAGCCGCCGCAGAGCGTGACGTCGGCCTCCTTCAGGATCGGCAGCATCACCTTCGGATCGCTGGGGAAGCGGCGGCCCATCTCCATGCCGGTGAAGCCGGCCGAGCGCGACTGCCGCAGGCATTCCTCCAGCGACACGTCATCGCTCAGTTCCACGAGATCGTCGTTCCACCACGCGATGGGGGACATGCCCAGTTTGGCTTTCAAGTCTTCACTCCAATGTCGGTTCGTTGCGAAGCCGGTTCAGCCCTGGCGGCCGCCCACGGCTTCCTCGTATTTCTTGCGCGCGGCGTTTACCTGGGGCCGCGACGAGACTTCCGGCACGGCGACGTCCCACCAATGGCCGCCGGCCTCGGTCGACACCAGCGGATCGGTGTCGATCACCAGCACCGTCGTCCTGTCGTTCTTCTTCGCCTTGGCCAGCGCCGTCTCCAGCTCGGCGATGGAGGCCACCTTCTCGGCCACGGCGCCGAGGCTCGCCGCATGGGCGGCGAAGTCGACATCGGGCAGCACCTCGTGGCGGGCGTCCTTCAGCAGATTGTTGAAGTTGGCGCCGCCGGTCGCCATCTGCAGCCGGTTGATGCAGCCATAGCCACGGTTGTCGAGCAGCACGATTGTGAGCTTCAGGCCAAGCATCACCGACGTGGCGATCTCGGAATTGAGCATCAGATAGGAGCCGTCGCCGACCATGACGACCACCTCCTGGTCGGGCTTGGCCATCTTGACGCCGAGCCCGCCGGCGATCTCGTAGCCCATGGTCGAGAAGCCGTATTCGGCATGGTAGGAGCCAGGCGCGCCGGCCTGCCAGAGCTTGTGCAATTCGCCGGGCAGGCCGCCCGCGGCATTCAGCAGGGTTACGCCGGAACCCATGGCGCGCTGAACGGCGCCGATCACTTGCGCATCGGACGGATAGGCGGCATTGGTCGAGCTCGTCACCTTGGCGGCGGCTGCCTGCCACTCCGTCTTGCCCTTGAGCGCATTGTCGGTCCAGGCGCCAGGGGCCTTCCAACCCTTCAGCGCCGCGCCGAGTTCCGCCAAGCCCTCGGCCGCGTCGCAAACCAGGGGCAGCGCCCAATGCTTGCCGGCGTCGAAGACCTGCGCGTTCAGCCCGATGATGGTGCGGCCGGCATTCTTGAACAGCGCCCAGGAGCCGGTGGTGAAGTCCTGCAGCCTGGTGCCGACGGCGAGCACGACGTCCGCCTCCTCCGCCAGCCGGTTGGCGGCGGAAGTGCCGGTGACGCCGATCGCAGCCATGTTGAGCGGATGATCGTCCGGCAGCGAGGATTTGCCGCCCTGCGTCTCGCAGACCGGAATGCCGGCGCCCTGCACAAGCTTGGCCAACTCGCCCGAAGCTTGCGAATAGAGAACGCCGCCGCCGGCGATCACCAGCGGCTTCTTGGCCCCCTTCAACGCCGCGACCGCGGCCGCCAGCTCATTGCGGTCCGGGCGCAGCCGGCGCGGCGTCCAGACGCGCTCGGCGAACAGGCTTTCGGGATAATCATAGGCTTCGGCCTGCACGTCCTGGCAGAGCGAGAGCGTCACCGGGCCGCATTCGGCCGGATCGGTCAGCACCTGCATGGCGCGGTTCAGCGCCGGGATGATCTGCTCCGGCCGCGTGATCCGGTCGAAATAGCGCGATACAGGCCGGAAGCAGTCGTTGACGCTGGCCGTGCCGTCGGAGAAATCCTCGGCCTGCTGCAGCACCGGGTCGGGCAGGCGGTTGGCGAAGATATCGCCCGGCAAGAACAGGACGGGCAACCGGTTCACATGCGCGAGTGCTGCCGCCGTCACCATGTTGAGCGCGCCGGGGCCGATCGAAGAGGTCGCGGCCATGAAGCGTCGGCGGAAATTCGCCTTGCCATAAGCGATCGCCGCATGCGCCATCGCCTGCTCGTTATGGGCGCGGAAGGTCGGCAGCTCATCACGCACCTGGTAGAGCGCCTCGCCGATACCGGCGACATTGCCATGGCCAAAGATCGCCCAGACGCCGCCGAAAATCGGCACCTGTCTGCCGTCGATCTCGGTCATCTGTCGGCTGAGAAAGCGGGTCACGGCCTGCGCCATCGTCAGGCGAACGGTCTTGCTCATTGTCGTTTCCTCCGGCGTCCTGATGACGTCTTGTTATGCGGCCTTGCGGCCGCGCGCGGCAAGCCACGCCTCGGTCAATTGCCCGAAGCGCGAGGCCATGTCGGCGACAGCCTCGTCATCCGACATCTTGCCGGCCAGCCATTGTTCGGCGGCGTTGATGAAGATGGTGCGACCGACGGCGAAACCCCTGACGATCGGCGCATTGGCGGTGGCGGCAAACGCCGCGACCAGCTCGTCCTGCGGCGCCTCCAGCCCGAGCAGCACGACGCCGCGGCACCACGGATCGTTCTTGACGATGACCTGTTCGATTTTCGCCCAGGCGCCTGCCGAAGCCTGCGGCTCCAGCTTCCACCAGTCCGGCTTGATGCCCAGCGCATAGAGTTCTTCCAGCGCGCGCGGAATGGTGGTGTCGTCGAGCTTGCCATGCTTGCCGGCGATGATCTCGACCAGCAGTTCGCGGCCGACTTTCCGCGCCGCCTCGAACAGCGCGCGCAGCTTCTGCTGCTGCTCAACCTTCAGCGCCTCCGGGTCGTCCGGGTGGTAGAAGCACAGGCATTTGATGCAATGGTCGATGGGCCATTCGGTGAGCTGCGAGCCGATATCCTGCGAGAATTCGAAGCGCAGCGGCCGCGATCCGGGCAATTCGACTGGGCGGCCGAGCCAGGCAAAGGGATGGCGGGCGAATTCGAACATGGCGTCGCGGCCATATTTCTCGTCGATCAGCATGCCGTAGCCGTCGCGGCCGGCGGCCACTTTCGCCGCCGCCTTGACCGTCAGCACCTTGAAATCGGGGATGCGCGTGACATCGGCGCCGACCCTTGCCGCGACGTCTTCCAGTTGGACGCGATGGTCGCAGGCCAGAGCCATCAGCGAAGGGATGTCGCGCCGCCGCGTCGTCGCCCAATGGATGTGGTTGATCGCCTCGTCCTTGCGCAGCGCCAGATGCTTGCTGCCATGCTTGAGGAAGAACTGCAGCTCCTCGAAGGTCGGATATTCCGGCGCGCAGAGCAGGCGCGAGACGGCAAAGGCGCCGCAGGCATTGGCCCAGGTGGCGGCGGTGGCAAAGCTCTCGCCGCCGAGCCAGCCGCGCAGGAAGCCCGACATGAAGGCGTCGCCGGCACCGAGCACATTGTAGATCTCGATCGCAAAACCCTTGCCGACGATGCCGTCCTCGAGGTCTTCGCTGATCGGCCCGTCATAGACGATGCAGCCCTTCGCGCCGCGCTTCAAGACGATGGTGGCCGAAGACAGCGCGCGGATTGTCTTCAGCGCGCTCAGGCAATCGTCGGCGCCGGAGGCGATCATGATCTCTTCCTCGGTGCCGACGATGAGATCGCAATCGGGCAGAACCGTCTTCAACTGCGCCGAGACGCGGTCGGACTTGACGTAGCGCTCGAACCCCTCGGCATGGCCGGCAAGGCCCCAGAGGTTCGGGCGATAATCGATGTCGAACACGACCTTGCCACCCTTGGCTTTCATCAGGCGGATTGCCTTGCGCTGCGCGGCATCCGAATTGGGTCGCGAAAAATGCGTGCCGGTGACGACGACGGAGCGCGCCGAGGCGATGAAGGCCTCGTCGATATCTTCTTCGGCGAGCGCCATGTCCGCGCAGTCGGTACGGTAAAAAATCATCGGCGAGACGCCTTCGCTCTCGACCGAGAGCAGCACCAGCGCCGTCAGCCGCTCCTTGTCGGTCTTCAGGCCGTCGACCGACACGCCCTCGCGCCGAAGCTGCTCGCGGATGAAGCGGCCCATCTGCTCGTCGCCGACGCGCGTCAGCAGCGCCGAGCGCAGGCCGAGCCTTGCCGTGCCGACGGAAATATTGGCCGGGCAGCCGCCGACCGACTTGGCGAACGAGGTGATGTCCTCCAGCCGCGAGCCGATCTGCTGGCCATAGAGATCGACCGAGGCGCGGCCGATGGTGATGACGTCGAGCGGCGGGTATTTCCCTTCCACGGCTTCGCCCATTCGAACCTCCCATCGGCCTTGTTGTGCAGAGCAGCGTCGTTTTGGGCAGCATGCGCAAGCGGCGGCATGATGCCGTCAATATGAAATATTAATTCCAATCTGTAGTCAATATGGAATGAGCGTTCCCGCGCTGAAAAGCGCTCGCCGGCAAGGCTTATCCCTTGCGTCGGCGCCCGGCTTCGCGCCGCTTCTCGCCGACGGCGACGGTCAGCGCCATGGCTAAAGCCATTGTCGCCGAGATCGAGCGGAAGCCGCCGAAATCGGCCTCGGCGACTTCGAACCAGACCTTGGCGAATTGCGCGAGCGGCGAGAAGGACGAGTCGGTGATGGCGACGATCGGTACGCCTTGCTCGGCGATCGCGCGCGTCTCGTCGATGGTCGCCGGCGCGTAAGGCGAGAAGCTGATTGCGATGACGGCGTCGCGCGGCGTGGCGAAGCCGATCATCTCGGCGTTCAAGCCCGCGGCCGATTCCACCAGCTGGTTGCGGATCTTGAGCTTGCCCAGCGCATAGGCGATGTAGGACGCGACCGGATAGGAACGGCGCTTGGCCAGCACATAGATCGTCTCGGCCTTCGCCAGAAGCGCCACCGCTTCTTCGAAATGCGCATCGTTGAGCGAGCGCGAAATGTCACCAAGCGAGGTGCTGGCGGCGGCGACGAACCCGTCGAAGATCGCCCGATGCCCGCCGCCTTCCTCGGCCTTGGCGCGCAACGCCGCCAGCCGCTCGTCATAGGAGGAATTGCGCTCGCGCAGGCGCTCGCGGAAAACCTGCTGCAGGCTGGTGAAGCCGTCGAAGCCGAGCTGTTGGGCAAACCGGATCAGCGTCGAGGGTTGCACCCCGGCCGAGGCGGCGATGCTCGCCGCCGTGCCGAAGGCGATGTCGTCGGGATTGTCGAGCGCATAGGCGGCGATCTGTGCGATGCGCTTGGGCAGGCTCGCGCGCCTGTCCAGGATCGTCGCGCGCAGTGTTTCGAAATCGCGAGGCACCCGTTCGTCCATCGTCGCTCCGCCAACGCCCATAAAGCTTTGTCCCTCTCCTGCCTCATCATAGCGAGTTCACGCAAGAACACCATAAAAAATGATTTGGATGTTCCATTCTCAGGTGAAATGGACTAATTCATCCATAGGGACTTTCCCCTTATTCTGGAGACAATCGACATGGTCGGAGTGGGCCTCATCGGCACGGGTTTCATGGGCAAGTGCCACGCCATCGCCTGGAATGCGGTGGGCACGGTCTTTCCCGATGTCGAGAAGCCGAAACTGGTGCATCTGGGCGAGGTCAATGACGAGTTGGCCCGGCGCAAGGCCGGCGAATTCGGCTTCGCCAAAGGGTCCGGCGACTGGCGCGCCGTGGTCAACGATCCGGACGTCGATGTCGTCTCGCTGACCACGCCCAACCAGTTCCATCCCGAGATGGCGATCGCCATCCTCGAAGCCGGCAAGCATCTCTGGTGCGAGAAGCCGATGGCGCCGAGTTTTGCCGAGGCCGAGACCATGGCGGCCGCGGCGAAGAAATCCGGCAACGTCGCCGTGCTCGGCTACAACTACATCCAGAACCCCGCCATCCGCCATATCGGCGCGCTGCTCGAGGAGAAGATCATCGGCGACGTCAACCTCGTGCGCATCGAGATGGACGAGGACTTCATGGCCGACCCGGAAGCTCTGTTCTTCTGGAAGCACGAGGCTTCGTCCGGCTATGGCGCGCTCGACGATTTCGCCGTCCATCCGCTGTCGCTGATCAAGGCGCTGTTCGGCCGTGTCAGCCGCGTCATGTGCGACATGGTCAAACCCTATGCCGACCGCAAGACCGCTTCCGGCGCCCGCCGCGCGGTCGAGACCTACGACATCGCCAGCGTCTTGATGCATCTCAAAAACGGCGTCGCCGGCACGCTTCTGGTCAACCGCTCGGCCTGGGGCCGCAAGGGCCGCATCGCCATCCAGATCTTCGGCTCGAAGGGCTCGATCCTCTACGACCAGGAGCGGATGAACGAATTCCAGCTCTACCTCACCGCCGACCGGCCGACCGAGCAGGGCTACCGAACCGTTCTGGTGGCGCCGCACCACAAGCCCTACGATTCCTTCCTGCCGGCGCCCGGCCATGGCCTCGGCTTCAACGATCTCAAGATGATCGAATGCCGCGAGCTCCTGATGCGCATGGCCGGCAAGCCGGCCCGCATCATCGACTTCGACGAGGGGCTGGAGATCGAGCGCACCGTGCATGCCATGGCGCGCTCCTTCCAGGAGCGGCGCTGGGTCGATGTCAGGTGATCGGGCCGGGTGCAGGGACCGGCGCCGCGGCCGCACCGATGCAGGGTCGGATCTGGGCATTCAGGCCAGGTTGATGGCGACGTTGCGCAGCAACGCCACGGATTTGCGCATGCCTTCCATCGGCGACAGCATCATGTCCTCGTGCTCGATCGATAGCACGTCGTCGTAGCCGGCCTGCTTCAGCGCGGTGCAGAACTGCCGCCACCAGGTTTCGCCGTGGCCGTAGCCCAGCGTGATGTAATTCCAGGCCCTTTCGGCATAAAGCGTCGGCGGGCGCGCGTCGAGCGTGCCGTCGATGCCGGCCGGCACCGGCTCGACGCGGGTATCCTTGGCGTGGACATAGTAGATGGCCGAGCCGAGCTTGCGCACGGCGGCGATGGGATCGGCGCCCATCCACATCGGATGGCTCGGATCGTAGTTCGCGCCGACCGTCTCGCCGACGGCATCGCGCAGCCTGATCAGCGTCTGGACGTTGTAAACGGCCTGATGACCGTGCAGTTCGAGGCAAAGCTTCCTGATGCCGAGATTGTTCGCGAAGGTGACGAGGTCGCGCCAATAGGGGATGATGCAATCGTCCCATTGATAGCGCTGGATGTCGGCGCATTCGGGCGGCCAGTCGGTGATGATCCAGTTGGGATTGACGTCGCCCGGCCCTCCCGGCAGACCGGACATCATCACCACGCGATCGATGCCCATCAGGCTCGCCAGCCGGATCGTGTCCTCGGTCACCTGGCGGTGCTTCTTGCCCTGCGGCCCCGGATGCAGCGGGTTGCCCGAGCAGTTGAGCGCCGCGATCGTCAGCCCGTGGTCACGGATCTTGGCGACGAATTCGGCGCGGGTCGCGGCACTGTCCAGCATGGCCGCCAGATCGATATGCGGCGCGGACGACCAGTTGCCGCAGGCGAACTCCAGCGTCTCCAGCCCGAGTTCGGCCGAGGCGCGCAGCATCTCGTCGAAGGACAGGTTGCCGAGGCTGTCGGTGATCATGCCGATCTTCATTTTTGTCCCTCCCCGTTGACTTCAGGCCATGCGCTCAGAGCTTCACCGGCTCGAACCGGCCGGACCGTGCGGAGGCGAGCGCCGCTTCGCAAAGGATCATGGCCTTGCGGCCGTCGCTGGCCGTGACCGCCGGCTTCCTGCCCGTTTCGACGCAGGTGATGAAGTGATCGATCTCGGCTGCGTAGGACTCCGCGTAACGTTCGACGAAGAAGTAATAAGGCTTGTCGCGCGATATGCCCTTGCCGCCATACATCTCCACCGAGGTCGGCAGCCGGTTGCCGGCCTGCAGCATGCCGTCGGCGCCATGCACCTCGATGCGCTGGTCGTAGCCATAGGCGGCCCGGACGCTGTTGTTGATGTGGCATTGCCGGCCGGACGCCGTTCTAAGGATGAACATCGCGGTGTCGTAGTCGCCGAGCTTCTTGTACTGGGGCGCCACCAGCGAGGAGCCGGTCGCGAACAGCTCCACCGGCTCCTCGTCGAGCAGGTTCCGCGCCATGTCGAAGTCGTGGATGGTCATCTCGCGAAAGACGCCCCCGCCTCCGGCCAGCGCTTCCTCGGTTTCGGGCTCCGGGTCGCGGCTGGTGATGATGACCTGCTCGACCGCGCCGATCTCGCCGCCGTCAAGCCGCTCCTTCAGCGCCCGGAAGCTCGGATCGAAGCGGCGGTTGAAACCGATCTGGAACGGCACGCCCGCCTTCGCGACAACGGCCAGGCATTCGTCCGTGCGCTTGAGGTCGAGATCGATCGGCTTCTCGCAGAAGATCGCCTTGCCCTTGGCCGCCGCGGCCATGGCGAGATCGGCGTGGGTGCGCGTCGCCGAGGCGATGAACACCATTTTCACCGACGGATCGTTCATAACCGTCTCGGTGTCGGCGACCTCGGCGCCGGTCGCGGCGGCGACCGTCTCGGCCGCCTCGCGAACAGGATCGACGATGTAGCGCAGCCGCACCTTCGGGTGGCGCGCGAGATTGCCGGCGTGCACGCGGCCGATCAGCCCCACCCCGAACAGACAAACATCCATCATGCGTTCGACTTTCCTGTCGGGCCGTCCGGGACGGCCAGTTTCAACATGCCCGCGCGGCGGTCATTTCACCGCGCCCATCGTCAGCCCGCGCACCAGATGACGCTGCACCAGCAGCGCGAAGAAGACGATCGGCAGCGCGCCGATGACGCCGGCCGCCGACATCGAGGCCCAGTCGGTGTCGATGCGGCCGATCAGCGTCGCGGTGCCGCGCGGCATGGTCATGGCCCGCGGCGTCGCCGTCAGCGCCAGCGCGAACAGGAACTCGTTGAAGGTGACCAGCACGGCGAAGATGGCGGTGGCCGCCAGCCCGGGCGCCGCCAGCGGCAGGGTGATGCGGCGGAAGGCGCCGAAGCGCGAATCGCCGTCGACCATCGCTGCCTCCTCGAGGTCGACGGGGATCTCGCGGAAGAAGCTCTCCATCATCCAGACGCAGAAGGTGACGTTGAAGGCGGTGTAGGTGGCGATCAGGCCGAGCCAGCTGTCGAGCAGGCCGAGGCTGAGCATCAGCAGGTAGACCGGGATCAGGATGACGACCGGCGGGATGATGCGCAGCGTGAGCAGGAACAGGCCGACCTTGCGCTCGGCGGCGAAAGGCAGGCGGAACCTGGCGATCGCATAGGCGCCCGCCGCGCCGACGGCCAGCGCGATGGCGACCGAGAAGAAGGTCACCACCAGCGAGTTCGTCAGGTAGGAACCGAACTGCTTTTCGGTGAATAGCCGCACGTAATTGTCGAGCGTCGGCACATGCGGATAGAGCGTGCCTTCCTGGGTGATCTCGCGGTTGGACTTGAGCGAGGTGGAGACCAGCCAGTAGATCGGCAGCAGCACGACGGCCAGCACGAATACGGTGGTGAGGATGCGCGCCAGGCGGGTGCTCATGATGCGTCGACCCTGCGCAGGAGCCTGATGGCGCTGAAGGCAAGCGCGAGCACGACGAGGCCGATCGTCACGAACAGCGCCGCCGCGTATCCGGTCTGCTGGAACTTGAACGCGGTGTCGTAGCCATAGATCGAGATCAGCCTCGTCGCTTCGCCCGGCCCGCCACGGGTCAACACGAAGACCTGGTCGAAAGTGCCGAAGGCATCGATGGTCCTGAGCACGATCGCCACCGCCAGCACGGGCCGCATCATCGGGAAGGTGAGGTCGGCGAAGACGCGCCATGCGCCGGCGCCATCGACGCGCGCGGCCTCGAACGGCTCGTGCGGCAGCGATTGCAGGCCGGCGAGCAGGATCAGGAACATCAGCGGCGTCCACTCCCAGACATCGAGCGCGACGAGGCCGATGAAGGCCTTGAGCGGACTGCCGAGGATCTGCACCGCGCCGCCGCCCATGGCTTCGGAGAGCGCCGTCAGCATGCCGGCGTCGCTGGCGTAGATCAGGCGAAAGACGATCGCGACGACAACCGGCGTGATCACCATCGGAATGATGAGCGCGGTCCTGAGCAGCCGGATGCCGCGAAATTCATGGAGGCAAAACAGCGCCAGCGCGAAACCGAGTACCGCTTCGATGGACACCGAGAGCGCGACGAACCGCACGGTGACCCAGAGCGAATTCAGGAACTGGGCGTCGCTCCACAGGCGCACATAGTTCTGCAGGCCGACATCGGCGACGGGCGAGCCGTAGCGGTAGGCCTTGGTGCTGGCCCTGAGACCGTCCCACAGCGGATAGACCAGCACGCCGAGCACGATCGTCAGGCCCGGCGCCAGCATGAGGTAGGGGAGGGCGAGGTCGAGCCCCGCCCCCTGCAGGCGATACTTGCTTGCCTGCATGCCGCTGCGCATCAGTAGTAACCGGCCGTGGTCAGGTAGTCCTTGACCTGCTTGGCCGCCGCGTCCAACGCCGCGCCGCCGCCGGAGCCGGCCTGCAAGGCCTTGTTGAGCTCGATGCCGAGCAGTTCCTCGACCTTCGCCCAGTCAGGCGTGCGCGGCCTCGGCATCGCGCCGGCGTCGAGCTGCTGCAGGGCGACCGGGATCAGCCGGTTGCCGGGCTTGGCGATGCCGAAGGCGCTGCGTTTGACGGGAATAGAGCCCGCTTCCGACAGTTTGGCCTGGGTCTCGGCGCTGACATACCACTTCAGGAACTCGATCGAGTTCGCCTTGTTGGGCGCCGATTTCGGCACGCCGGCGATGAAGATGCCCATCTGCGCGATCGCCGACTGCTGCTTCGGCACGACGCCGAAATCGAGCTTGCCGGCCACCTTGGTCTGGGCGGGATCGTCGGCCTTCAGCGCATTGCCCGAATACTGGATGATGGCGCCGGCCTCGCCGCCGAGGATCGCCGCGCCTTCCTGGTCGGAGTCGAACTCGACCACCCCGCTCGGCGCGTTCTGCTTCATCGTGCCGACGAAGAAATCGGCGGAGGCCTTGCCTTCGGCCGAGTTGAAGATCGGATTCCACTTGTCGTCGAAGAACGAGCCGCCGAACGACAGGAAGATCGGATACCAGCTGGTGACGATCGGGTTGCCGGACACGCCCCGGAACACGACCGGGTACTTGATCTTGCCGGCGGCGACGCCTTCCTTGCCCTTGGCGATCACCTCGTCCCAGGTCTTGGGCGCGCCGCCGGTGAAGACGTCGTTGCGATAGGTGAGCGTCTGCAGGTCGCCGACGAAGGGCACGCAGATCAGTGTCGGCTTGGCGTTCTCGAAGCCCTTGACGCGCGGCCCCTTCTGCGGCGGCCAATAACCCATGTCGATCATCGAGCCGATCCAGTCCTTGTCGGACCCATCGATGCCGCCGGCGCCGAGATCCTCGAGCACATTGGCGGCGCCGAACTGCGGCACCCACGGGTCGTCGAGCAGATAGAGATCGTACTGGCCGGCGCCGCTCTGGGCATCGGCGAACCACTTCTCGAGCGTCACGCCGTATTCATCCTCGAGAAACTCGATGTCGAAGCCGTTCTCCTTCGCCAGCGGGATGATCTTTTCCTTGAACGGCGTCAGTCCGCCATCGGCGAAGGCGCCGATGATCACCTTCTTGCCGGCCGCCCTGGCGGGCAACGGCAGGCCGAGCGCGGTGAGGGCCGTGGTGGCCAAGGCAAG
>RXJA01000121.1 GCA_003963455.1 Hyphomicrobiales bacterium
GGCAGCGTGCCGGTTTCGGCAAAGCTCGCCTTGGCCTGGTTGCCGGCGTCTCGCGCAGCCTGCGCGAAGATCATCGAGCCGAATGTCGCCGGTGGCGCTACAAGATCGCCGAATACGTTTCGGCCAGCGGCGACGGCCGCGCCCACCCCATGCGGGTCACCGAGGGCACCATCCAGACCTTCACCGGCTGGATTTATGCGCATCTGAGAACGCTTGACCGCATAGACGGTGAAAACCGGCTGACGGCTTTCCTCGATCGACCCGGGATGCTGTCCAAATTGCAGCCGCTGATCGCCGACGGATTGCTGGCCAGCGAGGGCGTGCGGGAGCCTGGGCGGACTTTCTCGTTGTTTATCTGGCTGAATAACGGCGGCATCGTCATGGACTGGCTTATGTCCGGTATCGATCCGGAGGACGTTCATCTCGACAGGATACCGACCAGCGTCATCTCGGTCAGTGAATTCGCGCACTGGCTGAAGCTGTCACGCACCCATCTGGCGCGAAAACTCAATGATGCCGAGGCGCTCGGCAGTATCGGCTGGGTCGGCCAGCGTGGCCATTCCGTGATGTGGGTCTCTCGGCAGTTCTTCGACGAGTACATGACAGTGCAGGCGTCCAAGCTCGCCGTCGTCGACCAGGCTTTCGAGGTTAGCTTGTCCCAGGCGGGCGAGAACTGAACGGCGCAACGGCTGCTTCTCAAACTCAGCCGATGGATACCGCCGGTTGCGCTGGCAGGCGCCGGCCAAAACTGCTATCCGCATCCGCTATCGCGATATTTGGCGGAGTCTGGGGGGATGGCGCTGAACTTCGAAGACATTGCCGGCCATCCGGCGCTGGATGCCGCCGTCCAGGCACAGGCCCGGGCGATGCAGCATGCCTATGAAGGAAACCCGCGGGCGTCGTCGGTCTTTGCCACCCAGCAGCGCTGGTTGATGGCGCATATCGGTCTTGCCCTGCATTTCCGCAGGGATCCCAGCGACTACCGAAAGGAACTGACCGCGGCGCGTTTCGTCGACGTCACCGTTCAGCATGCGGTGGCAAGCCGAAACACGGCCCATGCCTTCATCAAGGAAATGCAGCACTATAATTTCATCGAGGCAGGGCCAATGGCCGACGACGGCCGCATTCGCCCCCTGCACCTGCCTGCCGTCACACTGGACCCGTTGATCGGCTGGATCCAAATCCATCTGGGCACGCTTGATGCTCTCGACGGCGCGGACCGGTTGGCAACATTCCAGGCGAGACCGCAAATGCTGGCACAACTGCAGCCGCTGATCGCGGACGGGCTGATCTGTTCCGTGCCGGTGCGCGAACCGAAGCCGACCTTCTCCCTGTTCACCTGGCTCAACAATGGCGGCGTCGTGATGGACTGGCTGATCTCCGGCGTCGATCCCGCAAATGCCGGCCAGGAGCGTATCCCGACCGGCGTCCTCTCGGTCGGCGACTTCGCAAGATGGCTGAAGCTGTCGCGCACCCACCTTGCGCGCAAGCTTCGCGACGCCGAGGCGCTCGGCAGCGTCGGCTGGCTCGGGCGGCGCGGCCATTCCGTCATGTGGATCTCGAACGAATTCTACGGCGAATACGTCGCCGCGCAGGCGGTCAAGCTCGCCATCATCGACGCGGCCTTTGCCGCCAGCATGAAGCACGCGACCGGCTGACTGTCCCGCGCTTCTCTATCCGGCCTTCAGGATAGCGGAAAAACGCGGATCGAAGGCCCGGCTGATCGGCTCGGCCGCGGCGCCCACGGCGATCGCCCAGGGATCCGTGATGCCGAGCTGCAGGCGCGGCAATCGCCTCCCGGGGCGGTCGGCGATCGACGGCAGCAGCGGATGTATGGCCCGCAGCAAGCGGCGCGCCAACGCCTCGGGTGCGCCGCTGGTGAGGATGACAGTCTGCGGATCGAAGATCGTTTCGATCAGATGCACGCTCCAGCGCAGATCCTGCGCGGCGCCCTCGATCCAGCCCATCACCTTCGGATCCTCGGCGGCGGCCAGAGCGCCCATCTTCTCATAAAGATGCTCATCGGCCGGGTTGAGGCCGAGATGCTGGTACAGCGAGGCGAGCGAGGCACGGTGCTCGAGCGGCGTAGCGCCAGGGCCCGCCGGCGACAGCAGTGCCCTGCCGATCTCGCCGGCATTGCCGTTGCCGCCATTGTAGAGCTCGCCATTGAGGATCAGCCCCGCGGCTATGCCGTAGCCGACATAAAGGCAGACCGCGTGATCGACACCGTGCGCGGCGCCGACGATGCGCTCAGCCGTGGCGCAGGCGGCGGCATCGTTCTGCAGCCCGACGCTCAGCCCGGTCCCGGCCGTAAGCGTCTCCAGCAACGGGAACTGCTGCCAGGCGGGCATCATCCATTTGTCGTCGGATTCTTTGAGGCCGAACGGGCCCGGCATGGCGACGCCAAGACCGACCAGCCGCCGTTCGGACTGCGCGGAGATGTCCGCCAGTTCGCGCCTGGTATGCGCGATGAGACCCAGGATGGTCTGGACACCCGGCGACGGCTCGTCGAGCGGCAGACTGGCCTCGGCACGCGCCACCACGTTGCCGACCAGGTCGACGACCACCACCCGCGTCAAATGCCGGTCGATCTGCAGCCCGATGGCGAAAGCTCCCTCGGGGACCAGCCGGTAGGGCGTGAAAGGCTGCCCCCTGCCCTTGCGCACCGCATCCAGCGCCACAACCAGGCCGTCTTGCTCGAGATCCTCGATGATGTTCGAGACCGCCTGCTTGGTAAGCTGTGTCGCCCGCGCCAGGTCGGCGCGCGAAAGCGCGCCGTTGAGCCGCAGCGCCTCGATCATGACGCGGCGGTTATGCGCGCTGGTGCCTTCCTGGTTGGTGCCGCTTTTGGCACGGATCGGGCTGATGTCGTGCACGGTCGTTTCCCCTCTTGACTCCATTAAAGGATTGATCGACTAATTAAGTCAAGCGAGTTGACTTAATAGGTGAAACCCAGGCGGCTCCACAAGAAGACGGCAAAGGCCTCAAGCTCCCGCCGCGCGCCGTTCAGGACGGATCCGGTCACATGCGATGCAGATTCGAGGAAGCGGCATTGCCTCTGCCGTCCACTCGCGGCTGTCTAAAATGGGAGAAAGACAAATGCTGAAATCGATCGGTAAGACACTTCTGGGCGCGGTGTTCGTCGGCGGGCTGTTCGTCCCCCACGCCTTCGCCGAAACCACGCTGAACGCGCTGTTCATGGCCCAGGCCGCCTACAGCGAGGCCGACGTGCGCTCGATGACGGAAGCCTTCACCAAGGCCAATCCGGACATCAAGGTCAATCTCGAATTCGTTCCCTATGAAGGCCTGCACGACAAGACCGTGCTCGCGCAAGGCTCCGGCGGCGGCTATGACGTCGTGCTGTTCGACGTCATCTGGCCTGCCGAATACGCCACCAACAAGGTGCTGGTCGACGTATCCTCGAAGATCACCGACGACATGAAGAAGGGCGTGCTGCCCGGCGCCTGGACCACCGTCCAGTACGACGGCAAATATTACGGCATGCCCTGGATCCTCGACACCAAATACCTGTTCTATAACAAGGAAATCCTGGAAAAAGCCGGCATCAAGGCGCCGCCGAAGACCTGGGAAGAGCTCGGCCAGCAGGCCAAGATCATCCAGGACAAGGGCCTGCTGAAGACGCCGATCGCTTGGAGCTGGTCACAGGCCGAGGCCGCCGTCTGCGACTACACAACGCTGGTCAGCGCCTATGGCGGCGACTTCCTCAAGGACGGCAAGCCGGACTTCCAGAACGGTGGCGGCCTGTCGGCGCTGAAATACATGGTCGACAGCTACAAATCGGGCCTCACCAACCCGAACTCCAAGGAATTCCTGGAGGAAGACGTCCGCAAGGTGTTCGAGAACGGCGATGCCGCTTTCGCGCTGAACTGGACCTACATGTACAACATGGCCAACGATCCGAAGGACTCGAAGGTCGCCGGCAAGGTCGGCGTCATACCGGCGCCGGGCGTTGCCGGCACCAGCGAGGTCTCGGCCGTCAACGGCTCGATGGGCCTTGGCGTCACGGCGGTGTCGAAGCATCCGGACGAAGCCTGGAAGTACATCGAGTTCATGACCTCGCAGGCGACGCAGAACCAGTATGCCAAGCTCTCGCTGCCGATCTGGGCTTCGTCCTATGACGATCCGGCCGTCACCAAGGGCCAGGAAGAGCTGATCGCCGCCGCCAAGCTCGGTCTGGCCGCGATGTATCCGCGCCCGACCACGCCGAAATATCAGCAGCTGTCGACGGCGCTTCAGCAGGCGATCCAGGAATCGCTGCTTGGCCAGTCGTCGCCGGAAGACGCGCTCAAGACCGCCGCCGAAAACAGCGGCCTCTGATCTGGCGTTCCCCGACGGGCGGGCGGCCTCATGGACGAGCGCCGCCCGTGCTGTTTCTGATCGGATGAAGGAAGAGAGGCGCCTTGCATGTCAGGCACCTGGATGACAACCCGCGCGTGGCTGTTGATGCTGCCGCTCCTTGTAATCATGGTCGCCGTCATCGGCTGGCCGTTGGCCGATACCGTCAGGCTCTCCTTCACCGACGCCCAACTGGTCGGCACGGCTGGCAATTATGTCGGCTTCGACAACTACGCCAGGATGCTGACGAGCTCGAATTTTACCCGCACGCTCTCGACCACCACCAGGTTCGCGGTCGTCTCGGTCGCCGCCGAGATGGTGCTCGGCGTGCTGGCGGCGCTCCTGCTCAACCAGGAATTCCGCGGCCGCGCCGTGCTGCGCGGGCTGATGATCCTGCCCTGGGCGCTGCCCACCGTCGTCAACGCCACGCTGTGGCGGCTGATCTACAATCCCGAATATGGCGCGCTGAACGCGGCGCTGACGCAGCTGCATATCATCGATGACTACCGCTCATGGCTGGGTGAGCCGGGAACGGCGCTCGCCGCGCTGATCGTCGCCGACTGCTGGAAGAATTTCCCGCTTGTGGCGCTGATCGCGCTCGCCGCCCTGCAGGCTGTGCCGCGCGACATCACCGCCGCCGCGCTCGTCGATGGCGCCGGGCCGTTCAACCGCTTCCGTTTCGTCATCCTGCCCTATCTCGCCGGGCCGTTGATGGTGGCGCTGGTGCTGCGCACCATCGAGGCCTTCAAGGTCTTCGACATCATCTGGGTGATGACGCGCGGCGGTCCGGCCAACAGCACGCGCTCGCTGTCGATCCTCGTCTACCAGGAGGCCTTCTCCTTCCAGCGCGCCGGCTCCGGCGCCTCGCTGGCGCTCATCGTCACCTTGCTCGTCACCGTGCTCGCCGTCGCCTACGCGACGCTGGTCAGGAAGACCGCCGGGAGCGCCGTCTGATGGAACGCAAGAGCCCGCTCTTCACCGTTTTCGTCTACGCCTGCGCCCTCCTGCTTGCCGCCGTGATCCTGGCGCCGCTCGCCTGGCTCTTCGTCATGAGCATATCCCCGGCCGCCGACCTCGCCGCCAAGCCACTGCGCTGGTGGCCGCAGGCGGCCGACTTCTCCCGTTACGCGCAGCTCCTGTCGACGGCCGAGAACAGCGCCGGCGCCGCCTTCACTGCCTCGCTGCGCAACAGCTTGGAGGTCGCCGGCATGGCGACGCTCGCCGCTGTTGTCCTTGCCGTGCCGGCCGGCTGGGCCGTCTCGCGCACGCCTTCGGTCGGCTGGTCGCTGTCGATGGTGATCGCCACCTACATGCTGCCGCCGGTGGCGCTCTCCGTGCCGCTTTACATGGGCCTGTCCTGGCTCGGCTTGCTCAACAATGTCTTCGGCCTGGCGCTGATCTATCTGACAATTCTCGCGCCCTTCACCACCTGGCTGATGAAATCGGGTTTCGATTCCATCCCGCGCGAGATCGAGGCCGCGGCCATGATCGACAGCGCCGGGCTGTTCCAGACCTGGCGCATCATCACCTTGCCGCTCGCGGCGCCCGTGGTGGCGACATCGGCGCTGTTTGCGGTGCTGCTTGCCTGGGACGAGTTCTTCTACGCCCTGCTTTTCACCTCGGACCAGCGGGCAAAGACGCTGACGGTCGCCATCGCCGATCTCGCCGGCGGCCGCGTCTCCGATTACGGACTGATCGCCACCGCCGGCGTGCTCGCGGCCTTGCCGCCAGTGCTGATCGGCCTCGTCATGCAACGCGCGCTGATCTCGGGCCTCACCAGCGGCGGCGTGAAAGGATAATGATGACTGCTGAAAGACCTCGACCATCCGGCCTGCTTGCGATCGACCGCGAGATGGCGCGCCAGCATGAGGATGCGCTCGCCTCGTTCGAGAACAATCGCGAGGCGGCCGCCAGGGTCGCCGCCTCGATCAGGAAGAACGGCAGGCTCGTCCTGCTCGGCATGGGCGCCTCGCACGCCGTCGCCCGGGCGGTCGAACCGCTTTATCGCGCGCACGGCATCGATGCCATAGCGCTGCCGCTTTCCGAGCAGCTCGGCCAGCCGCTGCCGCTTGCCGGCAAGACGGTGATCCTCACCTCGCAGTCCGGTGAGAGCGCCGAGGTGTTGCGCTGGTTCGCCGAGATCGGCGATCCCGCCGAAACCTTCGGCCTGACGCTGGAGGCAGGCTCGTTCCTCGGCCGCACGGTTCCTTGCCTCGTCGGCGCCGGCGGCACCGAGCTCGCCTTCGCCGCGACCCGCAGCCTGACCGTGACCTTCGCCCTGCATCTCGCCATCCTGGCCGCGCTGGGCGAGGATGCCGCCGCGGCGCTTGCCGTGCTAAAGGCGCCGGAGGCGGTTGCGATCGATGCAGCGCTTGCGGCGCTCGCCAATGTGGCGACCGTGGTCACATCCGGCCGCAGCCTTCAAGGCGTGGCCGAAGCGTTGGCGCTCGGCCTTACCGAACTGTCGCGCCTGCCTTGCTTTTCCCTCGAAGGTGGCCAGCTTCGCCATGGGCCGATGGAGATGCTCGGTCCGAAAATCGGAATCGTTCTTTTCCGGGGCAACCACCCGACGGCCGACCTCGTCACCGCCATGGCCCTGTCCGTCATCGAAGCCGGCGCGCCGCTGATCATCTTCGACGCCTCGGCCATGCCGCCGGTCGCGGGCGCCGTCACATTGACGTTCAAGCCCGCCTTGGGACTGGCCGCGATCTTCGCCATGCTGCCTGTCGCGCAGCGCCTGATGATCGCCTTCGCCGATTGCCGCGTCGAGAATGCCGGAACGCCGGTGCGCACCACCAAGATCACGCGGAGCGAATGATGCGGCCGCTCGCGGTGATCGGCAACGTCAATGTCGACCTGATCGTCGGTCCGGTCGCACCCTGGCCGAAGGCCGGCACCGAGACCGTCGTCGATCACGACGACCTGCGTGTCGGCGGGCAGGCCGGCAACACGGCGCTCGCCTGGCAGGCGCTGGGCATCGACTTCGAGATCGCCGCCAATCTCGGTGACGACCAGTTTGGCCGCTGGCTGCGCGAAGCCTTCGGACGCCGCGCGCGACAATGGCCGGTCCGTCCCGAAGGCACGACACTGTCGGTCGGCATGACCCATCCCGATGGCGAGCGCACCTTCTTCACCACGCGCGGCCACCTGCCCCGCTTCAGCCTGGCTGACGTGCTCTCGGTGCTCGATGGGGAACGGCTTTCCGGCGGCTATGCACTGCTCTGCGGCTCTTTCCTGACCGAGGACCTTACGCGCGATTACAACGCTTTGTTCGATTGGGCCGAGGCGCACGGCATCGCCGTTGCGCTGGACACCGGCTGGCCGATCGACGGGTGGACTGACGCGAATTGCGCGGCGGCGCGGGCCTGGCTGTCGCGCTGCGAACTGGCGCTCTTCAACGAGGTTGAGACAACGACGCTGGCCGGCCTCGCAAGTCCGGCGGACGCGGCGCGCAAGATCCGCGACGGCATGAAGGGCGGAGCGACGGTGGTCGTCAAGCGCGGTCCGGAGGGCGCGATCGCCATTGGCGCCGACGGCGAACTCATTGAGGCGGCGGCGCCGCGCGTCGCCGTCGTCGACACGATCGGCGCCGGCGATGTCTTCAACGCCGCCTTCCTGGCCGCGCTGGCGCAAGGCCAGTCGCCGCAGGACTGCCTGTCGGCCGCCATCCGGGTGGCGTCGCACGCCATCTCAACCTTGCCCCGCGACTATGGCGGGCCGATCCAGTTCGAGGATGCCGTCCATGAGCGCGCTTGAAATCCGCGATGTCCGCAAGAACTACGGCGGTGTCGAGACGCTGAAAGGCATCGACATCGCACTGGAGAACGGTGAGTTCCTGGTGCTGCTCGGCCCTTCGGGCTGCGGCAAGTCCACCCTGCTCAACATCATCGCCGGTCTCGCCGAGGCAACCAGCGGCGACGTGCTGATCGGCGGCCGATCGGTGCTTGGCGTGCATCCGAAGAACCGCGACATCGCCATGGTCTTCCAATCCTACGCGCTCTATCCGAACCTCACCGTCAGCCGCAACATCGGTTTCGGCCTGGAGATGCGCAAGGTTCCCGCCGCCGAGCGCGAGAGGGCGGTTCGCGAGACGGCGAGGCTCCTGCAGATCGAGAACCTGCTCGACCGCAAGCCTGGTCAGTTGTCCGGCGGCCAGCGCCAGCGCGTCGCCATCGGCAGGGCGCTGGTGCGCAAGCCGCAGGTCTTCCTTTTCGACGAGCCGCTCTCCAACCTCGACGCAAAGCTGCGCCTCGAAATGCGCACCGAGTTGAAACGCCTGCACGAGATGCTGCGCACGACGGTCGTCTACGTCACCCATGACCAGATCGAGGCGATGACGCTGGCGACCCGCATCGCCGTCATGCGCGACGGCCGCATCGAACAACTCGGCACGCCGCAGGAGATCTACAACCATCCGGCGACGCTCTATGTCGCGGGCTTCGTCGGCGCGCCGGCGATGAACATGCTCGAAGCGGTTGTCCAGGACGGCAAGCTCGCCATCGCCGGCACGGATGCGCGGCTGGCGCTTCCGGCGCGCTATTCAAGCGCGGCTCGTAACGGCGCCCATGTCGTTGTCGGGGTAAGGCCGGAAGCACTCCGCCTTGGACCGGAAAGCGGCGCGGACCTGTCGCTGCCGGTAGAGATCGCCGTCGTCGAACTGACCGGCCCCGAGCAGGTTACGACCGCTCGGGCCGGAACCCAGGGTCTGACGGCGACCTTGCCGCCACAGGCCCGCGTGGCAAAGGGCCAGCCATGCACGTTCGTCTTCGACGCGGACGCGCTCCGCCTGTTCGATCCTTCGACCGGCAAGGCCCTGTGAGCCTCGATGTCCCCCACGCGGCAGATGCCGGAGCGCCAGGAATGCCATACACAGGCTATACTGCGCGCCTTCGGCGACATCGCGCATGGGGAAAGCCATGAAGAAGACCTACGAGAAACCGACGCTGGATAAGCGTCAGAACCTGTCCAGCGTCACGGCCGCCTGCACGCCCTCAACCTGCGTCGACTGAACGGCCTCTGCATCAATCGGAAAACGGCGCCGCTCTGGCAGCGCCATTTCGATTCAGTCGATATCGAAGGACACGCCCTGCGCGAGCGGCAGCGCCTTGGAGAAGTTCACCGTGTTGGTGGCCCGGCGCATATAGGCCTTCCAGGCGTCCGAGCCGCTCTCGCGGCCGCCGCCGGTCTCCTTCTCGCCGCCGAACGCCCCGCCGATCTCGGCGCCCGACGTGCCGATGTTGACGTTGGCGATGCCGCAGTCGGAACCGTCGACGCCAAGGAAGCGTTCCGATTCCTGCAGGTCGCGCGTGAAGATCGACGACGACAGGCCGGCGCCGACCGCGTTGTGCTGCTCAAGCGCCTCGTCGAAGTCGGTGTATCTCATCACATAGAGGATCGGCGCGAAGGTCTCTTCGGTCACCGGCGAGACTTGGGCAGGCATCTCGACCAGCGCCGGATGCACGTAGTAGGCGTCCGGATGGCCGTTTTCGAACCGCGCGCCGCCCGTCACCTTGCCGCCATGGGCGGTGGCTTCCTTCAGCGCCTTCTGCATGTTGTCGAAGGCGGCCTTGTCGATCAGCGGACCGACCAGCGCCTTGCCTTCCAGCGGATTGCCGACCGAGACGCTCTGGTAGGCCTTCTTCAGCCGCGGCAAGAGCGCGTCATAGACGCTGTCATGCACGAACAGGCGCCTGAGCGTCGTGCAGCGCTGGCCGGCCGTGCCCATGGCGCCAAATGCGATGGCGCGCAGCGCCATGTCGAGATCGGCGGTCGGCGTGACGATGCCGGCATTGTTGCCGCCGAGCTCCAGCACGGCGCGGGCAAAACGCTTGGCGAGCCTCGGACCGACCTCGCGGCCCATGCGGGTTGAGCCGGTGGCCGACACCAGCGGCACCTTCGGATGGTCGACCAGCACCTCGCCGGCGACGCGATCGCCGATCAGCACCTGCAGCAGTCCTGCCGGCGCGTCGGTGCCGAAGCGCTTGGCGGCGCGCTTGAAGATCGCCTGACAGGCAAGTGCGGTCAGCGGTGTCTTCTCCGAGGGCTTCCACACCACCGCGTCGCCGCAAACGAAGGCGAGCGCCGCGTTCCACGACCACACCGCGACCGGGAAATTGAAGGCCGAGATGACGCCGACGACGCCGAGCGGATGCCAGGTCTCCATCATGCGATGACCGGGACGCTCGGTGGCGATGGTCAGGCCGTAGAGTTGCCGCGAGAGGCCTACGGCGAAATCGCAAATGTCGATCATTTCCTGGACTTCGCCGAGACCCTCGGACGGGATCTTGCCGACCTCGATCGACACCAGCCGGCCAAGCTCCGCCTTATGCGCGCGCAATTCCTCGCCGAGCAGCCGCACGAGTTCGCCGCGCTTCGGCCCCGGCACCAGCCGCCAGGCCTGAAAGGCCTTGTGCGCGGCATCGATGGCCTTGCCGGCATCGGCCGCCGAGATCGACTTCAGCGCCGCGATCTGTTCGCCAGTCACCGGGCTGCGCACGATGAGGTCGCCACCCGAAAGCGCATCCCCGGCAACGCCCAGTTTCTCGAGAAGTGAAGCCGTTTCCTTCGCCAATGTCATTTTTGTCCCTTTCATATCCCGCCGCTCATAAGGCGGAAGTGGAAGCCATGCGCCGTGCCGTGGTCCGTGCCGTTGGGCACCACCGGGCGCTTTCATGGCGTGGCATTACTCGTTTCAGGGAAAAACCGCCACCCCGGCATGGTCCAAGGCCGGGTCGCGAAATTGGGCCAGGCAGCGAAGTCGGATCAGCGTGCCTTATGGATTGAGGACGTCTCGGCGCTTTCCTTGATCAGCCGATCGATATGCATGCGGATATGCGCCGCTTCCGCCGCTGTGTTGGCTAAAGCGATGGCGCGGTCGAAGGCGACGCGCGCCTCGTCGTTGCGGCCAAGCTGCATAAGCAGCCCGCCCTTCAGCCCGAAGAAGTGGAAATAGCCCGACAGCCGCTCCTCCAGCGGCTCGATCATGGCAAGCGCGGCTTCCGGGCCGCGCACCTTGCTGATTGCCACAGCGCGGTTGAGCGTCACCACCGGTGACGGCTGCATCTGCTCCAGCAGGCCATAGAGCAGGTCGATCTCGGTCCAGTCTGTTTCCTCGGCCGTCACTGCCCGCGCATGCAAGGCCGCGATTGCCGCCTGCACTTGGTAAGGGCCGGGCTTGCGGTGGCGCAGCGCCTTGTCGACCAGCGCCAGCCCCTCATCGATCATCTTGCGGCTCCACAGCGAGCGGTCCTGGTCCTCGAGCAGGACGATTTCGCCATTCCCGTCGAAGCGCGCCGGCGCCCGCGCATGCTGCAGCAGAAGCAGCGCGGTCAGCCCCATGATCTCAGGCTCGGCCTGGAAGAGCCTGAGCAGCAGACGCGCGAGCCGGATCGCCTCCTCGCAAAGTGGGGCCCGCGCCGGCGCCTCGCCGCCATTGGTCGAGTAGCCTTCGTTGAAGATGAGATAGACCATGGCCGCGACAGCCGCGAGCCGCTCCGAGCGCTCGACGGCGCCCGGCGTTTCGAACGGTACGCCGGCATCGGCGATGCGCGCCTTGGCGCGGGTGATGCGCTGCTCCATGGCACTCTCGCCGACCAGGAAGGCGCGCGCGATCTGCTTGACGGTAAGGCCGGAGACGATGCGCAGCGCTACCGCGATCTGCTGGGTGGCCGGCAGGTCGGGATGGCAGCAGATGAACAGGAGCCGCAGGATATCGTCGCGGTAATGCGCGCCGTCGAGCCGCTCGGCGATGTCGCTCTCAGCGTCCTCCAGATCGGAGATCTGGTCTTCCTCTGGCATCGGCGCCTGCCTGGCGCGCTTGCGCACCGCGTCGATGCCGCTGTTGCGGCCGACGAAGATCAGCCAGGCCGCCGGATCGCGCGGCGGCCCGTTCTTAGGCCAGTTCTTAAGCGCCCTCAGGCACGCGTCCTGGAAAGCCTCTTCCGCGGCGTCGAGGTCGCGGAAGTAGCGCAGCAGCGCGCCCATCGCCTGTGGGCGGGCGTTGCTGATCGCCGTGCTTATCCAGGCAAGGTCCGTCATACCGCGACCTTTGTCGGATTGAAGACCGAGACCGGCCGGATCTCGTAGGAGCCGCCGCTCGGATTGACCTCGGAAAGCTCGCGGGCGAATGAGACGGCTTCGTCGAGATCGCGGCATTCGAGCGTGTAGAAGCCGAGGAACTGTTCCTTGGTCTCGGCAAACGGACCATCGAGCACGACCGCCTCGCCCTTGACCTTTCTCAGCGTGGTCGCGGCGGTCGTCGGCAAAAGGCGCGCCACCGGCCCGAGCCGGCCGGCCTTGGCGTACTTGTCCTGCACGTCCAGGAGCTTTGCCATGACCTGGTCGTCCTGTTCCTTGCTCCAGGAACAGACGACGTCTTCGGAGGCGTAGCAGAGGATAGCGTAAAGCATGGCAGGTCCTTTCCGTATCAAAGGACGCGACACTAGGACCCTTCCCGACACAAGGTCGATAAAAAAATTTGTCGAGGGATCACGGACTTGGCGGTCTTCGCGACCGCCTGTCAGGCGCCGCGCGCCTGCAGCCATCTGAGCACCAGGGTCTCTTCCTCGTCGAGACCGGATATCAGCCGTTTGCGCTTGTTGGCCGCTGCCATCTGGTCAAGCATACGCCCTTCGGCCCACGACTCGAATACAAGCGGATGGATATAGCATTTGCGGCAGACCGCCCGCGTATTGCCCAACCGCCCGGCGACCTTGTCGACGACACTGTTGATGACACTTTTTTGCTGTGTCTTGCTTTCAGGCAGCTCGGTTCCTGCAAACAACGACGCCGCATGGAGCGTGCCACCCCAGGTGCGAAAATGCTTGGAGCTGAATTCGGAGCCGGACGCCTCGCGGAGATAGCGGTTGACGTCCTCTGAGCGCACCGGCCGCCTGTTGCCATCCTCGTCCAGATATTGGAACAGTTTCTGCCCAGGCAGATCCTGCGCGCCGCGCACGATCTTGGCGATGCGGCGATCGACCAGCTTCAGCTTCCATTCC
>RXJA01000150.1 GCA_003963455.1 Hyphomicrobiales bacterium
AACAGACATCTGCAAACGAAAATGGGCAGGAAATCGAAACTCCGCTCCTGGCTTCTCAGGATCAGCGTCGCGGCGATCGTGCTCGGCGGCGCCGGCTCGGTGGCCGGCAACCCGGCGACGACGCTGGCGGCGATGAATTCCGGCGAGGTTTCGACGCTGCACATGGCTCTGTTCATCGCCACGGTCTGGATTTTGTCCAGCTTGCGCGTCCACCGGCTGAAGGCCCTCTGGCGGGTCGGCCTTCGGCTGAGGAGGACGCGCGGCCCCTCCGGCTACTTGCTGCCGAGAGGACCGAAGGCCCGCGCCGCAGCGGGGGGCTCCGTCAGCGGCGCGGGCGCTTCGGGAGTTTCCTGAAGCACCGACGACTTCGAGACTGGGATTTGAAGAAATGACGACAAAATCTGCTGCCTCGGTGCTTTCGGCGCTGCTCTACGCGCAAGGCTTGCTTGGCTTTGCCGCGCTGGCGACGGTGCTGCTCAAGGAGCGCGCCCATACCCAGATCACCGCCAGCGCCGACATTCCTTCCGGCCCCTCGGTCATCGTGGTGCGCTGAGCGCCAGGCGTCGGACCCAGAATGCCCACCGCTTTGGGGAATCCGATGCTCGAAAGCCTCGCCGGCCCGGTCTCATTCGTTGCGCGGGACCGGCGGATCGAAACGATAGCCGGCGCCCCTGATGGTGGTGATGGTCTCGGTGTTGAGCTTGCGGCGCAGCCGCACGATGCGCGAGTCGATCGAACGGTCGAAAGCGTCGGCATTCTCGGCCGGGGCCGCGGCAATGATGTCGTCGCGCGTCAGCACCTTGCGCGGGCTCGCCAGAAACAGCTTGAGCAGCGCCACCTGCCCCGGCGAAAGCTGATCCTCCGCGCCGGAGCGATGCATGACCATGGCCGAGCGCAGGTCGACGGTGGCGTTCTCGAGCACGATCAATTCCGCCACAGCCCGGCCGCGCCTGGTCAGCAGGCCTCCGATGCGCGCGGCAAGCTCGCGCACGTTGAGCGGGCTTTCGACCACATCGGCCGCGCCGAGCTCGAGCGCCAGCACCTTGTCGACGAGATCGCGCGGCTTGCAGATCAAGATGAAGTCGGGCCCGCCCTCGCCACCCCCGCCTTGCCCGCCATAGCGCCTGAGCAGTTCACGGCCCTCGGCCTGGGTGACCTCGTCACCGACGACCACGACATCGATGCCGCCCGTCGAAAGCAGCGTCTCGGCCTCCCAGGGCTGGCGCGCCTGGCGCACGTCATGCCCGCGCCGATCGAGATGGTCGGCGAGATCGCCCGCCACCACCTCGGCGACGGACACAAGCGCAATGACGGATCGTGCGGCCATTTTCTCCACCCCGCCACAGACAACCCGAGATGAGTGCTGGACATCATGTTTATACCCAATCTACTTTCCGCTGAAAGCGGGAGCGAGCGCGTCGTGAAGGCACGCATCATCATCGTCGAGGACGAACCGGATCTGAGGGAAGCCGTGGCCGAGTATCTCGGCGCCAGCGGCTATGACGTCGTGACGGCGGAGAATGCCGCCGCCGCGCGCGCGCTGTTCGAGGCGCAGTCCTTCCATCTCGCCATCCTCGACATCGCCATGCCCGGCGAGGACGGCTTGTCGCTCGGCCGCTGGCTGCGCTCGAAAACACAGATCGGCATCATCTATGCCACGGCCGCCGGCACGGCGCTCGACCGTATCGTCGGGCTGGAGATCGGCGCCGATGATTACATCGTCAAGCCATACGAATTGCGCGAGGTGCTGGCGCGGGTGCGCAGCGTGCTGCGCCGCGTGCCGCAGCCGACTGAGCCGCAAGCGGCGAGGGCTGAAACCGGCAACCGCCGCTTCATGAATTTTGGCGGCTTCCAGGCCGATTTTGACGGCCGTCTGGTCATCGGCGCCAATGGCGCGGTCATCGAGATGGCCAAGAGCGAATTCGACGTGCTCGAGGTTTTCCTCACCCGCGCCAACCGGCTTTTGACGCGGGCTACGATTTCGGAAGCTATCGGCTTCGTCGAGGATCCGGAATCGTCGCGCGCGGTCGACATCCGCATCATGCGATTGAGGAAGAAGATCGAAGCCGACCCCGCAAATCCGAAATTCCTGCGCACGGTGCGCGGCGAAGGCTATATCTTCTCGCTGCCGAGCGGCGACGGCAATTGAACTAGCCCAATGCATATAGCCCGATAGTGCGCCGCGGTTTTTGGGAATACGACATGCATCAGGAACACGGGTTGAGCGCGTCGCTCGATTCGTTTTGGGAGCGACGCGCCTAGGCGGGCTACGAGAGACGGCCGACCATGACTGCTGAGGCAGCACGCGCAGATATGCATGGCTCGCGCCCGGGCGGCGCCGCGATGGCGGCCGTCCATGTCGTGCGACGCTTGCGCGAAGCGGGCGACTGGCGGCGCGAGATGGACGGCATACTGGAGACGATGTGCCGCCGCATGGATTGCCAGCGCGGCATCCTGTTCCGCCTGAGCGAATTGCCGGGCGAAGGCTTCGCGCAGTCCGTCGCCTCCTACTGGATCGACCCGGACTTCGGCGGCGAATTAGCCTCCCCCACCGTGATCATGCAGTCGATCATCAATTCGGACCCGCTGCTGGAGCGGCTGCAGGAGGACGAGCGGCAAGGCAAGATCTTCTCCGGCCACACGCGCGACCTCGACGGTTTCCTGCGGACCGATTTCGAGCAGCAGAACATCAAGTCGTTCCTCTCCGTCTCGGTTTTCGCGCATGGCCACCTCTGGGGCACGCTGGCCATCAACGACTGTGTCGACGAGCGCGAATGGACGGAAGAGGAAGAAGCGGCGCTGCACATCATCGCCTTGGCCATTGGCGACGCCATCGAGCGCTCTCCATCCGAGGCGCATGTCAGCGAAGTGATCCGCCGCACCATGCTGCAGGCGTCGCTCGACGCCATCATCGTCATCGACGAAACGGGCTCGATCATCGAGTTCAATCCTGCCGCCGAGAAGATGTTCGGCTTCCAGCGCGGCGCGATCCTGGGCAAGGACCTGCTCGATACCATCGTCCCGAAATACTACCGCAAGGGCTATGCCTCGGGCGCCGAATACATGGCCGGCCGCGGCGCGCCCATGGTCGGCCAGCGGCTGGAGACCGTCACCCAGAACGCCGCCGGCGAGATTTTTCCGATCGAGCTGACGGCGACCGAGATGCGCGTTGCCGACCGCCGCCTGATCTTCGGCTCGATCCGTGACCTGCGCGAAAAGCTGCAGGCCGAGGAGGAGATCAACCGCCAGCGCGAGAAGCTGCATCAGAACGAGAAGATGGCCGCGATGGGCTCGCTGCTGGCCGGGGTCTCGCACGAGCTCAACAACCCGCTGGCGGTGGTGGTGGCGCAGTCGACGCTGCTGCATGAATTCGCCAGCGATCCCCAGACCAAGGTACGCGCCGAGAAGGTGCGCGCCGCCGCCGAGCGCTGCGGTCGTATCGTCAAGAGCTTCCTGTCCATGGTGCGCCTGCACCCGACCGAGCAGGCCGAGACGGACCTCAACCAGGTGATGCGGGCGGCGCTCGAAGTCACCGCCTATGGCGCGCGTTCCAGCGGCATCATCATCGACACCGATTTCGCTGGCGGACCGCTGCTGGCCATGGCCGACGCCGACCACATCACGCAGGTCGCGGCGAACTTCCTCATCAACAGCCAGCACGCGCTTGCCGGCATCGCCGGCGAACGATGCATCAAGGTGCGGACTTTCCGCGGCGAGCACGACAATCCCGGCTTCTCCGTCGAGGACAACGGCCCGGGCATCCCCGAGGCGATCCGCTCGCGCGTCTTCGAATCCTATTTCACCACCAAGCCGGTCGGCGTCGGCACCGGCATCGGCCTGTCGATCTCGAAATCGATCATCGAGCGCCACAAAGGCAAAATCTGGTTTGAGGAGGCGAAGCCGCACGGCGCGCGCTTCGTCGTGCAGTTGCCGGCGATCGAGGGCAAGGGCGCCACGCCCGGCGAAGGTCCGGCGCGGTCGAGCGGCCTGCGCCACGCGCTGGTGATCGACGACGAGCCGGACGTCGCAGCCTCGTTGTCCGACATACTCGAGCTGATGGGTCTCAAGTCGCGCGTGGTGGCAAGCTGGACATCGGCGGCGGATGTGTTGAACGGTCACATGCCGCCGGACATCGTTTTTTCCGATCTGCGCATGCCGGGCATCAGCGGTATCGCGATCTACCGCGAACTGCTTTCGCAGCAGCCCGCGCTGGCCAAGCGCTTCGTGCTGGTGACCGGCGACATGATCGGCGCCAAGGCGGAGATCGAAGCGCTCCCGCCGCCGCAGCGCCCGCATATCCTGGAAAAGCCTTTCTCGACGCTCGACGTGCGCGGCGTGCTGTCGACCGTCGCCGATCTGGTCGCCACCGACAACGGCGCCCACATCTGAGCTGAAATCGCTGAGGCGTGGCCGAACTCTGGGTTCGCACGCCGTAGGCCCTGTCGAGATTCGGGTCAGGCTGAGCCGAGAACGGTGTATTCCGAGAACCGGCCCTCGTAGGCTGGCCTCACCTGAATATGGATAGACCCCAAAAAAAGAGGCTCCCGACCGACGATGCGGCGGGAGCCTGACTTGAGCGCAGGAGGGAGCGCTCTGGGGAGGCTTAAAAAACGTTCGGCGTGTTGGTGAGCGGGGACGCGTTGGCGATCATGCGCACCGCGCGCTCCCGGTGCTGGCCGGATTGCTCGGCGATGGCGCGCAGGCAATCGATGCTCTCGGCGCCCCAATTCTGGCCTTTGCAGGCAAAATCGATCGCTGGTTCGGGCAGGCGGGCGGTCTTGAGCGTGGTCTGCGCACCCTCGACGACATTGGCCGGCGGATTGATCGACGCGAAAGCCGGGCCTGAGGCAGGCGCGACCAGCATGCCGACGAAGGCGCATGCGCCGATCAGCATGAACATCGCCATCGGATGGTCGCTGGCGCGCTGGCGCAGCGCAAGCTTCGGCCGACGATCATTGCGCTCCGGGCCATGCAGGCGGCGGTTGGTATCGGCGACGCGAACTTTCGCAAACATCGGTTGTTCCCTTCGTTATCTTTCTTTTTTCCCTGAAACGAACTTAATCGCGCCAGGTAACAGCCGGATGATTGGCGGTGATAGCCTGCGTAACAGGATTTGAAACAAGCACCGGATGACCCGCGCACTCGCCCGCCGCAACCATTCGACCTGTATGGAAGCCGGTCGGCCAACCTATGCGCCCGCCACGCCTCGCCGACTGTAAGCGGCATCACACAGCGATGCCTGAATCGAGCAGACCGTCATTGTCCGCCACACGCCCCTGACCCGCCCAAACAGGCCTTCCGCGGGGCGCCTGTCGGCGTTCGGATTTGCTCTTCCGCTTCCCTGATTAAGACCCGGATTTTCCGGGGTTTTTCCGGGTCGGGCGAACTCCAGCTTGTCGACGTGGAACTTCCATATTCCCGCAAACCATTGCATTTCAATGAAAAATATGCGTATATTGAATGAGTATTCAACAAAAAGAAGAGCATGCCCATGAACCCGCACCTCCGTGACGTGGCGATCCCCAACGATTGGGACCGGCGGGGCTTGCCGGGGTGGAGCTATCACTCCAACGCCCTTCTCGAGCTCGAGAAGGAATACGTCTTCCGCAATCACTGGCAGATCGCCGGCCATGTCTGCGACGTGCCGAATCCGGGTGATTATCTGACCATGGACGTCATCGGCGAGCGCGCGCTGATCGTGCGCGGCAAGGACGGCGTCGTGCGCGCCTTCAACAACATGTGCCGCCACCGCGGCAGCCGCGTCGTCGCCGACAGCCAGGGCACCTGCAAGAATGCGCTGGTGTGTCCGTTCCATGGCTGGGTCTACAATCTCGACGGCACGCTCCGTGGAGCTGCCCGTCCGCGCTCCTTCCCGGAACTCGACAAGACCGAGTTCGGCCTGATGCCGCTCGACCTCGAAATCTGGATGGGCTTCATCTTCATACGCTTCCGCAAGGGCGGCCCGCAGCCCTCGGTGGCGGAGCTCCTCAAGCCGATCGAGGCCGAGATGGCGCATTACAACGTCGCCGACATGGTGCCGTCCTGGGGCATCTGGACGCAAAAGTCTCCGGTCAACTGGAAGTCGGTGCGCGACGTCGACAACGAAGGCTATCACGTCGCCATGGCGCATCCCGCGCTGCAGGACCTCTATGGCGCGACCTATTTCGACGAGCCCTTCATCAACGGCGTATCGCGGTCCTTCGCCACCTACAATCCGCACGCCGGACGGCGCTGGAGCGTGCGCGAATACATCAAGCTCTCGACCGGCGCCATGGATCTGCCGGAGCATCTGCGCAAGGCCTGGATCTATTACGGCATCTTCCCCAACAACGCGCTGTCCATCATGCCCGAGTCGGTGCAGTTCTATCAGGAGTTCCCGCTGTCCACCGGCGAGACGCTGCTGCGCGGCGCCATCTACCGCTACAAGGACGAGACGCGCGAACAGGCCGCGGCGCGCTACCTCGCCTACCGCATCGATCGCGACACCATGAACGAGGACGTGCAGCTCTCGGTGTGGTCGAACGAATCGATGCTGTCGGAGGCCTTCGAGGGTTTCTACCTCTCCGACCTCGAATATGGCGTGCGCACCCACCACGATCACCTGCGCAAGCAGGTCCCGATTCTGGGCCTGGAGACGGCGCCGGAGGAAAAAGATATGTGGGCGCTCAACGACGCGTTGCGCTCGCGGTCGTAGGAACCTCTCTCAGACCCATGTGCGGGCAGCGCAGCCCGCTCGAAACAGGCAACGCGTGCCGCTATGACGGCTTCGCGCCGTGGCGCAGTCCGTCGACCAGGAGAGCGACCATGCGTTCCGCGCGGCCGGGCCCGTCATTGTGGGCCGACATGCACAGGCTCGCCACTGCTCCCAGGAGCTCGTCCGCATCGACATCGGCGCGCACTGCGCCGCCGGCAATCGCCGTGTCGAGAAGCGTGCGCAGGGCAGGCCGCAGCCGCTGGTCGAAATAGGCCGGCAGGCTGTCGAACGCCGGATCTCCCGAGTGCAGAGCCTTGGCTAGCCCCCGTTTGGCGGCGATGAAGGCCGCGTATCGCTGCATCCAATTCGCCAATGCTTCGAAGGGTTCGTGCCCTGCCGACAGGGAGACAGCCGCTTCGGCGCAGGCGTCGATCTCGCGGCGAAAGACGGCGGCGATCAGGTCGGAGCGTTGCGGAAAGTGCCGGTAGACGGTGCCGACGCCGACGCCCGCCTTCTCCGCAATCTCGCGCACCGGCGCGTCGACGCCGGAGGTCGCGAACACCGCCATGGCCGTTCGCAGCAAGGTATCCAGATTGCGTTGCGCGTCGGCGCGCACACGCCGGTCCGAGGCCTTCCGGCCATCATCTGAATCGCTCGTTCCTTTGTCCACGACGCACCCGCTTGCAAAACGGAACGATGTTCCGTATAAACGGAATACTGTTCCGCTTAAGCTCAATATAGCCCGGCGGAGCGGTGTTGACCACAGCCATGCACGACAGCCACCCTATAAGGAGACCGACATGCAGTATCGCGCACTGGGACGAACCGGCATCAAGGTCACCCCCTACTGCCTCGGCGCGATGATGTTCGGTGGACTTGGCAATCCCGACCACGACGACTGTATCGGCATCATCCACAAGGCCCTGGATTTTGGCATCAACTTCATCGATACGGCCGACAGATACAGTCGCGGCGAGTCGGAGGAGATCGTCGGCAAAGCCCTGAAGGGCCGCCGCGACAAGATCGTGCTGACCACCAAGGTGCACGGGCCCATGGGCGATGACCCGAACCAGCAGGGCAATTCCAAGCGCTGGATCATGCAGGCGGTGGAAGCCTCGCTGCGACGTCTGCAGACCGACCATATCGATCTCTATCTCATTCACCGGCCGGAGCCGGATACCGACATCGAGGAAACCCTGTCCGCGCTCACCGATCTGATGCGCGCCGGCAAGGTGCGAGCAATCGGATCCTCGACCTTCCCGGCTTCCGAGATCGTCGAGGCTCAATGGGTGGCAGAGCGGCGCGGCCTCGCCCGTTTCCGCGCCGAGCAGCCGCCCTACTCGATCCTCGATCGCGGCATCGAGCGCGAAGTGCTTCCCGTCTGCGAACGTTACGGAATGGGCGCCATGGTCTGGAGCCCGCTGTCCAAAGGCATGCTCACCGGCCGCTACCGCAAGGGGCAGCCGCTGCCCGACAGCCTGCGGGTGAAATACATGCCCAGGCAGATGTCCGATGAACGCAGCCTGGATGCCGTCGAGCAGCTCATCCCGCTGGCGGACCAGGCAGGGCTGTCGCTCACCCACATGGCCATGGCCTTCGCGATGGCTCATCCGGGCGTGACGTCGGCCATACTGGGGCCGCGCACGATGCAGCATCTCGATGATCTGCTCGCCGGCGCCGAAGTTCGCCTCGGCGACGACCTCCTCGACCAGATCGACCGGATCGTTCCGCCCGGGACAGACGTCGGGCTGAATGAGGCCGGCTACAACCCGCCGGCGATCCTGCAGGCCGGTCTGCGCCGGCGACCTGCCGCCGAACGCGCCGCCGCATAGTCCGAGGACCCGTGCGGTCGAACCGCACCCATCCCAAGGAGAGCACCAATGCACGACAGACCCGTCGCCCTGGTCACCGGGGCCAATCAGGGAATCGGCCTTCAGATTGCCAGGGAACTGGTGGCCAACGGCCTCACAGTGCTGGTCGGATCGCGCAATCTGGAGCGTGGCGAGACCGCCGCGAAAGATATCGGACCGAACGCTTGCGCGCTTCAGCTCGACGTCACGGATCAGGCATCGATCGCCGCCGCGGCGCAGCGAATCCGCACGGAACTCGGCCGCCTCGACGTGCTCGTCAACAACGCCGCGATCTCGAACACGAGCAAGCGCCCCGGCATGTCCGTCGAGGAGTATGCCGCGCTGACCCGCCCGAGCAACGTATCCCTCGACGAGGTGCGCGCGGTGTGGGAGACCAATGTGTTCGGCGTGCTTGCCGTGACCCAGGCGATGCTGCCGCTGCTGCGCGAGGCGCCCGCCGCCCGCATCGTGAACGTATCGAGCGGCGTCGGCTCGCTGACGCGCAATGCCGACCCGACCTTCCCCTATCGCTCGATCTTCGGTCCGGTCTACCCGGCCTCCAAGACGGCTCTCAACGCCATGACGCTGGCCATGGCGATCGAGCTGGAGCCGACCGGGATCAAGGTCAATGCCGTTTCACCGGGCTTCACCAGGACGAACCTCAACGGCTATCAGGGCACGGAAACCGTCGAGGAAGGCGCCCGCGAAGCCGTGCGCGTGGCGCTGCTCGGTCCGGATGGCCCGACGGGCACCTTCACCCACGCGGCGCTCGGCACAATCCCCTGGTGACCTGTTTCGCGCCGTGCGGCACGCCGCGTCCACAATGAGGGCTTGCGGCGCCCCCCGGCTCCCCGTCATCGTCTGCGATGAGAGCCTAGCCCCGCCACACCCCTTCCTTCCTCAGATCATCCATGGTCCGCGAAATGCCTTCGCGCAGAATACCGACCATGTCGTCGACCTGCTCCTTGGTGATGATCAGCGGCGGCGACATCACGCACATGTTGATCAGCGGCCGCACCAAAAGGCCGAGCTCGTGGCAATGCGCGTCGATGCGTTTTCCCACGTTCTTGTCGAGTTGCAGCGGATCCTTGCTTTCGCGGTCGGCGACGCATTCGACGCAGGCCATCAGGCCGAGGCCGCGCACCTCGCCGACCAGCGGCAATTCTTCCAGCGTCTTCAGTTGCGCCTGGAAATAGGGCGCGATCCCACGCGCGTGGGCAAGCACGCCCTCCTCCAGCAAATCGAGGTTCTTCAGCGCCACCGCGCAGCCGATCGGATGGCTGGTGTAGGTGACGCCATGGCCGAACAGCGCATCCGGGTGGTTGGAGCGGCGCAGCTCTTCCAGCAGCCGCTCCGAGATGATGACGCCGCCGAGCGGGAAATAGCCTGATGTGACGCCCTTGGCGAAGGTGATCATGTCCGGGTCGATGCCGAACACGTCGCCGGAGGCAAAGACATGGCCGAGCCTTCCGAAGCCGGTCACCACCTCGTCCGAGACATAGAGGATATCGTTTTCGCGGCAGATCTCGCGGATGCGCTTGAGATAGCCGTCCGGCGGCACGACGACGCCGCCGGAAGCCTGCACCGGCTCGCCGACAAAGGCGCCGATGCGATCGGCGCCGACACGCGCCACGGTATCGCGGAACTGGTCGACCAGGAAATCGGTGAAGGCGGCGATGCTCGTCTCTTTCGGCCGCCGGAACGGATCGGGCGAGGACAGCTTCACCACCAGCTCGTCGGCGCCATCCATCCAGTCGCGGTCGCGCGGCCGGCCGTTGAGCGAGGCCGACAGATAGGTCGAGCCGTGATAGGCGCCGCCGCGGCTCAGGATCAGCTTCTTCTCCGGCCGCCCGCGCACATTGTTGTAGAACTGCATGAAGCGCAGCGCCGTCTCCACCGCCGATGAGCCGCCGGTGGTGAAGAAGGTGTGGCTGAGGTCGCCGGGGGCCGCGTCGGCGATGCGCCGGGCAAGCTCGGCCGAGGGCGCGTTCATCGTGTACCAGGGCGTGTTGTAGGAGAGCTCCATCGCCTGGTCGTACATGACCTTCGCCAGTTCCTCTCGGCGATGGCCGACATTGATGCACCACATGCCGGCTGGGCCGTCGATCAGCCGCTTACCGGAAGCGTCGGTGATGTAGATGCCGTCGCCCGCGCCGATCAGCGCGCGCGCCTCGTTGCCGACCGAGCCGGCATAGGGCCAGGGCTGCACGAGATGGCGCTTGGCGAGCTCGACCGCATCGTCACTGCCGGGCTCGGTCATTTCGCCTGCCTTGATCTTGCCTTGAGCCGCCATCTTCGCCTCACATCGTCGGATTGTGGAATTCGCCTTGGATACCTGAAGGTCCGGAAAGCCGCGGAAAATCGGCTTTTCATCACTTCATTTTGAATATCCGTTCAATCAATATCGCAGAAATAGCGCTTGATTTCAATCGGCGGATGCGCTCATGATGAAAGAAAGCCGGCAAGCCAAGGGGCGATTGCGCTCCAAATATAAAACGGGAACGGGCGGCCGGCGTCGCGAATGGGAAAGCCGCATGGCGGGACAGTCCGAGCCAGCACCAGAAATCACGCCCGGAGCGCTGCAATGACGGTTGCCGCGGAAGGGTCGCCCCCGCTACGCGCGGCGGGATCGAGACGAAGTCCCCTTCTGCAATCGGAAGCCGTCCAGGGCTTTGCCCTGATCAGCCCGACCTTCGTTTATGCCCTTATTCTCCTCGTCCTGCCGATCCTGGTCGTCATCGCGCATTCCTTCTGGACGCAGAACTATCTCACCATCGACCACACATTCACCCTGGAGAACTATCGGATCGCGCTGACGGAGCCGATCTACCGCGACCTGCTCTGGCGTTCGCTCTATATCTCGCTGACGGTCAGCCTGCTGACCGTGGCGCTTGCCTATCCAATCGCCTATTTCATCTCCTTCCACGGCGGCCGCCACAAGAGCCTGTGGCTGTTCCTCATCACCATCCCGTTCTGGACCAGCTACCTTTTGCGCGTGATGTCGTGGAAGGTGATCCTCGGCTACAACGGCGTGCTCAACTCCGGCCTGATGGGCCTCGGTATCATCGACGAGCCCTCGACCGCGCTCCTCTACAACTCCACCGCCGTCATCATCACGCTGACCCATGCCTGGGCCACCTTCGCCATCCTGCCGATCTTCGTGTCGCTGGAGAAGGTCGACCGCACCCTGGTCGAAGCGGCGACCGACCTTGGCGACGGGCCGCTGCGTTCCTTCCTGCGCGTGACCCTGCCGCTGTCGGCGCCCGGCGTCATCTCGGCGGCGCTGATCGTCATGATCCCGACCGTCGGCGATTATGTCACGCCGAAGCTGGTCGGCGGCAAGGACGGCGTCATGATCGCCAACGCCATCCAGGCGCAGTTCGGCAAGGCGTCGAACTGGCCGCTGGGCGCGGCACTTTCCGTCACCACCATGATCATCGTCTCGCTGATGGCCGGCGCCACCGTGCTCGTCTTCCGCGCCCTGCAGAGGCTGGCGCGATGACGGCGATCAGACGCTTCCTGCCCGGCTGGCTGTCGAGCTACGCCGTCCTCTATCTGCTTTTCCTTTATCTGCCGGTGATCTTCCTGCCGATCTTCTCGATCAACACGGCGGCGACGCCGAAGTTCCCGCTCTCCGGCGTCACGCTGCATTGGTACGAGGACCTGCCGCGCACGCCGGCGCTGATCGACGCAACCTGGAACAGCCTCATCGTTGGCGTCTCCGCCTCGATCCTGTCCACCGTGCTCGGCATTCTCGCCGCCCGCTCGATCACCCGCTACCGCTATCCCGGCCGCCGCGCCATCAACGGGCTAATCATGGCGCCGCTGGTGCTGCCGGAGGTGATCGTCGCGATCTCGATGCTGCTGGTCATGCTGCAGCTCGGCCTGAGCCTGTCGCTGTTCACCGTGGTGCTCGGCCATGTGCTTGTCTGCATCCCCTATTCGATGACCGTGCTGACCTCCGGCTTCGAGGGCTTCGACCGCAGCCTGGAGGAGGCCTCCGCCGACCTCGGCGAAAGCGCCTTCGGCACCTTCCGGCGGGTGACGCTGCCGATGGTCGCGCCGGCGATCATCTCCAGCCTGCTCGTCTGCTTCACCATCTCGCTGGACGAATTCATCATCGCCTTCTTCCTGACCGGCACGGAGGCGACGCTGCCGATCTACATCTGGGGCCAGCTGCGTTTCGCGGCCAAGCTTCCCGGCGTTCTGGCGCTCGGCACCTTGCTGCTGCTCGCGTCCTTCGTGCTGATGACGGTCGCCGAAATCCTGCGCCGCCGCGCGGCCAGACGCACCCAGAATGAGGGAGGCCTCTATGCTTGAGCGGGTCCAATCCGAACGCGCCCAGTCCGACCGCACCATGATCGAGATCCGCGACGTCACGCGCAGCTACGGATCCTTCAAGGCGCTGGACAGTGCCTCGCTGGCGATCCGCGAGGGCGAGTTCTTCTCGCTGCTTGGCCCTTCCGGCTGCGGCAAGACCACGCTGTTGCGCATGATCGCCGGTTTCGACACGCCGACCAGCGGCTCGATCGCCGTGGACGGACAGCCGATGGACGGCATCCCCGCCAACCGCCGGCCGACCAACATGGTCTTCCAGAGCTATGCGATCTTCCCGCATCTCAATGTCGAGCAGAATGTCGCCTACGGGCTGAGGCGGCTGAAGCTCGCAGCCGGCGAGGAGAAGCGCCGCGTCGAGGAGGCGCTGGCGCAGGTGTCGCTGACCGGCCTCGGCAAGCGCCGCGCCACCGAACTCTCCGGCGGCC
>RXJA01000527.1 GCA_003963455.1 Hyphomicrobiales bacterium
CAAGTTGGAGCAATGTCTTCTCGAATGCGGGACTGGGTTCCAATCCGCGAGGCATAATTGCTGGCTGCAGGGATGCAAACGAAAGCGCAGAGTCGGGCGAGCGCTGCCAGTCGGAATATCCTCGCCCCAAATTGTCCGCGATGTCACCGAGTGAGAGCCCCCCTCGAGCGGCGACAACGGTAAGATACCAGAGCACATCACCCAACTCCTCGACCACCGCTCCAGCGTAGCCGAGATACGAAGCCCGATCCCGCTGCTTTTTCTTCACCTCGCTGAGGAGGCTTCCAGTTTCACCGAACAAGCCCAGCAAAGGGAACGTCAGGGAACCACTGTCGCTGCGCTGATCCGTAGTCAACGCCTGCGCGGCGTAATCCCGAATGGTGAGCGGGGCAAATTCGTCCGTCATGCCGGTCGCCTTTTTCGACGGTCGGAGATCGCTTCGTCAGGGACGGTCACGCCATACGCCTTCAGCGCGCGAAGGACAACGACTCGAATGGGCTCGCGCGTCTCCGCTGCTCGGATGCCGAGATGATGTTTCGTAATCGACGGCACCTGTATCTGCAGATACTCGTCCACCTCTTGGTCTGACTGCGCAATCGCCTGTTTCATGAAGTCATGCTATCATGAATTAATAAGAGTATGAAACCATGAAATCATGGGTGGACAGTGATTGCGCCCGGGGTTGCTATTCGACGGGCCGCACGCGGCGGTTTCCTGCAACTGCATCGCGTTTAGGGGTAGCTCGCATAGGCAGAGGTCCAAATCGCGTATTCGGGGCAGTCACAGTGGGGCGGTTTTGGCGGCAATGAGATCGCCCATCCATGCCGAGGAGATTTGCATGAAGGACGCAGAAATACCCAGCGAAGAGCCGCTATTTCATGGAGAAGATGGAAAAGTGCTTAGACAAGGCGGATTTCTCTAAACTGGAGGCAGATTTTCTTCGCCTCTACACGGGGTCAAAACTCAGCAACGCCCCAGGCATTCTGGTTCGCGAGCGTCGCGATCCGGGCCCCTCTGCGGACCCTGGTCGAAGCTGGACAGCGGCCTAGTTCGTTCCGCGCTGCAGGCGTAATTTGCGCGAGAGTGCTGTTAGGCGGCGCCGTTGCTATCTTTCTTTAGGGCACCAACGCCCAAATCGCATCGAAAGCGTATCCAATTGCCAGCGAACCGATCACGGCTAGGGTCACGAACATGGCGATGGTTGACGGTCTAAGGACCAAAGCTACAGCCAAGACGCCCCAAATACTGACCGCGCCGCCCGAAACGAGGAGTGCCATTGCCGCGCCAGGTGACATGCCGAGATCAAGTAGTCCATGAACCAGGGGCAGTGCCGCAAGACCATCGAGATACATCGGCGCACCGACCAGCACCGCGAGTGGGATAGCGTATGGGGAATCTTTGCCGACGTAAGCCGTAAGGACATGGACCGGAAGAAGGTCACGCAGCAGGAACTCAGCCGAGAAAGCGAACAGCAAGCAGATAACGACAGCCCTTGTTGTGGAAACAAGATTTGCTCCAAACGCACGCATGCGAGCCGGGTCTCGCCAGATTTGGAACGAGAACCCCGTTGGCATGCACGTGCCACAGTGCCCACTCTCCACAAAGCGCTGCGATCGTAACGGGCTCTGAACCATCTGCGTGCGCACGAGGAGGGCTGTTACAAGGCCGGAAAAAACTCCAAGCGTAAAAGCCGCAATCATCTTTCCGACGGCGAATCCAGGGCCGAGCAGCGCCCACGTCGCGGCAAACATTGTGGGACCGGTGACAGGCGAGGAAAGCCAAAATGCCATGATGGGCGCAAGCGGAACGCCCGAGGCAAGAAACCCGGTCGTGAGCGGCAGTACCGTTACGCCGCACACAGGTGTCACGGCACCGATTCCTGACGCGATCACAACCGTTGCGACAGGGCGCCCCTTGAACCACCGGGCCGTAATGGTCGCCGCGCCGCTGGCCGCGACCCATGCGGAGATGACTAGCCCAATTGCAATCATCAGCGCGACATCCAGGAAGCTCTGCAGGACGAAATGGAGCGTCTCCTGTGCCCGTTGTGGCCACGTAAGGGCGGCAACGCCCGTCAGAACAGCAGCCGTCCCCCACATGATCGGCCTTTGCACATTCGGAAGCGCCATGCTCATGACCGCCGTCCTTTTGAGGCAGTCTACGGCTCGCACTTCCATTGGAGAAACGAATAGAATAAATATCCGATATGAGCCAAGGCGATATCTTGCACTCCCAGCTTGATAGCGACCTGCTGCGCAGCTTCCTGGCCGTCGCCAAGGCTGGCAGCATCAGTGGAGGCGCAGCGCGGTTGCTTCGGACGCAATCCGCCGTCAGTCTTCAAGTGCAAAAGCTCGAAGAGATCGTGGCGCACCAATTGTTCGATCGACATGGGCGCGGCGTTTCCCTCACGGCGCGCGGCGAACAATTGCTGCCGATCGCACGCCAAGTCGTTGAGGTCCTCGATCAGGCGGTCATCGCCATGCGAGCGCTGGATACCAAAGCCGAAATCCGCCTCGGCATACCGGAAGAATACAGCGACACCTTGCTTCCTGCGATCCTGGGCAATTTCTCGCAAGAGCGGCCTGGCGCTCGCATCTTCTTGCGTTGCGGCTCAAGCGTGGAGTTTCCGGCCGCGCTCGCGGCCGACGAACTGGATGTCGCGCTGCATGCTCCCGAGAATGTCGCAGCCGACGATATCGTCGTTCATCGTGAAGCCGCCATTTGGGCCGGGTCGGCTTTCCATGAGGTCGAGCACCGTCGGCCGTTGCCCGTGGCGCTGTTCGATCGAACGTGTTGGTGGCGGGAACGCTGCCTCGATCTGCTGCAAAAAGCAGACCTGGATTACGAGATCGTCTGCACCAGCGAAAGCGTCGCTGGCATTCGGGCGGCCATCTCCGCGGGCTTTGCTGTCGGCGTTCTGCCGAAATGTGCAATCACTGATCGGGTCAGGCAGTTGCCGGACGCAACCCTTCCACAACTTGGGGAAACTGCGCTTGTTCTAACGTGTTCGCCCGTTGCACCACCTCGCCTTGCGGACAGCCTCACCGCGATCGTCACAAAGACGCTTCGAGCGCTCGAACCGCGTGCTTAGGCCGCAGGGTCCGTTCCCCCTATGTTGCCATGCAACATTGAGTTTGCAGACGACAACCTTGGGACCAGAAGCCAACAATCAGGTGGCGGATCGCACGTGCTCATCTTCGGACCGCCGGCGGCGGGAAAGCCATCCCAAGCAGTCTGGCCTTCATCAAGAATGGCGGCGGATGCCGTTCACCCACACCAACGATCCGAAATCGCAAAATCGACAAGTCCGAGTTGCCCATTCTCAAATTTACCCTGAGCGGGTTACCACAACGCACTTCGCCACGCTCTTTGCCAAGCGGAACTCTATCGGCTGATTTGGCTCGCTCCATTCCGCTCGGTGAGACGCCCACGTCGGTCAACTAGCCCAGGTCAAACGATCCCCCACGCCCGGTAGCGTCCCCTCCCCGTGATCTCGCGCAGGCCGAGCTCGCCAATCAGATTGAGCGCACCCCTGGCCGTCACCTTCAGCTCCTTCTCGATCATCGCGCTCGAGACCAGCGGCCGCGACAAAACGAAGTCGACGAGGCGCGGCAGCTTGGAGTTGCCGCGCCGCTCCCGGGTCCGGCGCAGCATCTGTTCCCTGGCCAACGCCAGCCTGTCATGTTCCTTGATGCCGAACGCGGCAGCTGCCGCAACCGCTTCCAGGAAAGCCAGCAGTCTCGTTGTCCTGTTGCGATGGCGCCGGCGTTCGCGGGCGACGACCCGCAGGCCCGTGTTGAGCGCGAACAGATGGACGGTCGTCTTACGGCGCTGCCGCAGCGCGGCCGCGACCAGCAGAGCTCCAAGCCAGGGCTGGTGCTGCAGCGGACTGCTTGTTTCCCAAGCATCCCAGAGGATCGCGCCGGCAAGCAAGGGCGGGAGGTCGCTGACGCGATCAAAGGTTTCGCGCCAATCCTCGAGCCTGGCGCGCTCATCCCATTCGGGGTCGTAGATCAGCGGATCCCGCTCCGGTGAAGCCTGTCGTCGCGATGAACGCTCGACCGCGGCGCCGTCGAGGACCGCGCTCGAGCGCGCCAGCACCGCGTCGATGGCCGCCAGCTCCTCGGCCAGGGGATCCGGCTCGTCCGCCACGATCGGCTCTTCCCGATCAGGCTTCGGTGACGAAGTGCCCTCCCCTTTCGGGCTATTCTCCGCCGGCGCCGCCACGTCGCCGCGGCCGGTCAGCCGCCGCATTCCGTCCCGGCCGAGCGCCCAGTCGGGGGCGTTGCCAAAAATCTGCCGTCGGCTGCGCAGGACCGCGTGCGCGCGGGTGAGCTCGTGCGTGGGCGGGCGGATATCCATATGCGCGTCGTGCAGGACGAGGTCCTCGACATGGACGAGCTCGCCTTCGAGCCAGAGCATGGCCGCGGCGTCGTGGAAATGAAAGCGCTCGACAAAACCGTCGCGCACCGGCGAACGGCCGAGACGCTCGTCGAGGCGGGCGACGGCGTCTTCGGCCGCGACCAGCGGGCCGGCGAGTTCGGCCCACGGGATCGCCCGTGTCGGGTCGCCGTCCCAGATCGTCATCGTGCTTCAGCTCCCTTGGTAGACAAGCGCAACGTTCCCGAGCGGCCATTGCGGGCTTGGCCCGCTCGCCTGGTGATCGCGGTCCAGCTTGCGCAGGATGGTTGCAGCCGAGACCCGCCAGGCGAGATATTCCGCCCGGTCCTCTGCGATGACGCGGACAAATTCCTGATACGCGCGTGGGTGGGCGGTTCGAAGCTCGAAGCGGAGTTTTGGGCACAACGCCATGGTGGCAAAAACCTCGTCACGGAATTTGCCGCGCAGCTCAGGCTCGAAGAGATCGGGTGCGACCCGCACGACGGCGCCGGGCGCCCAGCGGAACGGCGCCAGCATGTCCCGGCATGACCAGACGATGGGCGCTGCTGCTTCCGGCACAGGGGTTTCCTCACGACGACGCGCGACCAAGCTGCACCACTTCACGGGTTGACGCCAAGGGCCGGGGTCGGCCTTCCCGCCCCCCGCGGGCGGCTTCGTGGATCGCAAGGACCGACCCGGTGTTGAAATCGCAAGCTGAAAACCATGCTTTTTTCCGTCCGAGGCGTTTGAGGGCCTGCGGACGCGCCCTTCCTGCCTAGCCAAGCCCTTGATTTCAGAATGGGCGATTCTCCTTGCTGAAGCTATTCAGCACTTTGCTTCACTCACAGGGTATTCCGTCTTCGACCCACCTAACTATCGATAAGTACCTCTTATCGATAGTGACAAGACCAAGGCTTGACCAAGCGCGCAGAATTGCCTCTAATGTCGCGCAAAACCTCGATCGCCGGGCAAATCCACGCTGAGCTCGACGACAGCGGCCATCCCAAAGACGCGGAGATGCACCATGACCATCACCGTCAAGGTCGGTGAAGCGAAAACCCACCTGTCGGACCTTTTGGCAAAGGTCGAGGCCGGCGAGGAGGTGATCATTGCGCGCGGCAACGACCCGATCGCAAAATTGTCGCGCATCCGCCGCGAAACCGATATCGAGGCGGTGATCGCCGAGGTCCGCGCCGCCCGCGCCAACCGGGCCAGCACCCCGCAGGCCGAAATCCGCGCCTGGCGCGACGAAGGCCGCCGCTTCTGATGCGCCGCGTCATCGATGCCTCCATCGCCGCCGCCTGGTTCCTGCCTGACGAACACAATGACGCGGCGGACCGATTGATGGCCGATCTGAGGTCGGCGCCCGGCCTCGTGCCGTCCCTGTTCTGGTTCGAGACGCGCAATCTGTTCCTGATGGCGGAACGGCGCGGTCGGCTCGAGCAGGGTGGGGCCGCACTCTCGATGGCGCAACTGCGCCGGCTGCCGCTGCAGGACGAAGGCGCCGGCAACGACGCCCTGGTTCTCGCGATCGCATCGCGCCGGGCGCTGTCCGCCTACGATGCCTGCTACCTCGCGCTGGCCGTCCAGCAGGCGATGCCGCTCGCGACGGCCGACAGAAGAATGGCTGATGCGGCGGCTTTGGAAGGCATCGCCGTGCTTGGACCGCACGGCGCAAGCGCAACACCCCTGGCGGAAAAGCCATGACGACAAGGTTGCCAGACGCTGCGGCAGTCGACGGCGTGCTCGCCGGCCTCGATCCGGCGTCGGCCGACGCTGAGCTCGCGCCGACTGTTTCGCGCACCTTTCCCGGCTTCGCTTTCACCACCGCTGCGATCGACGATTTCTACTGGCGCGGCGACGCCCGCACGGTGCTTGCCGCCGACGGCACGCGGCTGGGCGACCATCGCGCCTGGGTCGAACGCGGGCTGGAGGAGCTCGACGGCGATCTCACGGCGTTCTGGAACCGGCACCGCGAGGGCGGAGAAAAATTCGCCGAATGGCGCGGCGCCTCCGTCTTCGCCTTCGCGCCCACCGGCCCCGGCGTCGCCGATTTCGTGCAGATCTCGCTCGGCCGCGAAGTCGAGGTTTTGGCCGGACCCGTGGTCGATCCCGACTATCGCCCTTATAGCGCCGACGATCTTTTTGACCCGTCCTGGGTACGGCGCGAACCCGAGATGGACGTACCCGTGCTGTCAGGACCGGTCTACCGGCTGCGCGGCCGCGCCGGCGGCGGTCTGGTCCACATGAAGAGTTTTCTGGCGCGCCGGGCGCGTATTGAGAGCGAACAGCGGCAGGCGCAGCGCCCGGATCTCGAGGCCCGCGTCATCCACCAGATCGGTCCGGACGGCGCGCGCGACACGCCCTTCCTGGACGCCAATCCCGACTGGTTCGACTTCGTGCCGCGCGAGAACCGTTTCTTTTCCGACTGGGAACGATCGAGCGCCAGCGGCCACCGCATCTTTGACCACTGGGCCTTCGACATCCACGATCTCGAGCATCGCGGCCGGCGCGAGATCGGTTTTATCCCGCGCCCGCTGCGGTTTCCTAGTGAACATCTGCAGGCCGACGTCGACGTCTCCGTGCACCGGCAGATGGAGCGCATCGAGGCGATCGACGCCGAAACCGGCCTGCCCTTCGCCTGGTTTTTCCTGATGACGCACGGCCACTGGGTCGATCCGGAGGTCGGTGAGGCGATCGTCAAAGGCCTGCGCGCCGGGCGCGTGCGCCTGCCCGATCGCGACGCCGCCGTCCTGCTCGACTGGGCGGACCGGCGCTATCTGTTCTGAGCCGCCGCCATGGACGCACGCCCGCCAAAACCCCTGCCCGATGAAAAGCTGCGACGCGCCGAAGCGCTCGACGCGCTGGATCAGGTGTTCCCCTTCGATCGCCGCCATGTCCTGGCCGAAATCCTCTCCGACAACGATGTCGCCACCTTGCGCCATCTGGCAACGGAAGGCATCGGCGAGAACTCGCTCCGGGCGCTGGCCTCCGATCTCGCCTATCTCGAGGCCTGGTGCCAGGCTGCGACCAGTCTTGCGCTCCCCTGGCCGGCGCCGGAAGCGCTGTTGATCAAATTCGTGGCGCATCACCTTTGGGATCCTGCCCGGCGCGAAACCGATCCCGGTCATGGCATGCCGGAGGCGACCGCGGCGTCGCTGAAAGGGGCCGGGCTGCTGCGGACCGACGGTCCGCATGCGCCGAGCACGGTGCGGCGGCGGTTGTCGAGTTGGTCGACGCTGACGCAATGGCGCGGGCTGAAGGGCAGATTCAATGCTGCGGGCTTACGTCAGGCCCTGAAACTCGCGAGCCGAGCCAGCGCCCGTCCCCGCGGCCGAAAAAGCCCAAAAGCGGTCACGGCCGATGTGGTCGCCGCGCTTCTGAAGGCATGCGCCGGCGATCGCCTGGTCGATGTCCGTGATCGCGCCCTGCTGCTGATGGCCTTCGCCTCTGGCGGCCGGCGCCGCAGCGAGGTGGCTGGCCTGCGTGTCGAGCAGCTCGCGGAGCAAGATCCGGTGCCGCTCGACCCGAAAAATCCGGATGGACCGACGCTACCCTGCATGACCATCCATCTCGGCCGCACAAAGACGACGGAGGCCGACGACGATGCATCCGTGCTTTTGATCGGCCGCCCGGTCCTCGCCCTGACGGAGTGGCTGGAGCGGACCGGGATCACCGAGGGCGCCGTTTTTCGAAGCATCGATCGCTGGGGGCATCTCGAGCGTCGGGCACTGACGCCGCAATCGGTCAATCTCGTCCTGAAACGCCGGATCACAGCGGCCGGACTCGATCCAAAAGCGTTTTCCGCCCACGGCTTGCGTGCCGGCTATCTGACCGAGGCCGCGCGCCGCGGCATTCCCCTGCCGGAGGCCATGCAGCAATCGCAACACCGGTCCGTCCAACAAGCGTCGCGTTACTACAATGACGCCGAACGCCAGATGGGTCGGGCGGCGCGGCTCATCACCTGAAGAAGCCGCCGCGCCGGCCGTCACCATTTCGGCTTTTCCAGGCTGCGGCGCAGCGCGTCCGACACCTGAAGACTTCCGCCACTCGGCGAACCGCTCGCCTGCGGCGCGCCCTGCCCCTTCCCGGCCGCATCTTCCGGCTTGCCGGCATCGAGCTTTGCCCTGAGCAACGCCATCACCATCGGCCAGGTCGAGAATTTTCCGTCCCTGGCGCGCTCGGTGAGGCTGCGCAGGTAGCCGCCGGCGTTGTTGATCTGCGCGCTGCGCTGGTAGATCGCGGCGAGCGTGATAGCGGCCTGCTGCTCGCCCAGCACCTCAAGCGCATCCTTCCAGGCGCTCGGACTGACGCCGAGCATGGGCCTGGCCGCCTCCGCCGCGGCCAGAAAGTCGCGCCAGTGGCGGATTTGGCCGCCTTGGCCAAGCTCCTGCAGGCTCGGGCAGGCATCCAGCACGATACCCAGAGGCAAATCCCGTTTTGGCAGGCTGCGTACGTTCTCGGTTTCCGCAAACGTTGCCGCTTCTTCATATTTTCCTGAGCCGTTTTTAGAATCAGAAAGGGAGTCTGGGTTTGAATTCTGTATGTGGCGACCGAAATGGGACTCATTGGCGTCCGGATTCTGTGTTTTTGTGAATGATTCCAGAGTGTCACGGATTTCGGCCCAAAGGTCATCGAGCTCTTCGACGATGCTCTCGATGAGCAGGCGGGACGCCGTGCGCGGCAGCCGGCCGACAATCGCCTGATAGGCCTGCAGCACGCGGCCCCAATTGCCAGGCACCTTCTCCTCGATGCCGGCGTCGATCATCTTGACGATGTCGCGGCGCAGCAGCGTCAGGCGCTCCCTGGCGACGCGAAATGCCTTCTTCTCGACCTTGACCGTATCTGCGAGGTCCCTGAGTTCTTCCGCGCGCGCCACGATCGGCGCCAGGTCGAAGCCGTAAGCCTGCTCGATCTCCCCTCCCCTGCCCTTGCGCGCGAAGCGCTTGCCGTTAGGGCTGTCCCGGCGAATGATCAGGCCGCAGTCGACCAACACCGCCAGATGACGGCGCAGCGTCGTTGCCGGCATGCCGTTGGCGCGCGCCATCAGTTGCTCGTTGGACGGCCACACAACGAGCTCCCCGTCGCCGGCGAGCGTCGTTTCGGGATGAAATGACAGCAAGGCGTTCAGAATGGCCAGCGCCCTGTCCGTCGCGCCCACCAAGTCCCGCGCCTCGCGGATATGCTGAAATACCTGCCACTTCTGGACGCTTGCCCCCTCGGGCATCGTCCTGGTCTTCGCCTGGCTTGAAATCTGGCCAAGCGACATCGGCCGCCGCCCAAAAGGCGTCGTTGCAATATGCGTCTGCATTGTTCCTTCCACCTATCGTGCGATAGACAAAAGAAAACTGCTCACCGAACTGGCGCCGGGACTCTTGACAGTGATTCGGGGAAATGCGATTCTCAGCTTGCTACAGACGTGAGAAGGGCTTCCGCGACGGTGACGTTCGGGGGCCTTTTTCTTTTGCGGTTTCAGTCTCCTGTTTTCTTTGCCTGTTCCGATTCCCGGAAGGCCACGAAAAGTTCGTCTAGCTTGTCGGCAATGAACGCGCCGAAGGGCGATGCGTCCTTCGATTTCAAGGCTAGCGTAAACATCTTTCCCGTATCGGTGATCTTGGCGCGTACCGACTTGTCCCCTGGCGCCCAAGCTCTCTCTTGCGACTTCACCGGCGTGCGGGCGCGCTTCGGAACGGAATTCAGAAAATCAAACAAGCGCGTGAAGCGGACATCACTTTGCGGCGACGCAAAATCGGCGCTCTTCACATAGTCCGCTGCCCTAGCCCCGTTTTCAGGACGCTCCATCAGCTTGGCAAGTTGCCACCAGCGATCGCGACCAATCCCCTTGGCTGCTCCGACCGTCAGAATAATCTCCTCGGGGACATGGCTGGTAACCGAGCGCATCTTGGAAAATGTCGTGTCGTCCAGCGCCAGAGCCAATTTGACCGTCTCATGCGAATGGCCAGTCTTGAGGATGCGCTCGGCGAAAAGCGTGCGTTCGATGAAGGACAGATCCGCCCTGGCTGCGTTCTCTTGTCCTTGCGCTATCACATGGTCCTGATCGTCCATCTTCTTGACGACGGCTCGAACGGGCCGGCCTAGATGTCGGGCGACTTTGACCCGCCGATGTCCAAAGACGGTCTGATAGCGCCCTGGCGCCGACGGATGCGGCCTGACCAGGATGGGAGAATCCTGCCCGCGCTCACGGATTGCCGCCATCAGCTCACGGAATTCGTCATCGTCATCGGCAATACGATCTGAAACGAATGAACTGTCGATAAGGCCAGGATCGAGATCGACCACCGAACTCTTAGACAACTCCTCGAAGGATTGCATGATCGAGCGGGAGGCGCCTCGAACGGCATAGTTAGCGACGTCCCTCACTTCCGCAGCCGGAGCTCCCACCCCCATCACGCTCCCGAATACGTCCTTGCGCGCCATTCAATCGCTCCGATTTGCCGCTACGCGACTGATTTCGTACAAAAAATCGCCGGTTTTTACCGCCGTAAAGTGCTCTCTCGTCATGACCTGCCCCACGCGCGATGGATGAGGTCGACAATCTCGGAGTTCACGGCATCAAGTGACTCGACCGCCCGATCGTAGGTCGAGCGTGTGAAGGCCGATTTTTCGACCTCATAGAGGGTTTGCTTGGTCAAACCGGCATCCGAGATGGCCGTTGACTTGAGCATCGGGTTCTCAAGGATCTGACCGGCCAGCATCGACTGCATGAAGCCAACCATCTGCGCTTGGGGAATGTCCGTGGGCTCGTAGCGGGTGATTAGGTAACGGAACCAGTCCAACTCTATCTGCGCTCCGGCGCCCTTGATCGTTTTCAATATGCCCCCGAGCATCAGCAGAAACTGGCTCATGGACATCAGGTCGAGCATTTGCGGATGAACCGTGATCAGAACGGATGTCGCGGCCGACATCGCAGTCAGGGTCAGATAGCCAAGCTGTGGCGGGCAATCGATGACGACGACATCATAGCGGCTGTCCACTGCTGACAGCGCCCTTGCAATTCTTGTGAAAAACTGCCGGCCTGTACTGGACGACTTGTCCTGCATCGCTAGCGGCGTGTCGTACTCATACTCCTGGAGTTCCAGATTGGCTGGGATGATGTCCAAGCCTGGGAAGTTGGTTGGCGATATCACGTCCAAAATCGGCTTTTGGTCCTCATCGTAACGGATGGCCTCGTAGAGAGAGAGGTTGCGGTCCAGTTCAGGCTGGAAGCCATGAAGCGCCGAAAGCGATGCTTGCGGATCGAGATCGATTGCCAGAACGCGATGACCCGTCAGGGCCAGGTGTTGGGCAAGATGGGCCGCCGTGGTGGTTTTGCCGCTGCCCCCCTTGAAATTTACGACTGCCACGATCTGGAGCTTATCTCCAGGCTTGCGATGCGGCACGTACTTCTTCACCTCGGTCCGGCCGTGGCGGTCAAGGAAATGGCGCAGCTCAAGCATCTGCTCGGCAGTGTAAGAACGCCGGCCGGAGGAATTTTGATCGGGCAGGGGTCCTTTGCCCTCGAGATGAAGGCGCTTCAAATTGTTCTGCGACACACCAAGATAGTGGGCGACCTCAGCCATTGAAAACGAGCGCAGGGTCTTTGTCGCATTGGGTGGAAACTTCTCTATGCGGAGCTGGTTGAGGCGTCGCGATATCTCGGCACCCTGCTCGAGAATTTTGTCATCGAACTCGAAGCGTGGTAGCCGCATGGCGATGTTCATTCTCGTCGAAACCCGAATTGGCGCTTTTTGCGATGAAACTATTCAACAAGCGCCATTAAGCTCCGATTCGGTGAGCCCCGGCAAGAAGTTTTGGGTTAACAGAAGGTTAACGGGGCGGGCTTGCCATTTACTGAGGGCTGGTACTGGCATCACATTGTCCTGTGGCAATTTACAGGAGTTGGGATTCGGAATTTTTCGAGCCGCGCCGCTAAAACCTTGTTTTGTCTGGCATAAGAGCCAGTTTTTACGGCGGTAAATCACGCTCGCCAGTAATCCAAGATACGCGAAGCGTTAAGGCTGGGGTTGATCGCCGGCTCGACCCAACTGCCGCTCGGCTTCGTTATAGTAGCGCGATGCCAGTTGCAGGGACTTGTGCTGCGATTGCTTGCATGGCCTCGGCCAGAGGAAAACCGCGGCGGCTGGTTTCGGTGAGATAACCCGAGCGCGGGCCGTGGGCGGAGAAGGCTGCCGAACGAGACCGGCCGAAACAATGCGGCGCTTGAGGACTGGGTTGACAGCCTGTGGCGTCAACGCCCTGCGCTTGTGGTGACCCCAGCGATCAGCGCCACAGAAGACGGCACCATCGGCGGCGTGCTCGAGCCACGGCTGCAAGGTGGCCTCCGACCTGCCGACCAACAGCACAAAGACGTCCTCGTCGGCTTCCGTCGCCTTGGCGCGGCTGAGATTGATCCTGGGGAGACGCGAGCTGCTCGGGTCCCTGGGATCGGCTCGAACCGGATATCGCTCGACCAACTGCCCGACGCGCAGGCAGGCCACCTCGCCGCGGCGGCGGCCGCCGGAGCCGAAGGCTGTGAGCAGCAGCGCGCGGTCGCGGACGTCGCACAAGACATCACACCGGCGGCCACCGCCTACGCGCTTTTGCGTTGTAGCGCGCGTGGGCCGGGCCGCACCGCGATCTTTAAGGCGCTGCGCACGCCAGGAGTGTTGAACTTCCCTTCAAGTTTCGCCATCCGGTCAGCGTCGACCAGCTCGACAGTCGCCGACGGATCGTCAGCGGGGCGTGCGGTCCTTTGACGCGCAGCACGGCCGTGGGCTGGATCGGACTCCCACTTGACCGAATCCCACAGATGGTGCGCGACAAACTTCATCGGCAATGGCGATATCCGAAAGGCCACCGGGGGAGGGGATTCTTTCTGAAAGCGCAAATCGTCGCTGCAGCAGA
>RXJA01000350.1 GCA_003963455.1 Hyphomicrobiales bacterium
GTATTGACGCGACAAAACGTTGCGCCGCGCAGATTTGCCGACTAGGAATTCGCCAGCCTGCGGCCCCTGCGGCTTTCGAATTCGCCAACAACGCTGGCAGCGCTTTGACATTACACACCGCGGAAGCCGGATCGGTTTCGCGGCCATGCGGCAGAAATGGAGGGAATACGTGGACGAGGACACTAGCACAGCCAAGGAAGTCGACCTGCTCGAGCTCACCGCTCACATCGTATCGGCCTATGTCGCGAAGAACCGCCTGCCCGCTTCGGACCTGGGCGGGCTGATCGCCAGCGTCGCCTCGTCGATCGGCGGGATCAGCCAGCCGGCGGAACCCGCCGCGCCCCCGCCGACCCCCGCCGTCAATCCTCGGCGCTCGGTGACGCCGGACTACATCATCTGCCTCGAGGACGGGAAGAAGTTCAAATCGCTGAAGCGCCATATCGGCGTGCATTTCGGCCTGACGCCGGAGGCTTACCGGACCAAATGGGGCTTGCCGGTCGATTACCCGATGGTAGCCCCCAACTATGCGGCGTCGCGCTCCCAGCTCGCCAAGTCGATCGGCCTCGGCCGCAAGGCGGAGCCGGAACCGGTGAAACCCGCCAGGGGCAGGAAGGCCAAGGCGACGGCCTGAGACAAACGCGCCTGCACCAATGATTTAAGGAAGCCTGCCGGGGAATCCGCCTTGGCAGGCTTCCTGCTTTTGTGGCTTGGATACCCACCAGAAGCCAGGGGAGTGAGCATGAACTACGCCAGGATGGTGATCGAAAAGGAAGCGCCGGAGGAATACGGCTACGACCGCATCCGCTACAACCTTTCCGAAAGCTCGATCGCCGACCAGAAACTCTCCGATATCGGCTTGTCGCTGCCCGACCTCACCTTGTTCTACGGCGAGCATCGTGGCGACAAGGAACTGCGCGCGTTGATCGCCGGGCGGGACAACGGCCTTTCCCCTGACGACGTGCTGGTGACGGCGGGCGCGGCCGGCGCGTTGTTCATCATCGCCACCGCGCTGCTGTCGCCCGCTGACCACCTTGTCGTCGTGCGGCCGAACTACGCCACCAACATCGAGACGCCCAAGGCGATCGGCTGCGCCATCTCCTATATCGATCTCGATTTCGACGCGGGCTTCGCCGTCGATATCGGGCGCGTCGCGGCGGCCGTGCGGCCGAACACGAAGCTGATCAGCGTCACCTGCCCGCACAATCCGACCGGCACGATGATGACACGCGCCGATCTCGACGCCCTGATTGCGCTTGCCGAAAGCCGCAACTGTCGTCTGCTGGTCGACGAGACCTATCGCGACCTTTCCTACGGCACGCAGTTGCCCTCGGCGGCCTCGCTCAGCCCCAGCGCCATCAGCGTCTGCTCTCTTTCCAAGGCCTTCGGCATTCCGGGCATCCGCATCGGCTGGCTGGTCACCCGGGATCCGGAACTGCAGGAGACATTCCTCGCCGCCAAGGAACAGATCGGCATCTGCGGCAGCGTCATCGACGAGGCGATCGCGCGCGCAACGCTCGAGCACAGCGACGCCTTCCTGGCATCGCTGCTGCCGGACATGGCCAGGCGCCGCGACATCGTGCAGGACTGGATCGATGGCGAGCCGCTGGTCAATTGGGTGCGGCCGCAGGGCGGCGTGGTCGGCTTCCCGCGGCTCGAGGTCGATGCCGGCTTCGACCTCGACGGCTTCTACGCAAGGCTGCTGGAGGAACACGGCGCCTATGTCGGTCCCGGCCACTGGTTCGAGATGCCGAAACGCTTCTTCCGCCTCGGCTTCGGCTGGCCCAGGGAAGCGGAGCTGCGCGGAGGACTGGCGGCCATCTCCGCTGCGTTGAGAGGCTTAGCGTAATCCGGGGATAAAATTTCGATTTTCCCTGATCCGGCGCGGATTTTTTGCGCGCATGGCGAAAAGAACTGGGCTAAAGGGTTCTGGCCGGACCAGCGCCTACCATGGAAGTGCCCCGCCGGCGGTCGTCGCAACGGGGCCTCGGATCATGACCGTCGAAGCAACTTCACCAGACCAGCGCTACGCCGCGTTCCGGCACCGCCCGTTCCTGAGCTACTGGACGGCGCGCTTCCTCACGACCTTCGCCACCATGATCGTGTCCGTCGCCGTCGGCTGGCAGGTCTATGACCTGACGCGCGACCCGTTCGACCTCGGCATTGTCGGCATCGTCCAGTTCCTGCCCTCGCTGCTCCTGGTGCTGGTCACCGGCGTCGTCGCCGACCGCTTCGGCCGCCGGCTGATCATGACCCTGTCGACGCTGGTCGAGGCCGGCTGCGCGCTGGCGCTCCTGCTTCTGACGCTGCGCGGCCTGACCAGCCCGCTGCCGATCTTCCTCGTGCTGATCATGTTCGGCATCGCCCGCGCCTTTTACGGCCCGGCATCGTCCTCGCTGTTCGCCAATCTCGTGCCGCAGCAGGATTTCGCCAACGCCATCGCCTGGAACTCGTCGGCCTGGCAGACGGCGACCATCGTCGGCCCGGTCGCCGGCGGCCTGCTCTACGGCGTTTCGGCCGAGGCCGCCTACGCCACCGCCGCCGTGCTGATGCTCGCCGCCGCGGTGCTCATCTTCACCATTCCCAAGCCCGCCCAGCAGACAGCCACCGACAAGCCGACGATGCAGACGCTGTTTGCCGGCTTCCGCTACATCTGGGGCGAGAAGATCGTGCTCGGCGCCATCTCGCTCGACCTGTTCGCCGTGCTCCTGTCCGGCGCCTCGGCGCTGCTGCCGGTCTATGCGCGCGACATCCTGGAGCTCGGGCCCTGGGGGCTCGGCCTGCTGCGCTCGGCGCCGGGCATCGGCGCCATCTGCGTCGCCGTGTGGCTCGCCGGCCATCCGATCCGCGACCAGGCCGGCAAGATCATGCTGGGCTTCGTCGCCCTGTTCGGTGCCTTCACGGTGCTGTTCGGCGTCTCGACCATCACCTGGTTGTCCATCCTGGCGCTCGCTTTGCTCGGCGCCACCGACATGTTCAGCGTCTATATCCGCGAGACGCTGATCCAGCTCTGGACCCCGGACGAAGTGCGCGGCCGCGTCAACGCCGTCAACCAGGTCTTCGTCGGCGCCTCGAACGAAGTCGGCGAATTCCGCGCCGGCACCATGGCGGCGCTGATCGGCACGGTTCCGGCGGTGGTGATCGGCGGCATCGGCGCCGTCGCCGTCGCCGGCCTATGGGCCTGGCTGTTCCCGGCGCTGCGCCAGGTGCGGCATTTGAACAGCCGGAACTGATCGAGTTCCGGCTCCCGGCCGCCGGACCGGCGTCTCCGCCAATCGGGCCGCACCGTCGACGAACGAGATAGAATCGCGAGCCGTTTCTACTCCGAAAAGCTCACGCTGACGCCACGCTGGCGAAAATAGGCCTGCATCAACTTGCGGCCGGCGCGGTTGTTCTGCACCAGCTTGGCCGGATCGAACACAGCCTGCTTCTTCCCCTCCCGTGCCAGCGCCGCCTTGAGTGCCGCGATATGCGCATCGAGGTCGGCATTGTCGGCTCGGAGTGAGGCATAGATATTTTCGGTCGCCTCGGCCAGGGTCAGTTCGCTCACGGTGTCTTCCTTTGATTGATCGGGCGGCGGATAACACAGATTCGTGGCCGCGCCGATACCATCCATTTTTTGTTCCTCGCGTTTCGAGGGGATGGCTTCTATTTTGGACAGGGCCCGACGCTGATGTGGAGAGGCGGGCTCTCACCTGACAGGAGGTTTACGTTGTGAAAATACGCACGACAACGCACAATCATCCCGGAGAACCAGGCGTCATTCTGCTGGATCAGCCATTGGCGAACATGATCGTAGCGACCGACATTCGCGACGGCGCAACGACGCTGTTCGGGACCGTCGATCTGCAGGTGACCTATTCCGGCAAGTACGACATCAGAGTTGAATTGTCGCCGGAAGAGCTCACACGCGTCCACCAGCTGCTTGTCAAAAACCTCCTCGAGAAAATACAGGAGCTTACGACAGCAATCCCGGGAAAAGTGTGAGCGGTTAAGTTCGGCGCCTTCGCCGTAACCTTCCGCCCGGAATTGCGCAAAGAGATAGGGCGTTTTGGCGTTTCCGTGAAACGGTGAGACGCACTGGAAAATCCTTGAAGGCGTAGGCAATTTTTGGGTCGAGCACAGCCGTTCGAAGCAATTCGGTTTGCTCTACCCCACACTCGGCCGGCCGAAAATCAGCCCCAGGAACTCGCCCAGCCAGCGCTTCAGGTGCATGTCCCAGATCAGCCGGCCGCCGAGATGGTCGCGGCCGGGCTGGGCGCCGGGGAGCTCGAAGCGATGCGCGCCGCGCACCACCCAGCGATGCATCATCGCGCGGGTCAGTTCGCCGTGGAACTGGATGCCCCAGGCATTGTCGCCATAGCGGAACGCCTGGTTGGGATAGGTCTCCGCCGTCGCCAGCAGCGTCGCCTCCTTCGGCAGCGAAAAGCCTTCGCGGTGGAACTGGTAGACCATCTCCGGCCAGTGCAGCAGTTTCTTGCCGGCATCGGTCGCCTTCAGCGGATACCAGCCGATCTCGACCAGCCCTTCGCCATGGCCCTCGACCTTGCCGCCGAGATGGTTGGCGAGCATCTGCGCGCCGAGGCAGATGCCGAGGAACGGACGGTTCTCCTTGAGCGGGATTTGCAGCCAATCGGTCTCGCGGCGGACGAACTCGTCCTCGTCATTGGCGCTCATCGGCCCGCCGAACACCACCGCGCCGGCATGGTCGTCCAGCGTGCAAGGCAGCGCGTCGCCAAGCGGCGGCCGGCGGATGTCGAGATCGAAACCCTCTTCCAGCAGCATGTGGCCGACGCGGCCGGGGCTCGAATTCTCCTGATGCAGCACGATCAGGATTTTTGGTCTCGGCCTCGGTCTGGATGGCATGGAAGGCGATGAATCCCGTTATTCGTCGCTCGATTTGCCTCGCGCGCCAGGCGCTTCGGCAGCCGCCTTGCGGCGCGCTTCGATGCGGTCGTGGCGCTCGACGCCGATAAGCTCGGCGACCCGCCAGACCGTATTGTCCTCTAGCTCGTGCAGCTCGCCGTCGGCATAGACGATTTCCCACATCAGGCCAATGAAGGCCTTGCGCGCCTCCGCGTCGAGGTCGCGCTTCAAGACGCTGGTGAAGGCGTAGAGGTCGATCGCCTCGTTGTCGGCGCGCTCGCCGGCCGCGGCCAGCGCGTCGAGCTCCTCGCCGCTCACCGAATAGGTCTCGGACAGGATCTGCTTGAACCGCTCCCATTCGACGTCCTGGCGCACGCCGTCGGCGTTCATCACGTGATAGAGCAGCGCCGAGGCCGCGACGCGCGGATCATCCGCGCTCGGCTTGGCCTGGCCGCCGGCCGGCAGATCCCTCAGGAAGGACAACACGCGCTCGAACATCGACACCTTTTTCCTGTCCGCCAGGTCTTTCCGGTCCGTCAAGTCCGGCCTCAAAACAAACGAAACCGGCGCGCCGATTTTTCCGCTTCCTCTTCCGGCGCGACACCCGGATCGTCGGGCAGGCGCGGCGGCTCCGAACCCTGCCCGATGGCTTCCGTCTCGCCGGCTGGTTCGGCAGCCGCCATCTCCTTCTCGCCGTCATTGGCCGGCGCCGGGCGTTCCGCCGGGGCGTCGGGGGCGATCTCGATCGCCTTGCCCGGCTCCGCAGGCGCGGCGGCGATCGCGGGCACCGGGAGATCCGCCTCGCTGTCGATCAGCTGGCCAAGCCGTTCCATCGGCGCGCGCCAGGTGAACGCGTCGAGCTTGCCGGTGACCGGCGACACCGGCGCCCAGCGCTCGGAGATGACGCCGTCCGCCACCCAGGCCGGATCGCGCGGCGCCCGCACCGCCTTCGACAGCAGCTGCCGCACCTTGCCCTGGTCGCCGGTCTCGGCCTCCTCGATATCGGCGAGCAGCAGATAGGCGCCCTCGCGGCGATCCATGCGGATCGCGGCCTCCGCCTCGCGCCGCGCGGTGGCGAAATCCTGCGCGTCGAGCGCCGCGCGAGCCACGGCCATGGACGATTCGGCGTGATTCTTCTTCAATTCCTGCAGCTTCTTCGCCCGGTTGAGGCGATCCATCACCGCGTCGCCCGCCCTTGCATGCGTATAGAGCTCGGCGATGTCGGGATGCGGCTCGGCCTTCCAGGCGGCTTCCAGGATCTTGGACCCCTTGCGCACATCGTTCTGCCGGAAGACCATATCGGCGGCGATCACCGCGGCGGGCGCGAAATCGGGCGCCAGCTTGTTGGCTTCGAGCGCCGCCGCGCGGGCCGCGCTCAGATCGCTGTCGACCAGCGCCTGCGCCTTGGCGGTGAGCAGCACAGCGCGGCGGCGGTTGGCCGCGTCGCGCTCGATCTGCCGCGTCGATTTCTGCGCCTCGACCAGTTTCAGCGCGCCGTCCCAGTCGCCGCGTTCGGTCAGCTCCTCGAGCGTCGATTCCGCGGCCCAGGCAAGCTGCGGCGCAACCGCCGCGGCGCGGCCGGCATAGTGGCGCGCGGCGTTGCGGTCGCCCAGCCGCTCGGCCTCCAGATAAAGCCCGCGCAGGCCAAGCAGCCGCATTTCCGGATCGTCGAGCATGCGCTCGAATTTCGCGCGCGCGCCTTCATGGTCGCCTTCGAGCAGCGAGGCCTGCGCGTCGAGCAGATTGATCAGCGGCTCCTGGTCGGCGTTGATCAGCTTGACCGCCTCCTTGGTTTTCTTGCGCGCCAGCGCGCCGTCGCCGGCGCCGGCGGCGATCATGCCCGTCGACAGCGCCTGGTAGCCGCGGTCGCGGCGGCGCACCCGGAAATAGCGCGAGATCGTGTAGGGGCTGTTCCACAGCGACTTGATCAGCCACCAGACGATCATCACGGCGGCGACCACGGCAACGATCGCCACCGCCGCAACCATCAGCGTGACCTGGTACTGGTAGCCGTTGAAGGTGACGAGCATTTCGCCCGGACGGTCGGCGAGCCAGGCAAAGCCCAGTCCCAGCGCGAAGACGACGGCGAGGAAGACGAGAAGGCGGATCATTGTTTCGTCCTCACGCCTTCGTCGCGCCGGCAATCAGCGCTTCGAGCTGCTTTTCGACGTCGAGCCGCGCCTTCAGTTTGCCGGCAAAATCGGCGCCGGCCGCCTTCGCCGCGTCGGGCAGCGTGTCATACTCGCTGAGCGCCTTGGCGTAGTCGCCCTGGTTGACCGCCACCTCCATGCGGGCGACGGTTTCCGGCGCCCCCTTGCCCTCGACGGTGCCGACGGGCCGCACCTTGACCAGCGACTCCGCGCTCGACACCAGGCTCTGGAAGAAACCGGCGTTCTGGTCGACCGGCTTTGCCGCCTCGATCATGGCGCTGGCGGCGGCATCGACCTCCGAAGCTATGGTGGCGCGGGTCGGCACGCCCTTGTCGGCATAGGAGCGCAGTGCCGCGAGCTCGGGCGCATCCGGCGCGATCGCCGCGAAAGTGTCGAGTTCGGTCGCGAAAGGCGCGCCGCGATCGAGCGCCGACTTCAAGGCCGAGGCGGCGATCGCCAGCGCGATCTTCGGCTGCGAGGCCTGCGCCTCGACCTTGCCGGAAAGCTGCGACACGGACTGCTCAAGCGCCGCGACCCGGCCGTCCTCGGCCTTGGCCGCGTCGCCGGTCGATTTCACCAGCGCGTCGAGCCCGGCGATCTTCTCGTTGAGCGGGCCGAGATCGACGGGCGCGGCATTGCCGCTCTTCCGCAGGTCGGCGACGGTCGTCTCGATCTGGCCGACCTTGTCGCCGAGCGCCTTGAGCGCCGCGCCGTCGCCGCCCTGCCCGGCCGAGGATTTCAACGCCGCGACGTCGGTCTTGACCTGATCGAGCGCCGAGGAAAGACCATCGACCTTGGCGGAGGCCGCCGTATCGCCGCTTTCCTTCAGCGCCGCGATCTCGCTTTTCAGCGAAGCGATCTCGGCATTGACGCCATCCAGCGCTCCGCCGCCGGATCCCGGCGCTCCGATCAGGCCGAGCGCCTGCAGCAGGCCGGCGCCGGCAAGCGCGATCACGCCACCGATGACGCCGGCGGCAATGGCATTGACGCCGGCCTTGCGCGACGGCTGCGGCACGCGATCCTCGCCCCGTGTCTCACTTCGCGTTTCGCTTGGCTTGGCCGTGGAGGCGCTGGCGCCAGGCGCGGATGCGTCCTCGAAATTGTATTCGAAGCCCTTGGGCTGGCTCTTCGGCGCATCGGAGCCGCCTGGATACGGCGTCTCCGGCTCGCCCTTGCCGGCCTCGGGCTTGTCAGCCGCTGTCTGGGCAGCGTCGCTATGCTCCCACGGCTCGATATCGGCCTGCTCGGCATGGATCGGCTCTTCCGGAGCTTCCGGCTGCGAAACGGCGGCGGCCTCTTCAGTCTTCGCCTCATCGGTCTGCGCGGCACTGGCCTCGGCCTTGGCGGCATCCGCGTCGATGATTCGCGAGACGGCGCCGGGCTCGAGTTCGATGGTCACCGGCTCACGCCGGGTCTTCGAATGTCGCGTCTTCGGCGTCTTGACCATGCTTGGGCTCCGCAAAATGGCTTGAGGATGGATCAAAGGGTCCAGAGCGTCAGGATGCTCTAGCACATCACCAAGCGGTGAAAAGGGGCGGTGTGATGACGCGGCTCAGCCGGGCAGCGACAAAAGAGCCAGCAGCGCATCTTCCCCTGGCTCCGACGCGATGCGGATCGTTTGGCCGACCACACCGCTCAGCGGCCCGGCGACTCGTGCCGAGAGCGCAAGAAAAGTCGTCTTCTCAAAGAGATGCCATAGCGCCGGTCGCGCCATCAAGCTGACCAGCGCCGCGCTGGCCTTGGCCGAATAGAGCAGCGCGGCCTCGACCGGCCGGCCCGACAGGCGGGCAAGCACGTCGGCATCGCCATAGTCGATCGCGGCCGTGTCGTAGGTCTCGACCGCATGGACATGCACGCCCGCCGCCGCCAAGCGCTGCTCGAACACCGGGAAGCGGACGCGGCCGCAAAGATAGACGATCGCCTTGCCGGCGAGGCCGCCGGCGATGGCGTCGGCCAGCGATTCGGCATCGCCCGAACCTTCCGTGACGGCGGGAAATCCCGCCGCGCGGCAGGCTTCGGCCGTCTTTTTCCCGACCGCGTGGCAAGGCAGGCCCGCCAGCGCCGCGATCAGCGCCTTTGGCGCATGGCGCACCGCATTGGCGCTGGTGACAGTGACCGCGACGCTATCGGCGCCGATGGCCGCTTCGACCGGCAGCGCCCTCGTTTCGGTCAGCGGCAAAAGGACAGGCTGGAATCCCCGGGCTTCGAGCAACCGTGCCGTGCGCGACGCGCCAGGCTCCGGCCTCGTCACCAGGACGCGGACCATGTCAGGCCCAGCCGTCGAAGAATTTAGCACCTGCCCTGGCGCGAACCGTCCGCGCGGCGTCCGTGCCGATTTCCGTCGCGTCCGCGGCCTCGCCTTCCAGTCGCACCTCATGTGATTCGGTGCCGTCGGGCGATATGATCAGCCCGTCAAAGGACAGTTTCTCGCCCGATACCGTCGCATGGCCGGCGATCGGCGTGCGGCACGAGCCGTCGAGCGCGGCGAGGAAGGCGCGCTCGCAGGCGAGCGCCTGGCCCGTCGGCACGTGGTGGATGAGGGCAAGCATTGCCTCGACATCCCGATCGCCGATGCGCGATTCGATGCCGATCGCGCCTTGTCCCGGCGCCGGCGGAAAATCCTCCAGCGGCATCAGGTCGGTGACGACGTTTTCGAGCCCGAGCCGCTTCAGCCCGGCATAGGCGAGGATGGTGCCCTCGGCGACGCCCTCGTCCAGCTTGCGCAGCCTTGTCTGCACATTGCCGCGGAACATCACCACCTCGAAATCCGGCCGCATCCGGCGGATCAGCGCCTGGCGGCGCAGCGACGACGATCCGACCGTCGCGCCATGCGGCAGGTCGGCGATCCGCTTCACCCGCTTGCCGATGAAAGCGTCGCGCGCGTCCTCGCGCGGCAGGAAGGTGGAAAGCTGCAGTCCCTCGGGAAGCACCGTCGGCATGTCCTTCGAGGAATGCACGGCGATGTCGATGCGGCCGCTGAGCAGCGCCTCCTCGATTTCCTTGGTGAACAGGCCCTTGCCGCCGGCTTCCGACAGCGGCCGGTCCTGGATGCGGTCGCCGCTGGTTGAGATGGCCACCACCTCGAACGCCGCTTCGGGAAGGCCGTGCGCCTTCATCAGCCGCGCGCGCGTCTCATGCGCCTGGGCAAGCGCCAGCGGGCTGCCGCGTGTTCCGATTTTCAAAGTTTGCATGGCGCGCGGTCCGTGATAACCCCCGTGGCAGTTTCGAGGTCTGCCGAGATTCAGATCAGGCCGAGCCGAAAGCGGTGGCTTCCGAGAACCGGAGCGGAGCGTACTCAAAGTACGTGAGCACCGGAGGCGCAGGAAGCCGCCATTTGCAGGCCGGCATCACCTGAATATCGACAGACCCCCGGTGACACAATCTTTGTGGACAGCGACCAATTGATCCGCGTTCTGGGCATAGAGACGAGCTGCGACGAGACGGCGGCCAGCGTGGTGGCGCTGGACGGCGGCTCCACGCCCGAAATCCTGTCCAACATCGTGCTCAGCCAGATCGAGGAGCATGCGGCATTCGGCGGCGTGGTCCCGGAGATCGCGGCACGCGCCCATGTCGAGGCCCTGGACGGGATTGTCGAGGCGGCTCTTGAAGATTCCGGGGTGTCGCTGGATGAGGTCGACGCCATCGCCGCGACGGCGGGGCCTGGCCTGGTCGGCGGGCTGATCGTCGGCCTGATGACGGCCAAGGCGATCGCGGCCGCCGCCAACAAGCCGCTGATCGCCATCAACCATCTCGAAGGCCACGCGCTGACGGCGCGGCTGACCGACGGCCTCGACTTCCCCTACCTTCTGCTGCTCGTCTCCGGCGGCCACACCCAGATCGTCGCCGTGCGCGGCGTCGGCGATTACCAGCGCTGGGCGACCACCATCGACGACGCGCTCGGCGAAGCCTTCGACAAGACGGCCAAGATGCTCGGCCTGCCCTATCCCGGCGGCCCGAATGTGGAGAAGGCCGCCACCAGCGGCGATGCAAACCGCTTCGCCTTCCCGCGCCCCATGAAAGGCTCGGCGCAACCGGACTTTTCCTTCTCGGGCCTGAAGACGGCGGTGCGCCAGGCGGCGACGGCGATCGCGCCGCTCAGCGACCAGGACGTCGCCGATATCTGCGCTTCCTTCCAGGCGGCGGTGGCCGATGCGCTGGGCGACCGTGTTGGCCGCGCGCTTGCCCGCTTTCGCCACGAATTTCCCGATCAGGCAAAGCCGGCGCTCGTCGTCGCCGGCGGCGTTGCCGCCAACCGCGCGATCAGGGCAACGCTCGAAGCGCTTTGCTCGCAAGCCGGCTTCGCCTTTGTCGCGCCGCCGCAAAAGCTCTGCACCGACAATGCCGCGATGATCGCCTGGGCCGGCATCGAACGCCTGCGCGCCGGCATCGCCGACGAAAACACCGCCGACTTCGTGCCGCGTTCGCGCTGGCCGCTCGACAGCGTTTCCACGCCCATGGTCGGCTCGGGCCGGCGCGGTGCCAAGGCATGAGCGCCAGGCGATCCGCGAATGGCTGGCGCGTTGCGGTGCTGGGCGGCGGCGCCTGGGGCACGGCGCTGGCGCTTGCCATGCTGCGCGCCGGCCATGATGCACGCCTCTACGCGCGCGACACCGAAACCGTCGCCGCCATCGCCCGGGGCGAGAATCCGCGCTACCTGCCCGGCATCAGGATCGAGCCAGGCATCGCGGCAACCAGCGATATCGCCGCGGCGCTGGACGGCGCGGACTGCGTCCTTGCCGTGACGCCGGCACAGTCGCTGCGCGCCGTGCTGGCCACCGCTCACAACCATGTGCCCCATGGAGCGCCGCTGGTGCTCTGCGCCAAGGGCATCGAGCGCGACACCGGCGCGCTGCTCTCGGCGATCGTCGAGGAAACCCTGCCGGACAATCCGGTCGCCGCGCTGTCGGGCCCGAGCTTTGCCAGCGACGTCGCGCGCGGCCTGCCGACGGCCGTTGTCGTTGCCGCCCGCGAGGCGGAATTGGCGGCCGGGCTCGCCGCCCGCTTCTCGGCGGAAAACCTGCGCTGCTATTCCAGCGACGACCTGATCGGTGTCGAGATCGGCGGCGCGCTGAAGAACGTCTTCGCCATCGCCGCCGGCGCCGTCATCGGCGCCGGGCTCGGCGCAAGCGCCCAGGCCGCCATGGTGACGCGCGGCTTCGTCGAACTGCGCCGCATCGGCGCCGCTTTCGGCGCCAGGCCGGAGACGCTGATGGGGCTTTCCGGCCTTGGCGACCTCTTGCTCACCTGCTCCTCGGCACAGTCGCGCAATTTCGCCTATGGCCTGGCGCTCGGCCAGGGCAAGCCGCTTGCCGGCCTGGCGCTCGCCGAAGGCGTGCCAACGGCGGGCATTGCCGCCCGCATCGCCGGCGAGCGCGGCATCGAGGCGCCCATTATCTCGGCCGTCGCCGCAATCCTCGACGGCAAGATCACCATCAGCCAGGCCGTGACCGCGCTGATGACACGCCCGCTCAAAACCGAAACCGACATCTGACGGAGTTGAAAAATGCTGTTTGCGTTGATTTGCAAGGACAAGCCCGGCAGCCTGCAGGTGCGCCTCGACACCAGGCCCACCCATGTCGCGTTCCTGGAGGGCCTGAACGGCGAGGGCAAGCTGGCCTTCGCCGGGCCGTTCCTGAACGCCGAGGGCAAGCCGGACGGCAGCCTCGTGGTGGTCGAGGCGCCGGATCTGGCGGCGGCCCAGGCGCTGTCGGCGGCCGACCCCTATGCCAAGGCGGGCCTGTTCGAAAGCGTCGAAATCCGCCAGTGGAACTGGACCTTCAACAAGCCTGCGGCTAGTTAATCCCAACCGCCCGCGCTGGAGGAGCAAAATGAACTACTGGCTGTTCAAGTCCGAACCCTCGGTCTTTTCCTTCGAAGCGCTGAAGGCGAAAGGCAAGGCCGGCACGCAGTGGGACGGCGTGCGCAACTACGCCGCCCGCAACAACATGAAGGCGATGCAGATCGGCGATCTCGGCTTCTTCTATCATTCCAACGAAGGGCTCGACATCGTCGGCATCGCCGAGGTCTGCGCGCTGGCGCATCCCGACACCACCTCCGACGATCCGCGCTGGGAATGCGTCGACATCCGCGCCTTCAAGGAGGTGCCGAAGCCGGTGACGCTGGAGCAGGTGAAGGCCAATCCCAAGCTCGCCGAGATGGCGCTGGTCCGGCTCGGCCGGCTTTCCGTGCAGCCGGTGACGCCGGCCGAATGGAAAGAGG
>RXJA01000397.1 GCA_003963455.1 Hyphomicrobiales bacterium
TCCGCGAAATCGGGGTCGAGATGCGCTTCCTTCGCCAGCTGGCGAAGGCGGGCGATCTGCTGCTGCTCGCGCGCCGGATCCGCGGGCGGCAGGCCATGCTCGGCCTTCAGCACGCCGACCGCCTTGGTGCAGCGGAAGCGCTCGGCCAGCATATGGATGAGGGCGGCGTCGATGTTGTCGATCGAAGCGCGGTAGCCGGCCAGGATGGCGCGTGCGTCGGCCATGTCCTTCTCCTCGTTCATCGCCCCCTCACTTCTTCTTGCCCATTATTTCTTCTTCCCTAGGCCGGGCAGTCCGCCGCCGCCCAGGCCGGGAAGGCCAGGAAGCTTCATGCCGCCGGGCAGGCCCGGCAGTCCGCCGCCGCCGGGAAGTCCGCCTGGCAGACCGCCCGGCATGCCCTTGCCGAGACCGGCGCCCTGCGCCTGCTTCTGCAGCGCCTCGAGCTGCTTGGGGTCCATCTTGGAGAGATCCGGCATGCCGCCCATGCCGCCGGGCATCATGCCGCCAAGCCCCATCTTCGAGGCAAGGCCGCCCATCATGCCGCGCATGAGGCCGCCGCCTTTGCCCTTGCCGCCCATCGCCTTCATCATGTCGGCCATGCCGCGGTGCATCTTGAGCAGCTTGTTGATCTCGGCCGCGTCGGTGCCGGAACCAGCGGCGATGCGCTTCTTGCGCGAGTGCTTAAGGATATCGGGGTTGGCGCGCTCGGCCTTGGTCATCGAGGAGATGATGGCAAGCTGGCGGCCGAACATCTTGTCGTCAAGGCCGGCGGCTGCGAGCTGGTCCTTCATCTTGCCCATGCCGGGCATCATGCCCATGATGCCGCCCATGCCGCCCATTTTCGACATCTGCTGAAGCTGCTGGGCAAGGTCGTTCAGGTCGAACTTGCCCGACTGCATCTTCCTGGCCATCGCCGCCGCCTGCTCGGCGTCGATGGTCTCGGCGGCCTTCTCGACGAGCGAGACGATGTCGCCCATGCCGAGGATGCGGTCGGCGATGCGCTTGGGATGGAATTCCTCCAGCCCGTCCATCTTTTCGCCGGTGCCGATGAGCTTGATCGGCTTGCCGGTGACGGCGCGCATCGATAGCGCGGCGCCGCCGCGGCCGTCGCCGTCCATGCGGGTGAGCACAAGGCCGGTGATGCCGACGCGCTCGTCAAAACTCTTCGCCAGGTTGACGGCGTCCTGACCGGTCAGCGAGTCGGCGACCAGCAGGATCTCGTGCGGGCTCGACACCTTCTTGATGTCGGCCATCTCGACCATCAGCGGCTCGTCGATATGGGTGCGGCCGGCGGTGTCGAGGATGACGACGTCATGGCCGCCGAGCTTGGCCGCCTGCACGGCGCGCTTGGCGATGTCGACCGGGCTCTGGCCGGCGATGATCGGCAGCGTCGCTACCTTGGTCTGCTCGCCAAGCTGGCGCAACTGCTCCTGCGCGGCGGGACGCCGCGTGTCGAGCGAGGCCATCAGGACTTTCTTGTTCTGGCGCTCGGTCAGCCGCTTGGCGATCTTGGCCGAGGTCGTCGTCTTGCCGGAGCCCTGCAGGCCGACCATCATGACGACGACAGGCGCCGGCGCGTTGAGGTCGATGGCGACGCCCTCGGCGCCGAGCATGTCGACCAGCTCGTCATGGACGATCTTGACGACCATCTGTCCGGGCTTGATCGACTTCAGCACCGCCGCGCCGACCGCCTTCTCGCGCACCTTGTCGGTGAAGGAGCGAACCACTTCCAGCGCGACGTCGGCCTCGAGCAGCGCACGGCGCACCTCGCGCAGCGCCGCCGAGACATCCGCCTCGGACAGCGCGCCGCGGCCGGTCAGGCCGTTCAGGATGGAGCCAAGACGCTCCTGGAGGGATTCAAACATCTGCGGTCCTTGGTCTCGGTGGGTTCAACCGAGAGGTAGTGCGTTCGCGGCAAGTCGCCAAGCAAAAGCGCAAAGCCAAAAAGCACCCGGGGGCGCATCGCGCTGCCGGGTGTTGGCCTCCGGGATCTCTTTACAGCACCCGCCTCAGAGAGGCTTCGGCGTCCTGGTCGGCTTTCGCGAAAGAAAACTCGTCGCGGAATTCAGCGGCTCTAGACAGGAAATCGGCCGCGGAGTCAAGGCTTGGGCTGGAATCCGGCCAAAACGACGCGATTTGGGGGGTAGCTCAGCTCAGGCTTTGCTTGCTCGTCCCGACTCTCAGCGGCGAGCGCCGGTGCAAAAGCAGGAGCATCGTCAAAAGCGTGCTGACAATGCCGATCGCGGCGATCAGGACAGCGTCCAAGTTCGTCCAGCCAGGGCCTTCGAGCGGCTTGGCGTTGAGCAAGGCGAAGCCATTGTAGCCCTCCTGGTGCGAGATCAGCAGGAAGCCGGTCAGGTTGTTGCCGAGATGGGCGCCGAAACCGGCGCCGAGATTGCCGGTGGCATGGACCAAGAGCGTGAGCAGCAGGGCGAAGGCGCCGATCGAGACCAGCACGCAGGCATTGATGGCCAAGGTCGAGGCCGAGTTCCAGTGCAGCGAGGTAAACAGCAGGCCCGGCAGCACCGCCCAGACCAGCGGGCTCCTGAAGCGGTAGGCGAGGCCGCGCGGCAGATAGCCGCGAAACAGCATTTCCTCCGACGAGGTCTGCAGGAAAGCTAGCAGCACGATCGGGATGAGGAAGAGCAGCCAGGACGTGAAAGCGATCGGTCCGCGCGCGATCTCCGGCTGCAGCCAATAGAGCAGCACCTCGGAAAACAGCGAGGTGATCAGGACGGCGATCAACCCTTTGAGGAAATCGCCGCCCGCGATGCGGCGGCCGACGCCGAAAAGGGCTGAGAGCGGCTCGCCATGCACGAAGCGCATCGCGACCCACAGACCGATCCAGATGCCGGCAAAGGAGGTCAGCGCGCTGAGGATGCCGGTGGGCGATGCCAGGAAGTCCTGCATGTAGCGCCCGGTCGATGGACCAGGGAGACGCCAGACGATGTAGGCATAGGTGCCGGCAAACAGCACCAGGGCCGTCATCGCCAGCCAGAAGGCGACGACGATCGCCGACCCGAAGAACAGGCGCCACAAGGTGGTCTTCTCGTTCGGCGAGCGGCGATAGCGCTCGAAGGCAGTATTTTCGATCGTCACGCGGCTCCCCTGCCGACGGCTTTACACCACATCGGTCTAGGGGAACGCGGTTACCACGCAATTACTGAAGCGCCACGGAAAGGAAAGGGATAAAGGTGAACGGCCGCCGTCGCCGGCGGCCGCTCTTCTGATAGCGATAAGGCCCTGTCAGCGCATCACATAGACGATGCGCCGCGTGCCCGGATCAACCAGCGCCGGCTGGTTGTTCACATAGACGTAGCGATAATTGTAGTCGGGGATTTCGCGCAGCTCGACCGTATCGGGCAGAGTGGCGCCCGTCACCACTTCGCCGTCGAGATAGACCGGATCCATCCGGTGCGTGGTGACATAAGTGCCGACCTCGGCCGGGGGCCTGCCGATCGACTCGATGGCGTCATCGTTCGAGACGATGGCGCCGGTGTAGGTATCGGTGGTGTAGACGTCGTCGGCCGGCGGCGCCACAGCGGCAATGCCGGCATCTGCCGGGCGGCGGGTCACCACGACGCGGCTGCCGCCGAAATCGCCCGTCACATAGTCGGAATAGACCCAGCCCTTGCCGCCGGCTTCGGCGATGGTGCACCATTTGCTGCCTTCGATGCAGCCATTGAGCGTGGCAGACTGGCCGGCCGCGATCACACCGATAACCGGATATTGCGGGCCGGGGCCGGCGCGGACGTTCAAGTCGGTCACCGCCTGTACAGGGGTGTCAGCAAAAGCTGCGCCCGACATGGCAAGCAGCGCACCGGCAAGCGCCGGAAACAACACGCGTTTCATGGTTCTTCTCTCCGTTTTCAACGCTCCCTCGGGCTCGGAAACGAAACAGCGGCCTATGCGTTCCGGCTAAAGTGCCGCCGCCGGCTCACGAATTGTTCCAGGCTTTTTCGGCGCGCCGGTCAGAAGGTCGTTCACAAAGGCCAGTTTTCGCGCCGTCACCTCGGAAATCACGAAGGGGTAGAGGTCCGGCAGTCCCATGCAGCGGTTGATCGAATTGGAGGCCTCCGAAAGCACCAGCCAGCGGGCGAGGATTTTCTCGAACGGCTCCGGCACCGGATCGGGATCGGCGGGCGCCGCCTGCAAATGTCCGCCGGTATCGGTGCGCGGCAGATCGCCGGCGCCGACGGTCTCCAGCCGGCCGAGCGGAAGATTCAGCGCATGCACCATCTCCAGCGTGTCGGTGATGTGGAGATGGTGCGCGAAGGTCTCGGCCCAATCCTCCCAGGGATGGGACGTGGCGTATGCAGAGATGTGGCGCTGCTGCCAGTCCGGCGGCGCGCCGTTGGCGTAGTAGGTCTGCAAGGCCTGCTCGTAATCGGTCCGCTCGTCGCCGAAGAGCGCCCGGAAAGCCGAAAGGTATGCGGGATCGTCACGGATCAGGCGGTCCCAATAATAGTGGCCGAGCTCATGGCGGAAATGGCCGAGCAAGGTGCGGTAGTTTTCGCCCATCTCGACGCGCCGGCGCTCGCGCTCGGCGGAATCGGCTTCGGCGACGTTGAGCGTGATCAGGCCGTTGTCGTGCCCGGTCAGGATGCGTTCCCCGCCCGGACCGGCGCCGATCGGGTCGGCGAGGAAATCGAACGCCAGACCGGTCTCGTCATCGGGATCGGTTTTGGGTGTGACAGGAAGGCCTAATGCGAGCAAGGAATAGATAGCGCGTTTCTTGGCCGCCTCGACACGGATCCAGCGCTGCCGGTTGCCGTCGATCGACAGGTCGGGGATCAGCTGGTTGAGCGCGCAGGCGCGGCAGAACATGCGATCCGGCTCGGCACGCCAGTTGCAGGCACATTCGTCGGCATTGCCGCATTGAAAAACGCCGCCGGCGCCCGCAAGCAGGAAACGCGCTTCGTCCGGATCGTAGAGCACCAGGTTGGAACAGCTCAGGCACTGGGCATTTTCGAAGTAAAGACGGTGGCCGCAGTTTGGACAGTCGAACAGCTTCATTTCGATCTCACATACAGTCGGGCAGTGACCAGGTTTCGTGCCAACGCGGGCGGTCCTCCAGCGTTCCGAAACTATTTCGTCGCAAGCTGGACGAGATCGATCCGGTCAGTTTCCTCGAGCCAATCTCCAGGCTGGACGACGGGTCTTGCCGCGGCGAACCCCGCAGAAGCGATGTCAATGTCTATGACATCGGCGTCTTTCATGAGGCAAGCCCGCCACACCTGTTGCCTGATTGCGGGCAAATTGCCCTTCTTTCGCCGAGGTCGGATGTCACGTCCCCCGCGAGGGCGGTGACAACCGGGCGTTTCGCTGGCAAATTCACAACCGGGACGTGATTCAGGCAATCAGGAGAACGAGATGGCATTTTTTGCCAAGGGAAGGATTTTCGCGGCAGCGGTCGTGGCGACGCTGGCGCTGGCGACGGGCGCCGAGGCAGCTCCGAGCTGCGGGAAGAACGGTGCGGGCTTCGACGCCTGGAAACAGGATTTTGCCGGCGAGGCCAGGGCCGAGGGCGTCGGCCAGAGGGGCCTGTCCGCGCTGGCGGGTGCCACCTACGCGACCAGGACGATCGCCGCCGACCGGGCGATCCACAAGGCGTTCAGCGGCTCGGTGGAAAGCTTCATGCAGCGGCGCGGCGCATCCGCGATCATCTCCCGGGGCCGCGCGCTGAAGAAGGCAAACGCGGCGATGTTCGCGAATATCGAGCGCACCTATGGCGTCCCGCCGGGCGTGCTGCTCGCCATCTGGGGCATGGAGACCGGCTTCGGCGCCTCGATGGGCAACCAGAACACGGTTTCGGCGATCGTGACGCTGGCCTATGACTGCCGCCGCCCGGATTATTTCAGGCCCCATGCCATCGCCGCGCTGAAGCTGGTCGACAGCGGCGCGCTCAGCGCCTCGTCGGTCGGCGCCATGCATGGCGAGATCGGCCACACCCAGTTCCTGCCTGGAAACGTCATGAAATTCGGCGTCGGCAGCAGAAATCTGCGCGACAGGAACACAGCGCTCGCTTCCACCGCCAACTACCTCAAGGCGCATGGCTGGCATGCCGGCGCGAGCTATGAGGCCAATATGGGCGCCATCGCCGGCTGGAATTCGGCAAGCGTCTATCAGCAGGCCATCGCGCGCATCGGCGAGGCGATCGACGCGGACTGATGGAATTTGCATCCACTGCAACGAAAAGCCCGGCCAGTGCCGGGCTTTTTTGTCTATGCGGCGGGTTCAATACCCATCATGCGCGTAACCGCTCAACGGACAGTTCCGGGTAGCCGGAATCTGGAAAGTGCCGTCAATACCCGTGCAGGTACGGTATTCCACCGGCGCTCTGGATGGCGCCGGCGTTGATCCTCTTGAGTTGCCCTTGATGACTTTCCAGATCTGTGTCGGCTGGTCGAGCTGAATGGCGTTTATGTCCGAAAAGCTGATGCGCCCTGTACGGAAGCCGTCGTAAAGCCGCTGGCAGACCAGGGCCGGAACGCGATCAAGCGGTTCGCCCATGAACGTGGCAAGCTGGTGCTTGAACGTGATGTCCCATACGCGAGCCGAGGCAATACATTTAACCATGTTCGGTTCTGGCGGTTTCGTGGCCGCCATTGCCGCATGACATCCGATTGCGACCGCGGCCGCGGTCAACAGTAACGAAATTCGATTCTTCAAATCCAAACCCCCGGTCCCGCGAGCAAAGTAGCGGATACTGCGGGCACGTCAACAGAGTGGTTGTTGGGTCAAGATTTCTTATATGAGCGTACTGAAATAAAAACCCCGGCGTTTCCACTGGGTCGTTTTATGGCTGCTGTGTCGCCAAAATATCAGCCCTTGCGATTTCTCGCAGCCAGCGTCCGCAGCCGAAGTCCGTTCAGCCGGATAAAGCCCTCGGCGTCCTTCTGGTCGTAGGCGCCGCGATCGTCCTCGAAGGTGACCAGCGCATCCGAGTAAAGCGTCTTCTTCGACTTGCGGCCGGTGACGATGACATTGCCCTTGTAGAGCTTCAGCCGCACCGTGCCTTCGACGTCTTCCTGGCTCTTGTCGATCATGGCCTGCAGCATGACGCGCTCGGGCGAGAACCAGAAGCCGTTGTAGATAAGCTCGGCATAGCGCGGCATGAACTCGTCCTTGAGGTGGGCGGCGCCCCGGTCGAGCGTGATCGATTCGATCGCCCGGTGTGCGGCGATCAGGATGGTGCCGCCGGGCGTCTCGTAGACGCCGCGCGACTTCATGCCGACGAAACGGTTCTCGACGAGGTCGAGGCGGCCGATGCCGTTGTCGCGGCCGAGATCGTTGAGCGCGGCCAGCATGGTGGCAGGCGACAGCTTCTTGCCGTTGAGCGCGATCGGATCGCCCTTCAGGAATTCGATCTCGATCTCGGTGACCACGTCGGGCGCATCCATCGGCGAGACTGTGCGCTGGTGGACGAATTCCGGCGGCTCGATCCACGGATCTTCAAGCACTTTGCCTTCCGAGGAGGAGTGCAGCAGGTTGGCGTCGACCGAGAAGGGCGCGTCGCCCCGCTTGTCCTTCGGCACCGGGATCTGGTGCTGTTCGGCGAAGTTCAAAAGATCGGTGCGCGACTTGAACGACCAGTCGCGCCACGGGGCGATGACCTTGATGTCGGGGTTGAGCGCATAGGCGGACAATTCGAAGCGGACCTGGTCGTTGCCCTTGCCGGTGGCGCCGTGGGCGATGGCGTCGGCGCCGGTCTCCTTGGCGATCTCGACCAGATGCTTGGAGATCAGCGGCCGGGCGATCGAAGTGCCGAGCAGATAGGTGCCTTCATAGACGGCATTGGCGCGGAACATCGGGAAGACGAAATCGGCGACGAACTCCTCGCGCACGTCGACGACGCGGATGTCCTTGATGCCCATCATCTCGGCCTTGCGGCGCGCCGGCTCGAGCTCGCCGCCCTGGCCGAGATCGGCGGTGAAGGTGACGACTTCGGCGCCGAGCTCGGTCTGCAGCCATTTCAGGATGATGGAGGTGTCGAGCCCGCCGGAATAGGCGAGCACGACTTTCTTCACGTTCTTGGTCTTGGACATTTTGGCGGTTCCGCGCGAAAGGTTTCGCGGGCGAGGTATCACGGCGTTTCCGGGCGACGCAAGAGACGAAGGGGCGCAGGGCGGCGGCGGAAGCTGGGCCAGAGGTTCCTGCCGGCAGACGCTGGCGGGCGAGAAAACGCCGCGCTATAGGCGGCGCGATCCATTCGAGGCGGTCAATGTCCTTCATCCCCGACACGTCGACGCTCATCCAGTTCGCCATCGCCACAGTCATCCTGGCGATCACGCCGGGGCCGGACATGACGCTGTTCGTCTCGCGCACGCTGAGCCAGGGCCGCGCCACCGGCTTCGCCTCGATGGCCGGCGCGCTCACCGGCACGCTGATCCACACCACGCTGGTGGTGGTCGGGATATCGGCGCTGATCGTCGCTTCGCCGATGGCCTTCTTCGTGCTCAAGATATTCGGCGCCGGCTATCTGGTGTTCCTCGCTTTTCAGGCGGTGACGAAGGGTTCGGCCTTCTCGCCGGAGAAGAAGACGGGACCGAAGGTTTCGCTCTTCCGCAGCTGGGCGGCCGGTCTCGGCGTCAACCTGCTCAACCCCAAGATCATCCTGTTCTTCATGACCTTCCTGCCGCAATTCGTCTCTGCCCACGACCCGAACGCGTCCGGAAAACTGTTCTTCCTCGGCGTGATGTTCATCGCGCTGTCGATCCCGGTGTCGGCGCCGATGGTGCTTGCGGCGGAAAAGTTCTCGGCGGCGATGAAGGCCAGTCCGCGTGTCACCCGCGTGGTCGATTATCTGTTCGGCGGCGTGTTCTCGGCCTTCGCGCTCAAGATCCTGACCGCGCATGCGAAGTAAGCCCTTATTTTAGGATGTCCGCACGGCCGCGACGGCGCATGTCTTTTGATATTGCGACCGCAAATCGGCCTGCGCTAAGAAGGCCGGAGGCTTCGGGGGATTGCATGAAAACCATATTGTTGGCGTCGGCCGCGGTGCTAGGGCTGGCTGGCGGGGCTCATGCCCAGGACGCGTCTTACAATTGGTCAGGATCCTATATCGGTATCGAAGGCGGCTATGCCGGTTCCTCGGTCCACTTCGGCGCGGATGCAACCAATTTCGACGACACCTATCACAAAGACGGCTATCTCGGCGGCATCTATGCCGGGCATGATTGGCAGAGCGGAAAGTTCGTCTATGGCGTCGTCGGCGATTTCGATTTCGTCGGCATGCACGACACGACCTTCGGGGACGAGGCCGCATTCACCGGCGGAAAGGGCGAAGCCTATACCTACGATGTCGACTGGGTCGCGACAGCGAGGCTGAGAGCCGGTTATACGCCGACCGATCAACTCCTTGCCTATGTCACCGGCGGCGTGGCCGCCGGGCATTTCCAGGCAACTTCCTATAACCGCCCCATTTTTACACCAGCCGGCTCGACCGCGGATTTTTCAGGCGTGAAGGCGGGCGGCGTGATCGGCCTGGGTGCGGAATATGCATTCGCACGAAACTGGTCGCTGAAAGCCGAATATCTCCACTATGCGTTCGCAAAGATCGAACCAGGACCTGGCGGTACGGCCGGCGCGAGTTTCCGGCCGTCCCTCGACACGGTCAAGTTCGGTCTAGCGTACCGGTTCTAGTGCATGTCGCCCAGAAGTGTTCAGCGGTTCTGGGACAACGACATGCATCAAAACAAGGACTTAAAGCGCGTCGCCTGAATCCGTTTCAGCGCGACGCGCTTTAGAGTAGCTTCAGGCCGGAAGCCCCGGACCGGAGAACGGGCGGACCAGACCGGCCGCCTCCAACGCACGAATGCGTTCGTCGTATTCCTCCAAGGTCAGTGCATAGAGCATCTGGTCCAGACGCTTGCCCGTCCGGCCGTCTATGCGATGCGCCCGAAGCGTACCTTCGAGGCGCAGCCCAGTGCGTTCGCACACGGCGATCGCCGCCTTGTTCCGAGTCAATGGCTGAAAGGTCACCTTCTCGAGTTTCCTTTCGCGAAAGAAGTGGCGGAGAAGCACGGCCGATGCCTCAAATGCCACATTCTTACCCCGGTTCTCCGGGTCGCCGACGATCAGATGCAGAGAGCCGAGCCGGTGCCTGAGGTCGACTTCCATGACGGCCAGGCCGAGCGGCTGGCCGTGTGGCAGGCCGAGGATCGTCATGAGATTGCGCTTCAGATTGTCGAAGCTGGCGACATAGGTTCGGAAGGCATCGAGGCCCATCGCCTTTTGCGGCGCATTCAATCCTTCCATCACGGCGGGATCGGTGAGCCAGGCCGCGATCTCGGTTGTCACGTCGGCCGGCGTGAGCGTGCGGATCCGGATCTTGTCGCTCCACCGGTCCACAAAGACAGGTCTCAATCCCTGCGCTGCAAGTGGGGTGACGAGGGGCTTGGCGCCCGGTTGCGGCATCTTAGGCATGGATACACTGATGCGAGAGCATGCAGCAACGGTCAAGGCGGAGTTTACATCAATCCAGGCGAGCCCGGCTCCAAAGCTCAAGGCCTCGCGTCGGGCAACGGCTCGCGGCGCCAGCTTCCGGCCCGGCGGCCGGCGAAGATGGCGCAGGGTGTGACATCAGCGATATATCTTCACCGCATGCCGCGCCAGAGCGATCGTGGCGGAGACGGCGATGAGCGCGCAGACGCCCGGCCATCCCCAATGGCCATAGACCTTGACGCCGATCCAGGAGCCGGCGCTGCCGCCGAGGAAAACGCAAGTCATATAGGCCGTGTTGAGCCTGCTGCGCGCGTCGTGCCGGAGCGCGAAGACTCGCGCCTGGTTGGCGGTCTGGCCGGATTGGACGGCAATATCGAGCAGCAGCATGCCCGCCGTCAGCGCCAGCAGGCCTGTCGCTCCGCCAAGCTGGCCGCCGAGCAGGACGATCGCGGCCGCGATGCCGGCAATGAAGGCAAGCGGGCTCACGAAATCGGGGCCCTTGCGGTCGATCAGCCGGCCGACGACCGGCGTGCACAGCACGCTTGCCGCGCCGACCAGCGCGATCAGCCCGACCGCCTGGCCGCCAAGGCCGTAGAGCGGCCCGCCAAGCAGCAATGCCAGGCTTGTCCAGGCGGCGGTGAAGCCGCCGAACATGAGCGCCTGGTAGAGGCAGGACCGGCGCAGTTCCGGTTCGTGGCGGAAGAGGATAAAGGCCGCGGCGACCAGCGAAGGGTAACGCTGCGACGATGTCGGCGCCGTCCTCGGCAGCACCAGGCCGAGCAGGACGGCGAACACGAACAGCACCGCCGCGGCGACGAAATAGGGGCCGCGCCAGCCGAGATGCTCGCCAAGGAAGCCGCCGAAGGTGCGCGCCAGAAGGATGCCGGCCAGCAACCCGCTGAGCAGCGTGCCGGTGACCGCGCCGCGCCGCGCCGGCGGCGCCAGACCAGCCGCCATCGGCAGCAGGATCTGCGGCACGACGGTGGTGACGCCAGTCACCATGCTTGCGAGCGCCAGCACGGGCAGCGTCGGTGCCTGGCTGGCGATCAGCAGCGCCGCGGCCGTCACCGTCAACAAGGTCGCGACCAGCGGGCGATGCGGGAGCCGGTCGCCCAGCGGGACGAGCAGGAGCAACCCCAGCGCATAGCCAAGTTGCGCGGTGGTGACGACCAAGGCCGCCGTTTCCGCCTTAACGCGCAGGTCGGACGCAATCAGCAGCGTTATGGCCTGAGGGAAGTAGATGGTCGCGACACTCACGCCACAGGCGATGGAGAGGACGAACAGCAGGCCGGCGCCGAGACCGGAGGGGCTGCGCTCGGCCGGCTGATCGAGCCGCGCCGTTGCCACGGCGGCCGCGCCGCAATTCATCTCGCCTTCCGCCACGGCCCTGCTCCCTGTCGGTACGGTTCTGCCGAAAAATATCTCAAGCGCAGCGGGCCGAAGTCGATTCGGGCAGCCAGTTCAAGTCGTCGGGTTTTGGCATGATCCGTTGCGGAAAAGTCCGCAACTTTTCGTCATCAGGCTCAAAGATCGGGATCCGGCAGCGGCTCGCGGCGCCAGCTTCCGGCCCAGCGGCCGGCCGAGAGCCAGTAGAAGATGCCACCGACCATGCCGCAGCCGACCACGGCCAAGCGGACATTGGTCGCGGTGACATCGAAGCTGGCATCGCCGACATTATGCACGAAGCCGAGAAAGACGATGGCGACGGCCGCGCCGCCCAGCGCGTAGAACAGCCAGTCGCGGCGGCCGAGCACTTCGCCGATCAGGATCGCGACAGCCGCCGGCATGAAAGCGAAATAGGCGACGAACAGCGCCACGAAAGGCACCGAGAAATAGAGCGCGGTCGCGATCGTCGGATGTCCGGGTTCCGGGGCGTAGCCGAAATAACCCAGGAACAGGATGTTGAGGAAGGCGCTCGCCGCCAGCGAAGCGACGACATATCCGGCCAGGATGACGGCGAAGCGGATGAGGTAGGCGACAAGGCGGCTCACGCCTCGCCGTGCCCCGCGATCATCATGGCTTCCAGCGCTAGGCGGTCCACTTTCCGCATGCGCTCGGATTCCGATTTGAGCTGGCCGCAGGCGGCGAGGATGTCGCGGCCGCGCGGGGTGCGGATCGGCGAGGCGTAGCCGGCGTTGTTTATGTAGTCGGCAAACTTCTCGATCGTCTCCCAGTCCGAGCACTGGTAGTTGGTGCCGGGCCACGGGTTGAACGGAATAAGGTTTATCTTGGCCGGGATGCCCTTCAGGAGCTTCACCAGCGCCTTGGCGTCCTCCAGAGAGTCGTTGACGTCCTTCAGCATCACATATTCGAAGGTGATCCGCTTGGCGTTGGAGAGGCCGGGATAGGCCTTGCAGGCGGCGATCAGCTCCTTCAGCGGGAACTTCTTGTTGATCGGCACGAGCAGGTCGCGCAAGTCGTCATTGGTGGCGTGCAGCGAGATCGCCAGCATGACGCCAATCTCCTCGCCGGTGCGCGCGATTTCCGGCACCACGCCCGAGGTCGAGAGCGTGATGCGGCGCTTCGACAGGGAAAGCCCGTCGCCATCGGAGGCGATCAGCAGCGCCTTCTTCACCGCCTCGAAATTGTAGAGCGGCTCGCCCATGCCCATCATGACGATGTTGGACACCTTGCGCC
>RXJA01000469.1 GCA_003963455.1 Hyphomicrobiales bacterium
CCATACTCGTTGACGAGGTCGGCGACAATGGCAAGGCCAAGCCCCGTTCCCGGCTTCGTCTCGTCCAGTCTCTTGCCACGCTTCAACACCTCCCGCGCGCTGTCCTCGGGAATGCCCGGACCGTCATCCTCTATAACGATTTCAAACAGGTTGCCGCTTCCCGAAATAGTGGCGATCGTCACAGCGACGGCGCTCTTGGCCCATTTCATCGCGTTGTCGAGCAGATTGCCCAGCAGTTCCTCGAGGTCCTCGCGCTCGCCCGCAAAGACGATCTCCGCCGGCGGCAGAGACAGCGTCAGCCGCGTTTGCGGGTTGAGTTTCCGCAGCACGCGCACCATGCGCTCGACCAGCGGCGAGACCGGCGTGCGGAAGACGACGCTGTCACGCTGCGCGGCGACGCGCGCACGCTGCAGGTAATGATCGACCTGCTTCTGCATCGAGGCGGCCTGGTCGGCGATCAGCTGGCCCTTGGCGCCGCCGAGCGCGCGGCCCTCGTTGATCAGCACGGCTAAGGGCGTCTTCAGCGAATGGGCGAGGTTGCCGACCTGGGTGCGCGAGCGCTCGACGATGCGCCTGTTGTTCTCGATCAGCGCGTTGGTCTCGTTGGCCAGCGGCTCGATCTCGGCAGGGAAGCTGCCGTCGAGCCTTTGCGCCGTGCCTTCGCGCACCATGGCAAGCGCATTGCGGACACGACGCAAGGGCTGGAGACCCAACAGGATGGCGATGGCGTTGATGGCGATCATGCCGACGCCGAACAGCGAGAGATAGGTGAGCAGGCGGCGCTGGAAGCTGGCGATCTCCTGCTCGAGCTCGCTGTGGTTGCCCATGACGCGGAAACGGGCGGCGCGGTTCTTGGCGTCCAGGACGAACTCGCTCTCGAACACTTCGAGCTGCTCGCCCTTGATGCCCTCCATCGAGTAGCTGCGCTGGAAGTTCGCGTTGAACGGGACCTCCGCGACGCTCGGCGACAGGAGCGAGGTCGTCATCGAGGAGGAATGGATTTCGCCATGCACGCCCTCGGAAGCCGGCTCCACCGACCAGTACCAGCCGGAATTGGGCTGGGAGAAGCGCAGGTCGCCGAGGTCGGGCGAGCCGGTCAGCGCGCCGTTGTCGGAAATGCCGACCGAGCCGATCAAATTGAACAGATGCGCCGAGAGCAGGCTGTCGAAGCCGCGTTCGCTGGCCTGGCGGTAAAGCGTGGTGATGAGGGTGAAGATGACGACCAGCGTCAGGATCGCCCAGATCGTCGAAAAGGCGATGACGCGAAAGGTCAACGAGCGCGGCCAGAGCCGCAGGCTCGAAAGCCGCGCGCTTATGGTTGGCTTCAGCGGTTCCGCGTCACGCCTCCGGCTCTCGCATGCGGTAGCCCATGCCACGCACGGTTTCGATCATATCGATGCCCATCTTCTTGCGAAGCCGGCCGACAAACACCTCGATGGTGTTGGAATCGCGGTCGAAATCCTGGTCGTAGAGATGCTCGACCAGTTCGGTGCGCGACACCACCTCGCCCATATGGTGCATCAGATAGGCAAGCAGCCGGAACTCGTGCGAGGTAAGCTTGAGCGGCACGCCGTTCACATCGGCCTTGGACGCCTTGGTGTCGAGCCTCAGCGGCCCGCAGGTGAGCTCCGACGATGCATGGCCGGCCGCGCGCCGGATCAGCGCCCGCACGCGCGCCAGCACCTCCTCGATGTGGAAAGGCTTGGTCACGTAGTCGTCGGCGCCGGCGTCGATGCCGGCCACCTTGTCGCTCCAGCGGTCGCGCGCCGTCAGGATCAGCACCGGCATCTTGCGGCCGCCACGGCGCCAGCGCTCCACGACGCTGATGCCGTCCATCTGCGGCAGGCCGATGTCGAGGACCACGGCATCGTAAGGCTCCGTATCGCCGAGGAAATGCCCCTCCTCGCCGTCATACGCGCGGTCGACGACATAGCCGGCATCGACCAGCGCGTCGGCCAGTTGCCGGTTGAGATCCTTGTCATCCTCGACGACGAGCACGCGCATGGGTTGAAGCCTGTTGTTGGGTGAACGTATAGGCCGATTCCGCCGGCCTGGGAAACGAGTGACGTCAGCCCGCCGGGACGACGATTTCCGAGCGGCGCGGCCGCTGGCCGTCCTTGCCGGGGACGAGCACGACGATGACGCAGACCTGCTGGCCGCCCCGCGTCGCCTGCGACGCCTTGGCCAGGGTGCCGCCATTCTGCGCGGCGACCTGCTGGCCGATGGCATAGCAATCGCCGGCGGCGAGCACGACCGGCTGATCGGCCGACGGCTCGATGACCGGCAGGGCAATAGCCTGCGACGCAAAGAGGCCGGCCGCGGCAAGCGCCAGCACTGCTTTGCGGGGATGGGAGCCAAGGTTCTTCATGATCACGGTTCTAACGCATATGGGCTGAACGTGAAATGAACGGTGAACAATCGAAAATCCATGCCCGCCATTCCCCCTGCGCGAGACAAATGAATGCAGCTCGTGGACGCCTTGGGGCCCCCCTCAGGCCCCGTTTGCAAATTCATAGCCGGAAAATCAGTCGGCCCGCTACGCTTTTCGGGTGCGGATTCCCCCTTCCGGCCCTAGCTAGTGTAGAAACGCCGGACGATCAAAGGAGCACGCCATGACCCGGGAGGATATTGCCGGTCTCTATCGGGGCTACATCGCCTGCCTGAACGAGCAGGATTGGGACAATCTCGGCCACTTCGTCGGCGAGGAGGTGCAGTATAATGGCGAGACGATCGGGCTTTCGGGCTACCGACGCATGCTGGAAGGCGATTTCGAGGCCATTCCCGACCTGCGCTTCAACATCGAGCTTCTAATCTCGGAGCCGCCGCGCGTGGCGGCGCGCCTGCATTTCGACTGCCGGCCCAAAGGCGTGCTGTTCGGCCTGCCGGTCCACGGCAAGCGCGTTTCCTTCGCCGAGAACGTCTTTTACGAGTTCCATGACGGGAAGATTCGCGAGGTCTGGTCGGTCATCGACAAGGCCGCCATCCAAGCGCAGCTGTAGGCCAAGGCAGTTCGCGCCGAAACGGATTCAAGCAGCGCGCTTAAGCCTTTGTTTTGATGCATGTTCCAGAGTCATTACTTTACTCCCGGGCGACATGTATCGGCGCAGCCTCTCAGGCGGCTTCCTGCGTCAGCGCGCGGAAGCGCAGCAATCCATGATGGACGGCCAGATCCTCGTCATAGCGGGCCTCGGCGAATTCCAGCGACAGGCGCGTCTGGCCGCGCGAACCAATCGAAAATGCCGCGCCATCGAGCCGCGCCCTGATGCTGTCCATGATGAGGCGTGTCTCGGCCTCGCCCTGGGCTTTCGACCAGATATGCAAGGTGACCAGCTGGTCATTGTCGTTGTCGGCGCCGGTTTCGAGGTCGAAGGCACTGGTGCGGCCGCAGGTGACGTTCGGAAAGGCGGCCTTGTCGTTGGCCTGCTCGAGCAGGCCGACGCCGCCAAGCAGCGCCGACAGCGACGCATCGGTCTTCAGCCTCAGGAACAAGGCCTGCATCAAATCGCCAGGCGCCGTCATCTCTCTCCTTTCGCCAACAAGCCTTAGCGGCGCAAGGTAACCACCTTCAACTTGCCGCGCCAGATCGCGAGGCTTCCGCAACCAGCCAGTCACGGGCCTGACACCGTCTACATCTGTCGGATGGGGTGCGGCAATCAAGAGGGGTCACAATCCCATTCAGGCGAAATCGGTGGCGGTCAGCACATACCTGCTCTTGCGAGTGCGGGCATAGGCCTTGCTGGCGACGTCATGGATAGCGCCGGAAGCGGTGTCGAAGGCCGCCAGATAGGTTGCCTCGGCTGTCGCCGTTCCTGGCGGCGCATTGGAAATGGCATCCGCGGCGACAGAGAAGGAAATCTGGAACATGCCGTCATGGCCGACGAAGCGGATTCGCCGGCCAGCCTCGTCATAGCTGCGGCTTTGGTTGGGGAATGTAAGGCTCATGATTGTACCTCCGTTGAAGTGGCCTTCTTCACCGTCCGCGGTGCCCGCTTCTTTTTCGGTGCAGGGTTCAAGGCCTCGGCAACACGGTCGGCCTCTTCCTTGGCCAGCCGCAACTCGCGCAGCCTTGCCGTCTTGATTGTCCTGGCCTTCGCCTCGGACAGATACTCAGCCGTCGCCTTGTTTCGCTCCACGGTTTTCTTCTGCCTTTCCAAAAAGCGGGCTTCAGCTTTTTCCATGATGGTTTGACTGACTTCGGCCATCTTCGAAATCTCCCTTCGGAGGCTAGCATGACGAAATTAATTCACCTGTTAAGATAGTTATTCACAACTGAAGTTTCAATTTTCCAGACATTTTGATCAGCTCGGGTTTTGAACCCGATCTGCATCATAATACTTTTTAATATTTTCAAAGGCCTGTGAATAATTTTTGGCACTCCTATCTATCGAGTGCCAGTGGGTCTATAAGAAGCGCAGCAGCCACCTATGATGGCCCTAGAAAGAAGCTCCCATGAAATTCCGGCCACTCCACGACCGCGTCGTCATTCGCCGCGTCGAAGGCGACATCAAATCCAGGGGCGGCATCATCATCCCCGACAATGCCAAGGAAAAACCGCAGGAAGGCGAAGTGATCGCCGTCGGCCCGGGCGCGCGAGACGAAAGTGGCGCGCGGATCGCGCCCGATGTGAAAGCCGGAGACTTCATCCTGTTCGGCAAATGGTCGGGAACCGAGGTCAAGATTGGCGGCGAAGACCTTCTGATCATGAAGGAAGCCGACATCCTGGGTATCATCGAGAAGACCGTGACCGCCAAGAAGGCGGCCTGATCGGAGCGCCGCGTGTCCACGGACGCGCGAAGGACGCACCTAGTTTTGCATTGCGAGTCGGCCCGTCCGGAAATCGACCCCGGTTTTTGGAGCCGACGCTTTCAGGCGGCGCTGCACGCCCTGCCCTAACCAACCGAACTGGAAAGAATCATGCCCGCCAAGGAAATCAGATTCTCCACCGACGCCCGCGACCGCATGCTGCGCGGCGTCGAACTCCTCAACAACGCGGTCAAGGTGACGCTCGGCCCCAAGGGCCGCAACGTGATCATCGACAAAGCCTATGGCGCACCGCGCATCACCAAGGACGGTGTTACCGTCGCCAAGGAAATCGAACTCGCCGACAAGTTCGAGAACATGGGCGCGCAAATGGTGCGCGAAGTGGCCTCGAAGACCAACGACCTTGCCGGTGACGGCACCACCACCGCCACGGTGCTAGCCGCTTCGATCCTGCGCGAAGGCGCCAAGCTCGTGGCCGCCGGCATGAACCCGATGGACCTCAAGCGGGGCATCGACCAGGCGGTTGCGGCGGTGGTCAAGGAAATCCAGGCGCGGGCCAAGAAGGTCAAGTCCTCGGCCGAGATCGCGCAGGTCGGCACCATTGCCGCCAACGGCGATGACACTGTCGGCGCCATGATCGCCAATGCGATGGACAAGGTCGGCAATGACGGCGTCATCACCGTCGAGGAAGCCAAAACCGCCGACACCGAGCTCGACGTTGTCGAGGGCATGCAGTTCGACCGCGGCTATCTCTCCCCCTATTTCGTCACCAACGCCGACAAGATGCGCGCCGAACTGGAGGAGCCCTACGTCCTCATCCACGAAAAGAAGCTTGGTAATCTGCAGGCGCTTTTACCGATCCTGGAAGCCGTCGTGCAGAGCGGCAGGCCGCTGCTGATCATCTCCGAGGACGTCGAGGGTGAGGCGCTGGCGACGCTGGTCGTCAACAAGCTGCGCGGCGGTCTCAAGGTCGCGGCGGTCAAGGCGCCAGGCTTCGGCGATCGCCGCAAGGCGATGCTGGAAGACATTGCCGTGCTGACCGCCGGCCAGATGATATCGGAGGATCTCGGCATCAAGCTGGAAAACGTCACCATCGATATGCTCGGCCGCGCCAAGCGCGTGCTGATCGACAAGGACACGACAACGATCATCGACGGCGCCGGCACCAAGGCCACCATCCAGGCGCGCATCGCCCAGATCAGGGGACAGATCGAGGAAACCACATCCGACTACGACAAGGAAAAGCTGCAGGAGCGGCTGGCCAAGCTCGCCGGCGGCGTTGCGGTGATCCGCGTCGGCGGCGCCACCGAGTCGGAAGTCAAGGAAAAGAAGGACCGCATCGACGACGCGCTGAACGCCACGCGCGCCGCCGTCGAAGAAGGCATCGTTCCAGGTGGTGGCGTGGCGTTGCTGCGCGCCAGGTCGGCGCTGAACGGCCTGAACGGCGCCAATGCCGATGTAACGGCTGGCATTTCGATCGTGCTCAGGTCACTCGAGGCGCCGATCCGCCAGATCGCCGAGAATTCCGGCGTGGAAGGCTCGACCGTCGTCGGCAAGCTCTCCGACAGCAAGGATCATAATCAGGGTTTCGACGCCCAGAACGAAATCTATGTCGACATGATCAAGGCCGGCATAGTCGATCCGGCAAAAGTGGTGCGGACGGCACTTCAGGACGCCTGTTCGATCGCCGCCCTCTTGATCACCGCCGAAGCAATGATCACCGACATACCGGCCAAGGACGCAGCGTCCTCTCCCGGTGCCGGCATGGGCTACTGACCGACCTCTGCCGGAAACAGGCTCTGCAATGCCCGGCGACGGTAAGCCGGGCGACTCATCACAACACCAGCAAAAAAAGGAATTTGTTCCGTGGCCACACAAAGCAGAAAGCCATCCCTCGCGCGTCGATGGGAAGATTACCAGCCGAGCAAGACCGCGCTTTTCTGGGCATGCGCGGTGACCGTCGTCGCCACGATGATCATCGGTTTCAGCTGGGGCGGCTGGGTGACAGGGGGCACGTCGCGCTCGCTGGCGACAACTGCCGGTGATCTGGCGCGCGGCGAGCTGGCCTCGGCCATCTGCGTCGATCGCTTCAACGCGGCGCCCGACGCCGCCGCCAAGCGTATCGAGTTCAAGGCCCTGACCGACAGCTACAAGAAGCGGCAGTTCATCGAGACAGGGGGCTGGGCGACCATGCCCGGCAAGACCTCTGCCGACAGATTGGGTGTCGAGAGCTGCGCGGTCGCCCTCGCCGCCTGAGCTTCTCGACATGCGCGAAGCGAAAGAACTCAGCCCAACTGCAAGGAGATCGACAGATGATCACGTTCGTCCCGAAGCCAAATGCCGCACCAGCGACTGAAGCAGCCGAGGAAAACCGCTTCGATCGCATCCGCCGCCTTGCGGCGGAAAAGCACCGCAAAGCCCATGCCGGCGCCACGTGCCAGGACCCGCAAAAGGCCGGCGACAAGCGCCCGATGTGACGGGTGCTTGTCGCCGTCAGGACACAGGCGCCGCGCCACCTTCTTCAGTGCGCCGCGCGATGAACTCGTCGAGCACGCCCGCGGTGGCGGCAGCGGTGGCCGGCGGCTGGAAATCGGCCAGTATCCGCTTCCAGATGCCCGTCGCGCGCTCCGTCGCCGTCTTCGAGCCGGCCTGCGTCCAGTTGCCGAAATTCGACCAGTCGGCGACCAGCGGCTCGTAGAAGGCGGTGCGGTAGCGCGTCATCGTATGGGCCGCAGAGAAGAAATGACCGCCGGGCTGCACTTCGGCAATGGCCTCGAAGCCGATGGCATCTACGTCGCCCGGCGTTTGCTGGCAAAGCTCCGCAACCGTCTGCAGCGCCTCGATGTCGGTGATCAGCTTCTCCAGGGAGACGCTCAGGCCACCTTCCAGCCAGCCGGCGGCATGGATGCAGACGGTGGCGCCCGCAAGCACCGAGCCCCACAGCGCGAACTGCGTCTCATGCGCTGCCTGCGCGTCGGAAACGTTGGCGGCGCTGCCGCCGCCGGAGCGCCATGGCAGGCCGGTGAAACGCGCAAGCTGGCCCGCGCCAAGCGTGGCCTTGACATGCTCGGGCGTGCCGAAGGCCGGCGCCCCAGACTTCATGTCGACGTTGGAGGAGAAGGAGCCATAGACCACCGGCGCGCCGGCGCGCGCGATCTGGGCGAGCGTCAGACCGGCCAATGCCTCGGCGTGCTGCAGCGTCAGCGCGCCCGCTACCGTGATCGGCGCCATGGCGCCCGCCAGGCAGAAGGGCGTGATGATCGATATCTGGCCGGCGCGCGCAAAGTCGATGATGCCCTGCGCCATCGGGATGTCGAGCTGGCGCGGCGAGTTGGTGTTGATGACCGTGTAGCTATGGGCGCTGTTCACGAACTCGTCCTCGGACAGGCCGCGCGCCAGCCGGACCATCTCGAAACTGTCCTCGACCTGCGGCGTGCCGCGGGCAAAGACGAAAGGCACCTTGTCGGACAGAGTCAGTTGCGCCCGGCCGGTGGCATAGTGGCGAAAGCGCGTGTCGACGTCCTGCGGCTCGACGCAGGGGCCGAGCATATGCAGCACGTCGAAATGCTGCACCAGACGGATGAAATCCTCGAAAGCCTGAAGCGTCCCCGGCCGCCGGCCGCGCTCAAGATCGGTGACGTTGGGGGCGCCGCAGCCGGCGAGGAACGTCATGGTGCCGAGCTCGAGATCGAGATCGCGGGAACGGTCCCCGGCCCGCGCCGGGATCGAGCGCGGCGCCGACGCAAGCGCGGCCGTCACGATATCGCGGCCGATCCTGACCATCTGGCTGTCCTCGTCGACCAGCGCGCCCGCCTTGGCATAGATCGCCCGCGCCTCGGGCAGCAGCACCTTGATGCCGAGTTCCTCCAGCACGCGCAGCGCCGTATCATGGATCGCGGCGACCTGGTCCGTGGAAAAGACCGGCTGCGGCTCAAACACGTTCTTCAGCGAATGGTAGTTCGGGCGGCGGCTCGACTCGCTGCCGGCCTCGCCGGTGCGTCCGCGGCGGCGTTCGCGCCTCAGATCGCGTGCTGCCTCCTCAGTCATGGCGGTTCCTCCTCATTGCCGCATCGCCTTGCCTTCAGCATCGTAGGGCGAAGCCGCGATGACGCGCGCAGGCCGTTCGACTCCGACAATGTGGACGGAAAGCTCGGTCCCCTCCCCGGCGAATTCGTCATCGAGCAACGCCAGGGCGACGCTCTTGCCGACCGTGTAGCCATAGCCGCCGGAGGTGACGAAGCCGACGCGCCGACCCTTGGACCAGACCGGCTCGAAGCCGCTGGCATCGGCGTCGACGGCGTCGACCTCGAGCGTCACGATCCGTCGCAAGACGCCGGCCTCGCGCTCCTTGAGCGCGGCTTGCCGGCCGATGAAATCGCCCTTGTCGAAAGCGATGAAACGGTCGAGCCCAGTCTGGCCGGGCGTGTAGCCTTGGGTGAACTCGCGCGACCAGATGCCGAAGCTCTTCTCCAGCCGGAGCGCGTTCAACGCATAATAACCGATCTCGGCCAGGCCGAGGTCTTCGCCGGCGGCAAGCAGGGTCTCGCGCAGGGTCGAATGCAGGGTGGCCGGGCAGTTGATCTCGAAGCCGAGCTCGCCGGCGATGGAGAGCCGGGCCACCCGGGCACGAACCATGCCGATGTCGAACCTACCGCAAGCCATGAAGGGGAAGGTCTTGACGGAGAGGTCCTGATGCGTGGTGCGCTCGACGATCTTCCTTGCGTTCGGTCCGGTGACGAGGAAACCGGACATGGCATCGGAAATGTCGGTCACGGCAACGCCATCCGTCAGATGCGCCTCGAACCAGCGCATGTGGAATTCGCGCAGATAATAGGAACCCATGATCCAATATTCGCCGCCCCAATTGAGCACGGTGAGATCGCCCTTCAGCCGGCCGTCGGACCCGAGCATCGGCGCAAGCTTGGCGCGGCCGGGTTTCGGCAGCCGGCAGGCGAGCAGCCGGTCGAGCCAGGCCTCGGCGCCGGGGCCCGACACGGCATAGCGCGAGAAGGCCGTGGTATCGACGAGGCCGGCGGCGCGGCGCACCTGCAGCACCTCGTCGCCGACGATGTCGAAGGCGTTGGAGCGCTTCAGCGTCGTTTCCTCGCGAAAGCCCATCGGCGCGAAATAGGCCGGGATTTCCAGTCCCCACGATGCCGTCCATTCGGCGCCGGCGGCGCTTATGCCGTCATAGGCGCCGGGACGCTTCAAGGGCCGGCCTGCCGGCAGACGCTCATTGGGGAAGGTCATGACGAAGCGGCGGGCATAGAACTGGCCCGTCGTTTGCCGCAGATATTCGCGGTTGGCGGCGAACGCGCCGTAGCGGGCGATATCCATGCCGAAGATGTCGGCCTCCGGCTCGCCATGGATCATCCACTCGGCCAGCGACTTGCCGACGCCGCCGCCCTGGCTGAAGCCGGCCATCACGCCGCAGGCGACCCAATAGTTCTTCAAGCCGCGCACCGGGCCGACCAGCGGATTGCCGTCCGGCGTGAAGGTGAAGGCGCCGTTGACCCACTTGCGGATGCCGGCCTTCGCCAGGCAGGGGAAGCGCTGGTAGGCCTTGGAAAGCTCCGGGCTGATGCGGTCGATGTCCTCGGGGATCAACTCGATGCCGTAGTCCCAGGGCGCGCCGTCCATGTTCCAATGTTTCGGGTTCTGCTCGTAGACGCCGAGCAGGACGCCCTTTCGCTCCTGCCGCAGGTAGGAAAAGCCGTCGAGATCGACGGCGAGGCCGAGTTCCTTGTCGAGGGCGGCGACCTCCGGAATGTCCTCGGTGACAAAATAATGGTGCTCCATCGGCGTCACCGGCAGGTCGACGCCGGCCATGAGGCCGACCTGCTTGGCCCACAGGCCGCCGGCATTGACGACATGCTCGGCGACGATCGTGCCCTTCTCGGTGACGACGTCCCAGCCGCCATCGGCGCGCTGCTTCAGCTCGACGACGCGATTGCGCAGGATGATTTCGGCGCCGCGCTTCCTGGCGGCGCCCGCATAGGCATGCGTCGTGCCGTAAGGGTCGAGATGGCCCTCGTTGGAATCATAGAGGCCGCCGAGCACGTCGCTGACATCGACGATCGGGCAGATCTGCTTGATCTCGTCCGGCGTCACCAGGCGGGCCGTCTCGATGCCGACCGACTGGAACACCGCCCAGGCCGATTTCAGCCACTCCCAGCGCTGCGGATCGCTCGCCATGTTGACGCCGCCGGTCATATGCAGGCCGGCATTCTGGCCGGACTCCGCCTCGATCTCGCGGTAGAGTTTTATCGTGTAATCCTGCAGCGCCGCGACATTGGGATCGGCGTTGAGCGCATGGAAGCCGGCTGCCGCATGCCAGGTGGAGCCGGCCGTCAGCTCGGCGCGCTCGATGAGCGCCACGTCGCTCCAGCCGAAGCGCGTCAGATGATAGAGCACCGAGGCGCCGACCACGCCTCCCCCGATGACGACCGCGCGGTAATGCGACTTCACGAGCCTCTCCCTCTCGTTGGACGCCTCACATTACATTCAATGGACAGAAGTGTCTAGACACTTATGTCCAGAGCTTGCGCGCGGCTTCGCGCCATGCCACTTGTTGGCTCATGACCATGACCGCTCCCCAGGCCGAATCGACGCCCGGCAATATCAAGGTGACGCGTTCGGACTGGATCAATGTGGCGCTCGAGACGCTGATCTCAGACGGCATCGGCAACGTGCGCGTGCTGACGCTCGGCCAGAAGCTCGGCGTCTCGCGCTCAAGCTTCTACTGGTATTTCAACAGCCGGCAGGACCTGCTCGACCAGTTGCTCAAGCATTGGCACGACACCAACACCACGGCGATCGTGGAGCGCGCCCGGCGTCCGGCCGAGACCATCATCATGGGCGTGATGAACGTGTTCGAATGCTGGGCCGACGAACGCCTGTTCGACCCCAGGCTCGATTTCGCCGTGCGCGAATGGGCCAGGCGCTCGGCTGACGTGCGGCGCATGATCGACCAGGCCGACGACGACCGTCTGACAGCCATCCGCGACATGTACCGCCGGCATGGCTATGACGACGAGGACGCCTTTATCCGCGCCCGCGTGCTCTATTACATGCAGATCGGTTATTACGTGCTCGACCTCAAGGAGCCGGTCGAGGCGCGCGTCAGCCACCTCGCCGCCTATCTGCGCTCCTTCACCGGCCTGGAGCCGAGCGAGGCGGATGTGGCGCATTTCATGCGCTTCATCGCGGCGCGGTGATATCGAGGCCGTTCACGGCCAGGGCGTCACCAATCAACAAAGCTTGTGCTGTTGCTTCGCTGCCCTTGTGAGCAGTGCTAAAATGGTCGATTAGTCTTGCAGGGGTGGCGCTCGGAACTGTCCATGCAGTTTCCGGGCGAAAGTGCGTTGGGGCGGAAGTCTGAAATGGCAAGTCCTTCGAAACCAAGCAAGAGAAGAGGCCGGATCGCCTCGGCGCTGCTTGCCGTGGACGCGTGGCTCGATACCTCGCTCTACGAGATCGGTTTCAAAGCGCGCGAATTCTGGGAAGCGGCGACCATCTTCTCGCGCCGTTTCCGCGTGCATGGCTGGCGCCGCGCCATCATCGAGGTGCTGAGCGAGGGCTTCACCATGGGCGCCGGCGGCTTCGTGGTGCTGCTCGCGCTCGCCATGCCTGCCTTCGACATCACCACCGGCGACTGGCGCAACCAGGGCGACTTCGCCGTCACCTTCCTCGACCGTTACGGCAACGAGATCGGCCAGCGCGGCATCATCCAGCGCGATTCCGTGCCGGTGGACGAGATGCCGGACATCGTGATCAAGGCGGTGCTGGCGACAGAGGACCGCCGTTTCTTCGACCACTATGGCATCGATGTGCTCGGCCTGTCGCGCGCGCTCTTCGAGAACATGCGCGCCAATTCGGTGGTCCAGGGCGGTTCCAGCATCACACAACAGCTCGCCAAGAACCTGTTCCTGTCCAACGAGCGCACCCTCGAGCGCAAGATCAAGGAAGCCTTCCTGTCGCTGTGGCTGGAGGCGAACCTGTCCAAGAAGGAGATCCTGCAGCTCTATCTCGACCGCGCCTATATGGGCGGCGGCACGTTCGGCATCGAGGCGGCCGCGGATTTCTATTTCGGCAAGAGCGTCAAGGACCTGAGCCTCGCCGAGGCGGCGATGTTGGCCGGCCTGTTCAAGGCGCCGACCAAATACGCCCCGCACATCAACCTGCCGGCGGCGCGCGCGCGCGCCAATGTGGTGCTGTCCAACCTT
>RXJA01000458.1 GCA_003963455.1 Hyphomicrobiales bacterium
TCGGTGGTCAGCACCAATCTCTCACAGCTTTCGCTGCAGCAGGCATCCGAGCAGATCCAGCTCGATATCCAGAAGCAGGAATGCGAGGATCTGCACGCGGAGGTCGAGGCGCTCAATGCCCGCATCCGGGAATTGCTGCCCTACGAGCGGCTGCATCGCGTGACGGACGCCAGATCGCGCAAGGATGCCGTGCCCCCGGCCAACGGGATCATCGCGGAGGCGGCACGTCCCGCTCCGCGGCGTGTCCCGCGACGGAACCTGCGCGCCAACGCGAGCTGAGAAAAACCGCCGCGTACCTTTCCTGCAACCGCTCCGGCGGCTTACTTGCCCGCCATTCCGTCGGCAAGATCCTGCGCCTGCTTGAGCAGCGCCGGGAAGGAGGGATCGTCGGGCAGGCGCTGGGCCATGCAGGCGCGGTAGTCGGCGTCGCCTTTTTCCCAGGCGGCGTTGGCCGGATCGGAAGCCGACGACTCCTCGTCCGAACCCTGGTCGGCCTGCTGGGCTTTTTGCGCGGCGGCGTCGGCGGCCGCCCAGATCGAATCGCACTGCGCGATCTTCGGCACGGCGGGGGAGGCTGGGGCCTCGGCGATCAGCACGCGGTCGCCCTTGACGACCGACACGACGACACGCTGCTCGTAGATCGGCCCGATATCCTGGGTCCAGCCGCCAAGCCGCGCAAACGCCATGTCCGCGCCCTCGGGCTTCTTCAGCGGAAAGTCGAGCGTGCCGGAGAACGCGGCGTCGCTGCCGATCGCCTGGGTGTAGAAATTGTCGAGTTTCAGCGCTGCGCCGATGTCGGTCGGCAATTTGAAATCCGCCTCCGTCTCGGCCGACTTCGACTTGAGCCAGCGCTCGGTCAGCCCGCGCGTCGAGGCGACGATGCTCGGGCCTTCATCGTTCTGGGCATACCGCAAGCCGTCGAGCATGCCGTAGCCGATATCGGAAGCGTTGAGGCTTTGAATGTTGCTCGTGCCGGTCGTGGGAAAATCCTTGACCGAAAGCGGGCCGAGAATGGCGGTGAGCCGCTGCTGGAGATCGGCGAGCGCCTTCTCGTTCTGGGCGTCGATGGTTTCGATTGGCGTATTTGCGCTTTCCTGCGCGGTGATGTCGGCGATCGCCTTGTCGCGCGCCGCGATATAGTCGTCTTCCGGCGAGGCGGCGACCGCCGCTCCACCCGCCAGTGCAATGAGAAGCGTTAAGACCAACCGCATGCTGCAACCCCAAATTAGCGATCAAGAGCCCTTGCGAGCCATCGCCCGACTTGGCGGCTTTTGCGTGGCGGAAATCACGGCGGGCACAAATCTTTATTCCGCCTTGCGCTTCTCCACCTCGGCCTTGCGCAGCAAAAAACGCTGGATCTTGCCGCTCGGCGTCTTCGGCAGCTCGCTGACGAACTCGACCTCGCGCGGATAGGAATGCGCCGAGAGCCGCTTCTTCACGTGCTGGGCGAGCTCCTCGGCCAGCGCTTCGCTGCCCTTGAAGGCCGGCGCCAGCACCACGAAGGCCTTGACGATCTCGGTGCGCTGCGGATCGGGCACGCCGACGACGGCCGCCTCGTTGACCGCCGGATGTTCGATCAGCGCGCTTTCGACATCGAAAGGCCCGATGCGGTAGCCGGACGAGGTGATGACGTCGTCGGCCCGGCCGATGAAGGAGACCGAGCCGTCCGGCTCATACTCGACCGTGTCGCCGGTGCGGTAATAGCCGCCGGCGATCGCCGGCGTCTCCGCCTGGTGGTAGCCGCTGAACCAGCGCAGCGGTGATTTGGCGATGTCGACGGCAAGCACACCCGGTTGATTGGGGCCGAGCTCGTTGCCTTCGTCATCCAGCACCACCATGCGGTAGCCGGGCATGGCGAAACCGGCCGAGCCCGCGCGGACAAGATGGGCAAGCCCATGATGGTTGTTGACCATCATGCCGTTCTCGGTCTGGCCGTAATGGTCGTGGATGGGTGCTGCGAGATTGGCTTCGAACCAGCGGATCACTTCCGGGTTGAGGGGCTCGCCGGCGCTGCTCACCACGCGCAGCCTGCCCTTGACGCGGGCGGCGGCTTCCGCGCCTTCAGCCATCAGAAGGCGATAGGCCGTCGGCGAGCCGGCAAGGCTGGTGACGCCGAGGCGCTCGATGATGTCGTAGGTGCTCCTGGCGTTGAAGGCGCCTTCGTAGAAGGTGGTGGCGATGCCGAGCTGCAATGGCCCGGTGATGGCGTAGTAGAGCCCGTAGGCCCAGCCTGGATCGGCGATGTTCCAGAAGATGTCGTCGGGCGTGAGCCCGATCGCGTCGCGCATATAGGCGCCGAAGGCCAGCAACGCGCTGAGCGGCACCGGCACGCCCTTCGGGTGCCCGGTGGTGCCGGAAGTCGACATCATCATGAACAGATCCGAGCCCTTGCGCATCACCGGTTCGCAGTCGGGGGAGGCGGCGGCCAGCGCCGCGCGGAAGTCGATATCGCCTGCGGGTAAGGCGTCGCCGGGAGCGAGGATAGTGGCGATGCGCGGATGGTTTTCCACCTCGTCGAGCTTGCCGCGATTGGCGGGGTTGGTCACCACCAGCTTCGCCTTGCTGTAGCTCAGCCGGTGCTCGATGGCCTTCGGCCCGAAGGCAGTGAACAGCGGCTGGTAGACCGCGCCGACGCGCCACGTGCCGAGGATCAGCGCCACCAGCTCTGAAATGCGCGGCAGCATGCCGGCAACGACATCGCCGGGGCCGACGCCGAGTTGCTTGAGCAGTGTGCCGACGCGGCCCGACATGTCGGCAAGGTCGTCGAAGGAGTATTCGCGCAGTTCTCCAGTGGCCGAGATCGCGCGCAGCGCCAGCCGGTTCGCGCCGGTATAGCGGCCGCAGCATTCGACATAGGCGTTGATGCCGGTGGCCGGATTGCCGTGCAGGCGCGCGATCTCATCCTCGATGCGGAAGCGCTCTACAGCATCTTCGTAGCGCGGCGGCGCAGCTGGTGTGTCGGTCATGGCGATCCTCCCTTGGTGGCGGATCATCTCCCCATGATCGCCGCCGAGGGAGATTGCCCGAAAACACCGCGCGGGTCGATTGCTGCGAAAGTCGAGGGGCGTAGTAGGCGATCGAGGTCAGGCGCTACGGCACCCCCATCAAAAGCCTTTTCCGCCAGCAGGTTGGCACCCGTATCGGAATCATCGTGTGAACTGCCTACCCACGTTTCCGATAAAGGCTGATGGTCATTTCCTTGCCGACACCCGCCGGCGTCAACATGAAGTAATCATAGGTCACGACCTCGCCGCTCGGCCCGACCAGCCGCTTCGACCAGATCGGCGCTTCCTCCACCCGCATCTCTGCCCATAGCCGCGCGAACTCCGGGCTCAGCGCCTTGAGTGGATCGAGCACGGCGTGGATGTCGGCAGCCGACGCGCAGCCGACCGTGGCGGCACGGAACTGCGCGATCGCCGAGCGCGCCACGATCTCCCAATCGGCGAACAAAGTCCGCCAGGCCGGGTCGAGGAAAAGCCGTGCGAGCAGATTGCGCTTCGTCGACACGGCCGGATCGAAACCGCCGAACAGGGCGGCCGCCTGGTTGTTCCAGGCGATGAAATCCCAGGCACGGTTCAGCGCATAGGCCGGGTTGGGAGAAAGCGCGGCAAGCAGCTTGGCGATGCGCGGGTCGGCCGAGGCGTCGCCCGCCGACGCAGCCTCGGGCAGCCTTTCCGGTCGTGCAAGCTTGAAGAGGTGCACCCGCTCCACCGGCAGCAGCTTCAGCACATCGGCCAGCGCATTGAGCACTGAGGCGGAGGGGTTGGCCTCGCGGCCCTGTTCCAGCCAGGTGTACCAGGTGGCGCTGATGCCGGCGAGCAGTGCCACTTCCTCGCGCAGCAGCCCGCTTGCGCGCCGTCGCGTGCCGGTGCGGATGCCATGCCGCGACGGCTCGACGCGTTCGCGCATGGCGCGCAGGAAGCGGCCAAGTTCCTTGCGCCTGTCCATCTCCGCGCTTTGCTCCAGCATGCTGCGCCTCGAAAGGGGTAGCGGCGCTACCAGCAGCGCCGCTCATCTTGTACCACCTTGCTACCAGTATAAATGAGGCGGCGTATCGGACAACCATGCCGCGCCAAGACCCGGCGCCAGACTGAGGTCTCGACCATGAACGCGCTGAAGAACATTAGGAATATCGATTACACCGTCGTGTTTGCCCGCGACATGAAGGCCATGCGCAGCTTCTATGAGGACGTCATGGGCTTTGCGGTCCATTCGCGCCTGGGCGAGAGTTGGACAGCTTACCAGGTCGGCTCGAGCCTTCTGGCGCTCACGGAGCGCGGGGTGATGTTCAATGACGCGCCGACACCGGCGAGCGCGCTTTCCGTGCAATTGGCCTTCCGCGTGACGCCAGCCCAGGTCGATCAATGCGCCGAGACGTTGCGTGGGAAGGGCGTGGCGATCGAAAGCGAACCGACCGACCAGCCATGGGGCCATCGCACGCTGTTTTTTCGCGATCCCGATGGCAATGTGCTGGAGATCTACGCCGACATCTAGCCTTGCGGCAGCTGAATGCCCTGTGCTTCCATGTGCCGCTTCCAACGGCTGCGCAGCTCGGCGGGACGGCAGCCGATGCGCTCGTCGAGAAACGTCGCGGCCGATATCCTGTCCGTGCGGAAGTGGCGGAAATCCTGGCGCAACTCGCACCAGGCGGCGAGCAGCCGCACGGTCTCGGCATAGCCGATCATCGTCGGCCAGATGACGCGCTCGCTCTCGTCGCCCTGTTCGTTGCGGTAGCGGATGCGGATCTTGTGGCCCTTGCGGATAGAGGCCCGCGCCCGCGCGATGTCCAGCCCGTCGGGCAGGCTTGCGCGGCTGAGCGGCGCGCCGACGCTGGGCTGGCTGACGAAAGGGCGCAACCGCTCGGGCACGACGGTGGCGATCTTGGCGATCAGGTCGCGCGCGGCACCGGCCAGCACCGCATCGCCCTTGTCGGCCACCCATTGCGCGCCGAGCACCGCCGCCTCCAACTCGTCCGGCGTGAGCATCAGCGGCGGCATGTCGTAGTCGCGGTCAAGCACATAGCCGAGACCGGCTTCGCCGCGGATCGGCACGCGCTGTCCGATGAGGTCGGCGATGTCGCGGTAGACCGAGCGTCGCGAGGTTTCGAGCTCCTCGGCGATCTGGCTGGCCGTGATCGGCCGGCTTGAGCGCCGCAGGATCTGGATGATCTGGAACAGTCTGTCGGCACGGCGCAAGGCATGTCTCCTGTTGCCACTATGGTGGCAGCAGGGCCGGTCCACAAGTCGCGCATGGCGCCTGAACGGGCGTCCAGCCGCGAAGATTTCTTCGTCGGCCAGCCGCGAAGATTTCTTCGTCAGTCAGCCGACGGAGAAGGGCTCCGCAGCCAATCCACGGAGAAGACCAGAATGAATTTCGTTTCCACCCGCATCATCACCGCCGACGTCGAGCGGCTCGTCGACTTCTACGAGGCGGTCACGGGCGCGAAGCTCACTCGTTACACGGAGGATTTTGCCGAGCTGATCACCGAAGTCGGTACGCTGGCGATCGGCAGCACGCGCACCCTTCGGCTCTTCGGCGGCGACCATGTCGCGAGCGCCGCCGAGAACCGCAGCGCGATCGTCGAGTTCCGCGTCGCCGACGTCGACGAGGAGTATCGTCGGCTGGGCGGTTACATCGGCGGCGCATTGGTGCAGGCGCCCACCACCATGCCCTGGGGCAACCGCTCGCTTCTGTTCCGCGATCCCGACGGCAATCTGGTGAATTTCTTCACGCCGGTGACCGCGGAGGCGATCGCGAAGTTCGAGCGGTGAGGCAGCCGCCGATACGCGACAGAACGCGGCGTGTGACAATCCGGGGCGGCGGCGGTGTTGACCGCGCCGCCCATCCAGCCGATATCCCGCGCAAATCCGTCACGGGAATTCAATGACCATCGATCTCAAACAACCGGCCCCCGACGCCGCCTGGCAGGCCGAAATCCGGGCCGGCGTGCGCCATGTCCGCGACCTGGCCCCGCTGCCGCTGTCGCCCGCCGAGCGCGCCGCCGCGCAGGAGGCCGCCGCCGCCCACAAGGTGCGCGTGCCCAAACCCTATCTCGACCTGATCGACTGGAGCGACCCGAACGATCCGATCCGCGCCCAGGTGATCCCCTTGCCGGACGAGCTTGTCGCCGCCGAGGGCGAGCTCGACGACCCGATCGGCGACCATAAATTCAGCCCGGTGCCGCGCCTGACCCATCGCCATGCCGACCGCGTTCTTCTGTTCCCGACCTATCAATGCGCCGTCTATTGCCGCTTCTGCTTCCGCAAGGAATCGCTGACGTCCATCGGCCGCGGCTATACGCGTGAAGCGCTGGAGCCGGCGCTGGCCTATATCGCCGGGCGCCCGGAAATCCGCGAGGTGATCCTGACCGGCGGCGATCCGCTGTCGTTGCCCGACAAGGCGTTGGCCGAAATCCGCGCCCGCCTCGAGGCGATCCCGCATCTCAGGCTTCTGCGCATACATACCCGCGTGCCGGTGGCGCTGCCGTCGCGCATCACGCCCGGCCTGGTCGAGGCGCTGCAGGGCAGGCTGATGGTAACGGTGGTGACCCACTTCAACCACCCGCGCGAACTCACGCAAGCCGCCGAGGCGGCCTGCCGCGCCATGCGGCTGGCGGGTTTCGTGCTGCTCAACCAGAGCGTTCTGCTGAAAGGCGTCAACGACAAGGTCGAGGTGCTGGAAGAACTCTGCCGCGAGCTGATGTACCGGCTCGGCGTCAAACCCTATTACCTCCACCATGGCGATCTCGCGCGCGGCATGGCGCACCGCCGCACCACGATCGCCCAGGGCCAGGTGCTGGTGGCGGAGCTGCGCCGGCGCCTCTCCGGCATCTGCAGCCCGACCTATGTCATCGACCTGCCCGACGGCGGCGGCAAGGTGCCGCTGGCCGCGAGCCATATCGAGGGGAGGGATGGAGACACATGGCTTGTCCGAGGGCAGGACGGAGAAGTGCGAGCATATCGCGAAGTGGTCAGCTAGTCCGAGGTGCCTCGCGGCATTGCGGGAGCGAGCAACCGGTGTGAGTCACACCGCCAGCCGGCGGGTGGCTTCGATCGAGGCTTCGGCGATGATGTCGAGCGCGCCGAACTGCGCGTGGAAATCAAGCCCGAACTGTTGCTGCACGTTGCGCCCGGCCGGTCCGCGCAGCATCCAGCTGTTGCCGGACGGGTTGATCTCGATGAGATGAAGGTTGCCCGTCGCCTCGTCGCGCAGCATGTCCACGCCAAGCGAGGGAATGGTCGGAAAGACGGCATGCGCGCGCGCCGCGAGCTCGAGGATGTCCGTTTCCGCCGTCAGAGCGATCGTGCAGCCCTTGGCCGAGGCGATGATCGAGGCGCCCGGCGCGAGCCGGAAGCCATCGGGACTTGGCACCGGATTGACGTCTTTCCTGCCTTCGTAGCGGATCGCCGCCAGCGGCCTGCCGAGATAGGTGAGCACGCGGTAGGCGGTCGGCCAAGGGCCGGTATGGATATATTGCTGGGCAATCATCGGCGCGCGACGGCCCGGATGGTCCTGCGGATATTCGGATGGCTCCATGTAGCGCACACGGCCCGTCTTGGTGATGCGCACATAGGCGCCGCGCGCGCCGCGCGATGGCTTCACCACGACATAGGGCCCCCATGCCGCCGGATCGAGCTTCGTGCCGGGCGCGATCTCGATCCATTTCGGGATCGGCAGGCCCGCCGCCTCCAGCGCCGCGAGCTGCCTGATCTTGCCCATGCGCTGATGGGCGAGCCGCGCGCCGCGCAGCGGCTGGAGCAGCTTCACCCTGTCCATTTCGACGGCCAGCGTCGGCCGCCTGGCGAGCGCCGCCGTCCTGAGCGGCGCGAGCGCGGAAGCCGTCGACAGCACGCTGACATTGATTTCGGGTGCGCGCGCCGAGATCAGCGCCCCGGCCCGGCGGAAATCCTCGATCGCTTCCTTCTTCGGGTAGCAGTAGAAGGCCAGGTTGAAATCAGGCATGCCGGGTTTCGCGCGCTAGGATCCTGGGCTAGAAGACGATTGCTACCTTCCTCAGGTACCAGAGAATGGTTCCGCAGCGCCAACGCAATCTCTGCCAGTCCGGCTGAACCGGGGCAATCCCCGGCAGAGCCGAGGGAACACGCCCCGCATGATCGTCTACGTCGTCACCGCCCGGTTCAGCACGACGATTCAGGGCCTGATCCGCGGCCTCGGCGCGGACGCGCGCGGGCGCCTGTCCTACCTCACCTATGAGGAGCTGTTCTTCGAGCGCGCCGCGCCGATCGCGCATATAATCTTCACCGATTTCGATCGCCTGACCCGCTATGAGCTCGACTGCGCCGGCGCGGTGGCGCTGAGGCTGCAAGCGGCCGCGCCCGAGATCCGCATCCTCAACCACCCGCTTCATGCGCTGGAGCGCGTTCCGCTGCTGCGCAGGCTGAGGGAGGAGGGCGTCAACGACTTCGACGTCCAGCGCCTCGATACTGGCGCGCGGCCGGAGAGGTTCCCCGTCTTCCTGCGCGCCGAGGACGGCTATGGCGGACCCGAGACCGGCATCATCGCCTCCGACGCTGAGTTCGACCAGGCGCTTGCCGAGCTGCGCCGCGTCGGCAAGGGGCTGAAGGGCCGCATCGCCGTCGGCTATGTCGGCGAGCCGGATGCGAAGGGCGTCCATCGCAAATACGGCGCCTTCAACGTCGGCGGCGCGATCGTGCCGCAGCACCTGATGCGCTCCGAGCACTGGGTGGTCAAGAAGAACTCCGCCGCGATCGGGCCGGCCGAGATCGAGGAGGAGCTGGCCTTCATCCGCGAGAACCCGCATGCCGAACAGTTGGCGCGGGCCTTCCGCATCGGCGGGCTGGACTTCGGCCGTGTCGACTATGGCTTTCACCGGGGCCGCCTGCAGGTCTATGAGATCAACTCCAACCCGAGCTTTCCCAATTTCGGCAAGAGCGATGGCCGCAGCGAACGCCGCCCGTTGATCCGCGAGCGCTTCGTGGCGGCCCTTCGGGCGATCGACACGCCGCACCGGCGCGGCCGGATCGGCTTTCCCGAGATAAGGCCGCGCGCGCACGACCTGCACCTGCCGCGCACGCGGCTGCCGGCGAGCCTCGGGCGGCGGATTCTCGACAGCGTCACCGGGCGCGCGAAACACGGCAAGGACCCAGAATAGTGGCAAGCACGAACCACCTCAGCGATCCGGTCACCTTTGGCGAGGACCTCGCCAGCAACCTACAGCGCGTGCTCGAGATCGCACCACGCCATTGCCGTGACTGCGCTGACTATCACATACGCTGCGTCGCCCACCGCGCGACCGGCGAGCGCTTCGGCATCGATTCCGACCGGCCGGAGCTGGTCGCGCTGCTCAAGGGCCTTGTCGGCCGTCGCCTCGCGGAACAGCCCGGCAGGCTGGACATCGTCATTGCCGGCTCGGCCGACACCGGCGTGCTCGCGACCGTTGCCCACGCCGTGTCCCTGCTTGGCGACGAGGCGCTGGCGCGTTGCCGCTTCACGGTGCTGGACCTGTGCCCGACGCCGCTTCTCCTGTGCCGGCATTTCGCCGCGGAGCATGGTCTCGATTTCGCCAGCGCGGCGGTCGACCTCACGGCGCTCGGGGAAAGATTCCCGGCCGACATCCTGGTCATGCACAGCGTCTTCCGCTTCATCGACAGCAGCCTGCAGCCGGCGGTGCTGAAGGAACTCGGCTCCTGGCTGAAGCCCGGCGGCGCGATGGTGTTTTCGAACCGCATCAAGACGCGCACGAGCCAGGAGACCAGGGCCGACATCGCCAAGCGCGGCGCCGCCAACGCGCTGTTCGGAGCGATGGCCGAGCGCGGCGAGATCAAGGTCGCGGTCGACCCCGGCGCCGTGATGAAGCGGCTGGAGCGTGCGCTCCACGACGACGAGAGCCGCGTCGGCGAGTTCAGGACTGCCGACGAGCTGAAGGGCCTCCTTGCGGGCGGGCCGCTGCCGCTCACGCATTTCGAAGAGATCGTGTGTGAGATCGGCGGCGGCGATCGCCCGCGCTACAGGCGCAAGCGGGTGCTGGCGGTGCTCGCCGCGCCTGGCGAACAGTCGCCGGAACAAAGGCTTGCGGCGCCTTCGTGATTCAAGGTCTGAAGCGGCCTCAGCGAAAGATCCCGGTCCCGAAGAGGCCGAATCGCAGCGGGCTGCCGATCAGCCCTTCGACCATAAGCGCCTGGAAGATGGCGACGGCGGCCAGGATCGCCGGCAGCCACAGCCAGCGCTCGGCGTAGGTCCTGCGCATTAGCACGAGGAAGCCGAGCGATGCCGGCATCAGCCCGATCACCGGCACGGCCGCGAGCAGCAGCGAGAAGGCCAGGCTCATGCGAGGCGACATCGAGGGCGACGGTCCGGGCGGCTCGCGCCCGACGCGCTGGAACGTGAACAGCGCCGCGGCGACCAGGATCACCGCGGCCACGATCGGCGCTATCTTGGACGTCCCCTCGAAATGCAGCGCGGCGGCGATGGCCGCCAGCCCGACCAGCGCCATGCCGGCAAGCGTGGCGAACGCCATCGGGCGCGAGCGCTTCGCGACGCCCTGCGCGCCCTCGCGGGGGCGCCGCAGCCGCCAGAGCACGATGAGAAGCGCCGCGCCCAGGATCAGCACGCCGGGCCTGAGCGCCGCTTCCGGCCCGAACACCTGCATGGTCTTGGCGAGCGAATTCTCAACCATCGGGCCGATGATGAAGCCGAGCAGGAACGGCGCGCGCGGCAGGCCGGCGAGATAGAGCGCCACGCCCAGTACGCCGCCCGCCGCGAACTGGGGCAGGTCGAACGGATCGTTGGCCGTGCCCACGGCCGCCGTGGCGACGGCAACCAGCGCGAAGGCTGCGATCGCCTTCGGCCGGATGCCGGTGAAGCGCACCAGATAGGGCACCACCAGCAGGAACAAGGGGATGGTGACGAGGTTGGCGAGGATGACGGTCCAGCCGAAGGTCATCGCCGTCGGCAGCTGCGTGGTCAGCATCGAGGGGCCGACATCGAGGCCGAGCATGGCGAAGCCGCCGAGCAGGATCGCCATGCTGGAGCTGCCGGGAATGCCGAGGAACACGGTGGGGATCAGCGCGCCGCCCTCCTTGGCGTTGTTGGCCGCCTCCGGCGCCACCACCCCGGCGATCGCGCCTTCGCCGAACGGCACGTCGCCGCCCTGGCGCGCGGAAGCGTCGGCATAGGCGATCCACACCGCGATCGAGGAGCCGGCGCCCGGCATGATGCCGACGACGATGCCGATGATGGTCGAGCGCAGGAGGATCATCTTGTGCCGGAAGGTTTCAAGCATGCCGGACAGCATGCGCGGCAGTTCGGCCACCGTCGGCGGCAGCCGCCTGTCGTCGGCCGAGCCGGCAAGCGCCAGCATCTCGGGGATGACGAACAGGCCGCCGATCACCGAGATCGTGTCGAGCCCGTCCCACAGCTCCAGCCGGCCGAAGGTGTAGCGCGCCTGGGCTGTGAGGGCGTCGATGCCGACGGTGGAGGCGAGCACGCCCAGCGCCGCGACGGCGAGCCCCGCGCTCGGCTGCCGGTCGGAGAGCGAGGAGACCAGCGCCAGCCCGAGCAGCGACAGCACCAGGAATTCCGGCGCGCCGAGGCTGCCGATCACCGGCCGCGCCACGGGCGCCGCCGCCATGAAGACGAGCGCGCCCAGCACGCCACCGACCGACGACGCAGACAGGCTGGCGCCCAGCGCCTCGGCGCCCTTGCCCTTGCGCTGCAGCTGGAAGCCGTCGATCGCGGTCGCCGCCTCCGAGGCCGAGGTCGGCAGGCCGTAGGCGATGGGCGTGATCGAGCCCGATGTGTGGACCACGGCGTGCAGCGCGATCAGGAACACAGCGCCGCCGAGCGGACTGAACAGCAGCGCCAGCGGCAGCGCGAGCAGCAGGCCGATCCTGCCGCCGATGCCGGGCACGATGCCGGCGACGAAGCCGAGCGCCACGCCGAGCAGCACCGCCGGCAGGAGATTGGCGCCAAACAGCGCCTGCAGGGACTGGAGGATCACGCGGCCACCCGTGGCGCTGCTTTGCGGCCGGCCCGCATCAGCAGGAGCGGGCGCCGTCGGCCCGGCGACGGCCGCAATCCAGCGCCGCGGCGAGGCTGCCGCGCAATTGCTGCTTGCGCGCAAGCAGCGCGCCGAGCTTTTCCTGCACCTGCGCGCCGCCCAAGGCGTCGATCCCGAGCTTCTGCGTCCTGGCCTCGGCGAGGAAATCCGGATCGGCCACCACCTTGCCGAAGGCCGCGCGCAGGGTGGCGAGGTCATCGTCCGCGATCGAGGGCGGCGCCGCGATCCAGCGGCCGAGCGAGTTCGACAGCTCGACCAGCTCGACGAGGTCCGCATGGCCCGCCGGCGCGATATCCCTGAGCAGCGGCACCGTTGCCGGCACCGACGGGTTGGGCACGGCGTTTAGTCGCAGGATCGGGACGGCGTCGTTGCTGGCGATCATATTGGCCTGGCTGGGATAGGAGCCGACGATCACCTGGCCTTCGCCGCTGAGGAAGGCGAGGCTGCGCTGCGCGCCGTCATAGCCCGGCACCGGCTTCATCGGCAGACCGAGCAGGGCGTCGAGCAGGTAGCATTCCGACGCGCTGCGCGACGCGATGGTGCTGGCCGGGAAGATCGCCGGCTCCGAGCGCGCGGCGAGCTCCTCGATCGACTTGATGCCGCTGCGGGCGCTGGCCACGATCAGCCGCTCGTCGACCGCCAGCTTGCCGACCCATTTGAAGGCGGCGAGGGTGATCGGCGCGAGGTCGTCCTTCTCGATCTCGGAATAGAGCAGGGCGGATTCGAACAGGCCGATTGTGAGGTCGCCGGCCGGCGCCTCGGCGATGCGCTTGGCCGCCAGCCTGCCGTCGGCGGCCGGCACGACCTCGACGGTGACCCGCGCCGAAGGCAGCGCCAGCGCCAGGTGTTTCGCGAACAGCCGCGCATAGGCCTCGTAGCCGC